>JAZSHX010000015.1:0-99470 GCA_045533485.1 Candidatus Scatosoma sp. | reverse complement strand
AGGGCGCGGTTAAGTTTATCGACCCTCGTAAAGAGTAATAGGAGGACAAGCAAATGTCATTATTTGAAGGTTACGAAAGAAGAATCGATAAAATCAACGACGTGTTGAAAGAAAACGGCATTTCGTCCGTAGAAGAATGTAGAGATAACTGCCTTGAAAAAGGCGTTGACTGTGATAAAATCGTGCGCGCAGGACAACCTATCTGTTTTGAAAACGCAGTTTGGGCATACACGGTAGGTTCGGCAATCGCTATCAAGAAAGGTTGCACGAAAGCTTCCGACGCGGCTGCTGCAATCGGTATCGGTTTGCAAGCGTTCTGTATCCCCGGTTCGGTTGCGCAAAACCGCCAAGTAGGTCTTGGCCACGGCAACCTTGGCGCAATGCTTTTGTCCGATGAAACGGAATGCTTCTGCTTCCTTGCCGGTCACGAATCCTTCGCGGCTGCAGAAGGCGCAATTTCTATCGCGCTTAACGCTAACAAAGTAAGAAAACAACCCCTTCGCGTTGTTTTGAACGGTTTGGGTAAAGACGCTGCGTATATCATTTCCAGAATCAACGGCTTCACGTTCGTTGAAACGGAATTTGACCACGCTACGGAAACGGTAAAGGTAGTTTATGAAAAAGCGTTCTCCGACGGCGATAGAGCAAAAGTGAAATGCTACGGTGCGGATTCCGTATCCGAAGGCGTTGCTATCATGAAGCTTGAAAACGTAGGCGTATCCATTACGGGTAACTCCACCAACCCCACGCGTTTCCAACACCCCGTTGCAGGTACGTACAAGAAATGGTGCGTTGAAAACGGCGTAAAATATTTCTCGGTTGCATCCGGCGGCGGTACGGGTAGAACGTTGCACCCCGATAACATGGCGGCTGGCCCTGCATCCTACGGTATGACGGATACGATGGGCAGAATGCACTCCGACGCGCAATTTGCTGGCTCTTCGTCCGTTCCTGCACACGTAGAAATGATGGGCTTGATTGGTGCAGGTAACAACCCGATGGTTGGTATGACGGTTGCTTGCGCAGTTGCTATCGAAGAAGCAATGAAATAAGCCTTTATTTATAAGGCTTTTAGCGATTTTATAAGTTCGTATAGAGCATTGTAAAAATCAAATCGCGAAAAATTAAAAACAAAAAAGTGGAACACATCATTTTAGAGAAATCTATCGTGATGTGTTCTATTTTTATATGTAAATTTGCGAATTTTATAAAAGATATTGACATGTGTAAAAAATTGTGCTATAATATGATCAAGCTGAATATAACAATTCTTTGCAAAAATATGAGTAGAAAATAAGGAGTGTGATATGGTAGGAATAAGAAATTTTCGACAATATACCCCCGATTTGGACGTTGATTTGCATATTTGGCTGGATAAGTTAGCAGGAACGCACGGGCACGATTATTATGAATTTGCGATATGCAATCGCGGCACAATCGTGCATTTTTTGAATGATGAGCCGCCGAAGAACCTTAAAAAGCGACAAGCGTTTTTTATAACTCCCGAAGACGTGCACTCCATTGAAGCGATGCACGGCGCAACGCATATCAATATCGGTTTTTTGCCAAACGTATATCTAAATTTGTGCGAATATTTCGGCACGGCGCTCAACAAGGACGTTTTTAAGAACCATACGATCACCTTATCGGATGCGGAATTTTTGCATATTGATAAGTTGGTGCACGAAGCGTTGCAACACCAACAAGACAAAAACGCATACAAAATTGCGTTGTATCATTTATTAAATGAAATTTTTTACGTGTTTCTTCGCCGCGGCAACGAAAATATAGACGCGTTAAAATGTCCGTCGTGGCTGACTAACTTTGTGGACAAGGTTTGCTTGCCCGAATATTATGAAAGTCCCATTTCGGAGCTGTACACACTGTCGGGGTATTCGCAACCTATTGTAACGCAAGCCTTTCAAAAATATTACCATACGTCTTTCGTGAAATATTTCACACAAAAGAAAATTGATTACGCTTGCGGTTTATTGAAAAATACAAACCTTGGCATCGTGGATATTTCCAACAAAATCGGTTTTTCCAGTTTAAGTCATTTTAATACAGTATTCAAAAAACTGGTGGGTACAACACCTGCGAATTTTAGAAAATGCTAATTTAATAATCCTTCAATCATAAAATAGTGCTCCCTTTTTGGTGGTTTTTGCCGTAAAAAAGGGAGTTTTTCTTATTTATACCAAAAACTGGTGTGCGAGACTTATAAAAATCGCACGTTTTTTTATGGAATACGCAAGACACACCGTTTTTGGCTGTGATATAATAAAAGCGTACTATGGGAAAATCCTAATTTGATAGGAAAATAGAGTACATTAGGGTAAATAATATGGATTTAATAATTAACGAAAAATTGCGCTTAAGTAGCATTAACGCAAAAATGAACGTGCATCTGTTTAACGATTTATATAAGGCGGTTACGCATTTTGAAAAACGCATAAAAGACGAAAGCTTAAAAGAAGTATTCCACAAATGTTTTTTTAACACGATTGAAACGACGACGTTTTTTGAAAACGACGGTTCGGCGTTTGTCATTACGGGCGATATTCCTGCGATGTGGCTTAGAGATTCCAGTGCGCAGGTTTTGCAATATTTGTATTTTGCAAAAGAATGTACGTCCGTACAAAAACTGATCAAAGGTTTACTCAAAAAGCAATTTTCTTACGTTTTAATCGATGCGTACGCAAACGCGTTCAACCGTGAAGCAAACGGTAACGGGCACGCGTATGATTTGGATAAACAATCCCCTTGGGTTTGGGAAAGAAAATTTGAGTTGGATTCCCTTTGCTATCCGCTTTGGCTTGCTTGTAAATATTATCGTGAAACGGGGGATACCACCTGCTTCGACGATTTGTTTATGCAAGCGTTTGATAGAATTTTGCAGGTATTCAAAGTTGAACAAAACCATGCGGAAAATAGCGAGTATTATCATGAAATTCCCGGTACAGAACAAAGACATTGGTGTGGAAAAGGCTCACCCTGTAAGGTAAACGGCTTGGTTTGGTCAGGGTATCGCCCAAGCGACGATAAATGTACGTACGGATATTATATCCCCGGCAATATGTTTATCGTTTCCGTTATGGTACAGCTGGAAAAAATATTCAACGATTTGGGTGATGAAAAACGCAGTCAAGCGTGCAAGGCGTTATATACGCAAGTGCAGGCAGGGCTGGACACTTGTGCAATCGTGGAAAGAAACGGCAAGAAAATTTACGCGTTTGAGACGGACGGCTTGGGCAATTACGTCTATATGGACGATGCAAACGTTCCCAACCTTTTGTCTATGCCGTATTATGAATATCCGTTCATCAATCAAGAAGTATACCAAAACACACGCGCTTTGCTTTTAAGCAAAGAAAATTCGTTTTATTTTGAAGGAAGCATACTCACGGGGATAGGCAGTCCCCACACGCGCGATCAGTTCGTTTGGCCGATAGCGCTGGTTATGCAGGCGTTGACCAGTGACAATCGCAAAGAAATCAACAGTTGTTTGAAAATGGTGGTTGCTTCTACGGGCGGCACGGGTTATATGCACGAATCGGTACATAAAGACGACGACACGCAATATTCAAGAGCGTGGTTTGCTTGGGCAAATTCACTGTTTGCTTATTTCGTTATAAATAAAGCGGATTGTATAGACGATATACGATAAGACAGCGATTTTCAGTAAATAAGTAACGATTTTCGTTATTGCGCGCCTTAAATAGAGAGAGTATAATAAACTAATAACGCAATAATGCGCGCGTGGAATAAGGAGAAAGGTTATGAGAAAAGTATTTGAAACGGCAAAATGGATTGCGGCGGACCGTGTGGGTCGAAAAACGACGGGGTACGTAAGCCCTGCCGTGCAGCTTCGCCGTCAATTTGAATTGCAGGAAAAATCGGGGAAATACACCTGCCGTATTTGCGGTTTGGGTTGCTACGTATTGTATATTAACGGCAAAAGAGTGGGTGACGACGTGCTTTCGCCTGCTTTTACGGCGTACGATAAGCGTGCGTTTTACGTGGAATACGACGTGACGAATTTTTTGCAAAAGGGCACAAACGTAGTGGCGATTCGCTTGGGGGACGGTTTTTACAATCAAACGACGTGGACGGTTTGGATGCACGCACAAGCGACTTGGCGCGACGCGCCCAAAGCACTTTTTGAAATTGTAAATAACCAAGCCGAAACGGTATGCGTGAGTGACGAAACATGGCGTGTATCTACGAACGGACCTACGGTGCATAACGCGCTTCGCACGGGGGAATATTACGACGCGCGCAAGGAAGATAATTGGACGGAAATCGGGTACGATGATAGCGCTTGGGAAACGGTATTTATGACAAATCCCACGGGCGGTAAGCTTGAAAAAATGCAAATTTCGCCTATCCGTGAATGCGAACGTTTGCAGGCAGTAAAGGTTTGGAAATCCAAACGCGGCTGGATTTTTGATTTCGGCAAAAATATGGCAGGGTACGCTCAGCTTTGTCTGCAAGGTGAAAACGGGCAAACGGTGGAATTGCATTATGCCGAACGCGTGGAAGATAATGAACTTTGGGTGCAAAATGATTTGTTAAGCGACGATTTTCCTTTCCAAGTGGATAAATACACCTTCAAAGGGGACGGCGTGGAAACTTGGAAACCGCAATTTGTCTATCACGGTTTTCAATACGTAGAACTTATCGGGTGTGAAAATGAACCACCCGTGTCTGCATTGACGGCGTATTTCGTACATACTGATTTGCAGTTTAAGGGTAGCTTTTCTTGCGATCACGAATTGTTACAATGGATTTACAACGCAGGTGTACAATCGTTTTTGAGCAACGTACACGGATTTATAGAAGATTGTCCGCACCGTGAAAAGAACGGCTGGACGGGCGACGCCGCGATTTCCAGCGATTACGCCGTATATCTTTTTGAAACGAAAAAGCTGTATCAAAAATTCTTAAACGATCTAGCAGACGCGCAACGCGACAACGGACAAGTGCCCTGTGTCGTACCGTCGGGCGGCTGGGGATACAACTGGGGTTGCGGCCCTGCGTGGGACTGCGCGTTGTTCTACTTGCCATATACATTATATAAAGAAACGGGCGACGCAAGCGTGCTGTTACAAGTTTACCCCGTTGGGAAGAAATATTTAGAGTACGTGAAATATCATAGAAATAACGGTTTGGTATGCTTTGGTTTGGCGGACTGGTTGTTTACTGACGCAGGCAGATTTTTACACACGCGTATGGCCAACGAATTGTCGGATTCTTGCTATTATTACCAAATGCAAAAAATTATGGCGTTGATTGCCAAAATGAAAGGCAAAGATAAGCAGGCGGAAATATACGAACAGGAAGCGGAAGAAACGCGCCAAGCGATTTTGGATAAATATGTAGACGGTGATAACGTTGATAATAACGGACAAGGTGCGCTTGCTATCGTGTTGTATTTTGACATCGTGCGCGGAGAGCAGGCACAAGAAATTGCCGATAGATTAGTGGCGAAGCTCAAAGAAGATAACTACGTATTCGGCGTGGGTATTTTGGGTATGAAGGCGCTGTTAAATGCACTTTCTCAATACGGCTATACCGACGTTGCATTGAAGACGGTGGACAGATACGATTTCCCCTCTTATGGCGATTGGAAAAACCAAGGTGCGACGACGCTTTGGGAAGCATTCAACGGCGGTTCGTCGAGAAATCATCATATGTATGCGGATGTACTCAACTGGATGATAAGAAACGTCGCGGGATTGCAAAATGCAGGCATCGCCTATGATAAGGTAGTGTTAAAACCCTATTTCTATGCGGAAAATTGCGCGTGTGAAACGTCGACGAGAAACGGGGGGATTGCGTTTAAGTGGAAAAAGAAAGCAAACGTATTCCATGCGGAAATACGCTTGCCGGAAAATACCAAAGCTACGTTAATTTTACCCAATCAACCGCCGATTGAAATTGTAGGAACGCACGTTGAAAAAACGGTAGATTTGTAAGAAATGTTACGTATCTTTTTTAGGTTTGATTAGCGGTTGTTTTTGGGGGAAATTATTGATAACATCGTCACGAATATGCGCAAAACACTTGGGATTATCGTGATACCGTTTTTTGAAATGGTAGTTAAAGGTGGAATAATATTTATATCCAAGCATAGTTGCCACCATTTGGGGTAAATACCCTTTAAAAAGCAGTTTTTGCGCAAGTTGCATGCGTTGATTTAGGATATGCGTTTGTACGGTAACGCCTGTTTGTTTCTTAAAGATATGTTGTATGTGCGACGTACTCAAATAGAACTTTTTCGCCAAATCATGTACGGTAAGTGGTTGCATAGCGTTTTCATTGATATATTGCAGGCAAGCATGTATAAGTTGATTGTTTTGCCTGCTCTGGGAAATATTGGTAGGGGTGGCAGATGTAAGCATTTCTTCCGTGCAATCGGACAGCTTCGTCAAAAGGGGGATGATTTTTAGCAACATGTTGGCATCTTGATGCAGTTGCTTTTTGGAAGCCGTTTGCGCAATTTTTTTGAAGTGCTTATCTAAATTAAATTTTTGTGTATATTCTTTGGGGATAATGTAGGTGAACGCCTGTGCGTTACGAAATGCGGCGAAAAAGTCGTAATCAATCCACTGCGGGAGCAAATCCGCGCTGACGGATAATGTCATACGTTCATACGGCGCCGTGTTTTCAATTTCCATTGAATGAAGTGTTTTCGGTGGCAACAAAACGACATCCATCGGAGAAACGTCGTAGGAATATCCATTGATAATGTAGCGTACTTTACCGGAAAGTAACAAAAAAAGCTCGAACGAATCATGGGATTCAGGGGCTAAAAATTCAATTTCGCCGTTTTCAAACGTCGAGAGGGAGTGATGAAATTTAATACCGTTTTTCGATCGGTGCATCGTATATGTGTATAGCATGACTTAAGTATATACTTTTTTTGGGGAAAAGTCAACATTAATACAGCTATTTTCAATAATTAAATAACGATTTTTGTTATTGCGCGGTGTAAAGTAAAATGTTAAAATGAGTATAGCAAGGTGAGAGAATGTGTATCTTTTTCTCCACGGAATGCGATCAAATGCGCCTTCCGTGGAGGGGAAAATGTTGAAAATTGGAGGAGGAATTATGAATAAAAAGGCAAAACACTGGTGGCTTGCGGCTTTGTCCGTTTGCGCGGTTGGTACGTCTATTGTCGGCGTGGCGTGCGGTAAAGAACAAGGCATAGGTCCGCAATTTTTGAAAGGGATTCAAACGGATATTGAGCTGGGTGATTCCATCGTTATGGAGCATTTCATTGAGTACGTAACCGATTCGGAGTATTCTATCATCATTACGGGGCCTGACGGCTACGAATATGACGCGACGAAGAAAACCTATTGGTCGCCTGAATTGCCCGGTATGTATACGTTCACGTATACGGTGGAAAAAGGGGAATTTAAGGGGACAAACTCCTTCCAAATGGAAGTAACCGTGCCTAAATTAGCTTTGGAATATTCCATGGTAAACATTGTATACGATACGGGCGACGTTTTGGTGTTCCAAGATTATTTCCGTGATATGAACATTGCGGCGCAATCGTTCTATCCTTGGGAAATGGTCATGGACAGCGTTACCGTTGGCGAGCATACGGTTACGTTCACAAGCGAGGACACGTCGTATACGTTCACGCATTCCGGACCTCATGTATTTAAGTTCCACATTCAAACGCAGGACGGGCAAAAGATTGATTTGCAACAATCCATCAACGTTCGTCACGTAGAACCGGAAACGCTTGCATGGATGAATGAAAACAATATCGACGCACACAACGCTTTGCGTTTGGACAAAGACAACAAAATTGTTTTGGACGAAAGCATTTACAGCTATAAGGATAGCCCGAGCGTGCCTTGGGGTTCTACGGAGCGTCACATGGCTTCGTACGTAGCATTCAACGGCGAATATAGCTTTAACGATTTCGTTGTGTTCGATTTCACGGGCAACAATATGCCTGCTATCACGTTCTTTAACGAAGAAATCAACGATAACCCGTTCCATGAACCGGGTGCGTCGGACGCGCAAAATAAGGGCTTGCTCTTCTCTAACGGTTGGACGACGGGTATGGGAAAACCGTTCTCTTCTTGGGAAACGTCGATCAATAACCGTTTCTGTGTTTACGGACCGTATAAAGTGTCCAAGGTGGACTGGGCTCTGGAAGCAGAAGGTTGGTTTAGAGAAACGATTTCCGGCGGTTCGGGCGTAGGTATGACCAACTTGGTAAAGGAAGAAAACGTCAACTGTTCGTACAGAATGGCACTCGGTGTTACGGCTGGCGACGCTGGAAGCGTGACGATAACCGCATATTGTATTAATATGACGACGGGGCAAGTGCTGCTCAACGCTACGCAAACGATTGTAAACGATTCTTCCATCGAATTCCCTGAAAACTATTTCACGGGTAGCATCGTATTGTACGGTATGTACGGTAAAGAAACGACGCTGGATGCAATTTACGCCATCGAAGAAGATACGTCTATGGCGGCGTTGAAGGACAAATATTTTACCACGTCGCAATTTATAGACGATGCGCCTACGGTTGTGCGTATCGGCGGAACGTTGCAAACGGACGAATACATTGCACCTACAAATGAAAATTATACGCTTGGTTATTACGATGAAAACAACGTGTACACAGCCATTACGAGCGACACGTTCTCGTTCACGCAAAGCGGTTTGTATAAGCTTACCTATTGCGACGGCGAAAATCTGCCCGCACAAATGACGATAGAAATCGTCGACGTAGACAATGCAACGGCGGACTTTATGGCGGACAACGATATTTCTTTCTATAATATTGTTTCTGCAAAAGACAATAAAGTAATTTTGAAAGCGTCTACGCACGACGGCGATCCGGGTAGCCCTGGCTATGGCACGGGTATAACGTCGAATATGTCGTATTTGGCGTTTAACGGCGAATATGGTTTGAATGATTATTTGGTGTTCGATTTCACGGGCAACAATATGCCGTTCATTTCCTTCTTTAATAATCAAGTGACAAGCAACGTGTTCAATAACACGATCGATACCACGCAAAAGGGCGTAGTGATCGGCGCAGGTATGTATACGCCGAAAGGCACCATCTATAACGACGGCGGTGCGCTTTCCAAGCGTGTGACGATGTTTGGTCCGAATAAGTGTACTTGGTATGACGATACGAAGCAAGGACAATTCCGCTTCGACCTTGACGGCGACAGCCCGATAGCTTTATATAACATCAAGAACTCTAAATCCACCTACCGCGTCATCGTTGGCTTTGTCGGTGACGGCGCGGCGCAGCAAACCACGACCTTGACAGTGCGTATGTACGTTGTCGATTTAACTTCCGGGACAAAAGTGTGCGATTATAGCAGAACGGTGACGTGTCCTTTGACGGACGTTGTCGGCAGTATCGCATTGCACGGTCAATTTGCAAAGACAACGACGATTGACAAAATTTACGCCATCGAAGAAAACGCAACGATGGAAGATTTGATTGACAAATACGCAAGTATTTCTTCTTTCAAGACTACCGCAAAAACGGAAGTGTACACCAACACGCTTTTCCCCGTATCGGATTACGTGCAACCCGAAAACGCGCAATTTGAGTTCTATTATACGGATGCACAAGGCAATAAAACGCAAATCACGGGCGATACGTTCTCCTTTGCGGCGGCAGGTACGTACACGTTGCATTTTGTGGACGGCGATAAATATCCTGCAACGCTGACGGTAAAAGCAAGCGTTCGTCCTTCCGAATTTAAGCCGTTTGTAGCCACTACGGTACAAGTAGGCGACGTTTTGAACGTTTCCGATTATATCGTGACGGTAAGCGGCGCAACCTATTCGTTCAAGTATGCGGACGCAGAAGGCAACGAAACGCAAATCACAGGCGATACGTTCACGTTTGCTCGCCCCGGTACGTACACGCTTTTCTACACGGACGGCGTCAATGCGGAAGTGACCAAAACGATGACCGTTAACCCTACAACATCGAAGTTCAAAGCAACGGCAAGCGGTTCGGTTATGGTAAATCAAGTTTTGAACGTTTCCGATTATATCGTAACGGTAGACGGCGCGCAATACACGCTTTCCTATCAAGATAAAGACGGCGTAACCTTGCCCATTTCCGGCAACACGTTCTCGTTTAGTGCGGTAGGCGTGTATACGCTGATCTATAACGACGGCGTTAACTTGCAAAACACGCTTAGCATTTCCGTAGCGGACGTTTCGGCTGCTGCTCTTACGTGGTTGCAACAAAACAACGTTTCGTTCTACAATATGCAATCCATGGACGATAACCAAAAAGTAGTGCTTGGCGAAAGCACGGCAGACGGCAATATCAACCCCAACGCACAAGGCGTAACGCGCGATATGTCGTACTTGGCGTTCAACGGAAACTATGGCGCAGGCGATTATTTGGTAATCGAATTTACGGGCAACAATATGCCGTATATTACGTTTGCAGCAGGTTCGGTTACGAACGACGCTTGGAACGTTACGTATAACGAAGACGGATCTCGCTCGGTGGCAGATATGACCGATAGCGGTAAAGGTATCACGGTGTTTAACGGTTATACTAGAACGGACGGTACGACGTGTACCTGTGGCGTAGAGGGACGTTTGAATTTCACAGGACCTTTCAAGATGCAAAATGGCGAGGGCGACGTGGAAAATCAACCTATTCGCAGTGGTTTGGCGGCGCATACAAATATTGGCGTCAATGAATTGGTGGAAGGACATCGCTATCGCTTGATTATCGGTATTTACAGCACCAGCGGAACAAATATTACTTTTGGCGTATGTCTTTTGAATTTAACGTCTGGAGAACAAATTTATTTCACAAAGAACGGTATTTCGTTTGATGTAGGCAATGCGGATTTGAGCGGCGTACAAGGCAATCTTTTTGAAGGCAGCATTATTTTGCACGGACAGTTCGGCAAACAAACGACGCTTGATAAAGTGTACTCTATCTACGAAGACTGGGCGGATGTAGACGAGATTAAATGGTCTTTCTAATTGCAGAGCATCAATAAGGAGATAAAAAGATGAAGATAAAACAAGTTTTAGCGATAGTTCTTTCTTTGGGTACGCTTGCTTTGACGGCTTGTGGCGGTGGTAACAGCAGCAGTAGCAGCAGTTATGATCCCAAACTTGCGCAAGCGCCCGATTATTCGGCGTATACCCATCAATTTGACGCATACGCCTATTCCGGCCCCAACCCCGGCTACTGGACGTTGGATGGCGAAAGAATCGATATGGGCGAAGATTTCAGAACGGTGGAAAGATTTAAGGAATATAAAGACGCCGGGTTTAACATTTACTTGCCCGGTCACGACGTTTCTATTAACTCTGACGATCAAGAAAAATGGGCGCAAGAAAGCGTATACGTAGACCGTGCATACGAAGCAGGCGTGAAAACCATTTTGAATGATCAACGTTTGCAATCGCTTTCGATGAAAGGCAGCAGCTTAATCGGCGTGGACGATCCCGAAACAGAAGAAGTGGAAGAATATCCCTATGCGTCCGAAGCAGAGCTTGACGCCTACGTAGCGGAATGCTTGGAACTCTATAAAGACCATCCCGGCTTCTACGGCTTGATGCTGGGCGACGAACCGAGATGGTGGCACGTGGAATCGTACGGACAAATGTACCGCGCGCTCAAACGCGTAGCCCCCGATATCTACATCCAGTACAATTTGTTGCCTACCGTTTCGACGATGGGGCAAATGAACGAATTGTTCGCACCGGTAGAAGGTCAAGAATTTAACACGCTTGAAGAAGAAATACTTGCTCGTTATGAACAGTATTTGAACTCGTTTTTGGACGTAATGCCCGGCGTGGAATATCTGCAATACGACGATTATCCCATGACTCCGGGGTATATCAACGAATTGTATATTCCCACGTTGCAGGTAGCGGCAAAGGTAGCGAAAGAAAGAGGCATTCAATTAAAAATCGTAAACCAAACGTTTGCAATGCGTTGGAACGGGGAAGTTAACAAACGTACCGTCAATGAAAAGGACGCGCGTTGGCTTAACAATATGTTGATCGGCTTCGGCGTTAAGGAAATCAGCTATTTCACCTACTGGGTAAAATCGGATAATAGAACGGACGGTGAATTTTTCATCGACGGCGCTTCGTTCATGACGCGTGCCGGTGAAAAAACGGACATCTACTATTTCATGCAAAAAATCATAGCGGAAAACCAAAAATTTGCGCCTACCATTCTCAACTTTGAATACCAAGGTAGCCGCGGCTACGTCAACGCGCCTACGTATTTTTACAGTCAGCATATGTCGCTCGTGAATAACGATTACACCTTCCAAAAGGTAACGGACGTTAACATCGATAAAGAATGCGCAATGATGACCGAATTGTACGACAAAGAAAACAACCGCTTCATGTACATGGTAATGAACACAGTGGACACCATGAACCGCGGCAGCAAATCCTATCAAACGACGAGCGTAACGTTTGCAAGCGAATATACGCACGTTGTCGTTTACAAAAACGGTGTAGGCACGCCGCAAAAACTGTCTGCAGGCAACAAAATTGCCGTGGAATTAACGCCGGGCGAAGCTGCATATTTGCTTCCCTATTAAAAAGTAAACCCAACGCATAAACAATAGCTTGCGTAAAAGGATTGACGTAAATGAAACAAGCTAAAAAACAAAGAAAACACTATCATTTCTATTGTTATAACTGTCCTAATCACGGCGAACACCATTATAACGGCTATACGTATACGTTCGGCGAAGATCACCGCAGTGTAAAACGCTATAAAGAATATTTAGATTGCGGCTTTGATATTTTGCAAGCTCGCGGCGGCGGTGAAAAGGGCAACGAATACAAAGGCGTTTGGGACGGCTCGAATTGTCAAAAAGTATTTAAAAACTTCTTAAAAGCAGGCGGTAAACACGTGCTTGTCACCGATCAATTGTTTGAGCAATTTATCAACGGCGATAAAGATTTGATCGGTGAGGGCAAGCGTTTTCAATCGGAAGCGGAGCTGGATAAAGCCGTTGCCGAGCGAGTTTCCGCGTATTGCAATGAAAAAGGCTTCTACGGTATTCAGCTTTTAGACGAGCCGCAATACGTCGATTTTCCTGCATATGGGCAGTTGGTACGTTCGCTCAAACGCGTGTTGCCAAATGCTGATTTGCAGTGTAATTTATTCCCGATCGGCGCAAAAACAGATTTAATTACGCCCCGTGTACAAGACGTTTTGGTGGATAAGGTAGCGCAAGAACGCCAAGCAGTGCCCTTGGAAGAGCATATAGCGGCGTATGCGAAATACGTGGACGATTTTGCGCAGATAACGGGTTTGGATTATTTGCTTTTTGACGAATACGCCTTTCGTAGAGAATATATCATCGACGGATGCGCACTTACCAATTATCAAATTGTCGGCAGAATTTGTCAAAAGCGCAATTTGGAATTTAGAACAGTGTTGCAATCGTTTTCCCACATAACGGACGGTATTGTACGCAATCGCCGTATCAATGAAAGCGATATGTATTGGCAAACCAACTTGGCGATGGGCTTCGGTTCGCGTGAATTGTCATTCTACACCTATTTAGCGAAACCTAGTTTTGATTACAAGGAAGGATTGGGGGAAGTGGACGGCGCGGCGTTCATCAATTTGGACGGCTCGAAAACAGCGCTGTATCACTATACCAAGCGTATCCTTTCGGAAATTAAAAAATTTGAAAAAGTAGGTCTGAAATACAGCTATCAAAGCTCGCATATCGTCACGGAAAAAGGGAAAACCAACAACGATTTCGAATGGACGGTGAACCTGTATGAAAATACACCTTGCCCTATCGACGTAACGGTAGACAAGGGCGTGGCGATCGTAACCAAACAAACGGGCGAAGCAGGGGAGCTGTATATGATTGAAAATATCGGCAACGTAAAAGACGAGCTTTTCGATCATATTCCCCCTATGCAGGTACGCGTTGATTTGCCTAAGGGCAAGAAAAAGTTTTATTTCCGCGGTAAAAAAATCCGCGTGAAAGCAGGCAAAGGCGACAAATATCTCCTTTCCTTAAAAGTAGGCGACGCCGTGTTTGTGGAAATTAAGAAATAATCCGCTTGCGCTCTTCTCATGGCGCAGTCGGCGATTATTTACCCTCCTTTGAGCGTACCAAAACGTCTACCGTATTTCATGCGTGTGGCTTTGAAAAAAGTCGAAATACGGTAGGCGGGTACGCGTTAAAATGAAAAGGAGCGCTCCTTTTGTTGTGTTGCTCCAACACAACAAACAAATAGTTACCAAGAAAATATCCGTAGCGATACGGAGAAGATAAATAAAAAAAATTTTATATCGAGGAGGATATAGAAAATGAGAAATTATGAAACTCTTGAACTCAAGTTTGTCATTTTGGAAGACGAAGACATTTTAACGGCGTCCGCAGAATTCCAAGATGCAACGGCAGGGGACAACGGTGTTTGGTTCCCTGGCAACGCGAATAGCAAGGAGGATACGTGGCAATGAGAAAGAAATTTACATTAGTAGCATCCTTGGCATTTGCAGCAGCGCTTTGTGCAGGTATCGCAGGCGCAAACGTAAACGCAAAAGCGGAAACCAACTGGAGCGATTTTGAAATTTCCGCAACGGCAATTCGTACGGCAAGCCCTGCAGGTCTTCGTTTCAAAGTAGACTGTCCCGTAGATTACAGCGCAAACGACGCGGTGGAAGCATGGACGACGATTAACTTCACGTCCAGCGTAGAAGGCGAAGAAAAATCGTACAGCACGAACGTACCTGTAACTTATTGGCGCGATGCAAGCGGCTGGAACACCGTTTTGCTTGAAATCCCCGCAAGCGATTATGTAACGGAAATTACGGCGCAAGCGTTTATTAAGGTAGACGAAAACACTACGTATCAATCTGCAGCCGTAACGTCCAGCATCGCGAAAACCGCGGCGAAGCTTATGAACGGCGGCGAAACGGACGGAGAAGTTACTAAATACGTAGCAGGCGCAGTGACGAACATCACGTTAGCGGAAACGGCAGCGATTGACGCTGTTGGCGGTACGACGCAGCTTACGGCTACCACCAACCCTGCAGGGTTTGACGTGGTTTGGGCTTCTTCCAACACGGACGTTGCAACGGTAGCGGCTGACGGTACGGTTACGGCAACGGGCATCGGCAGCGCGAACATCACGGCAAGCATGGGCGGCGCTTCGGCAACCTGCAAAGTGTCGGTTGGCGACGAATGGTGCAGAACCAACAACGTAAGTGCGGCAAATGCAACGATTGATGCAAATCAACAGGTTGAATTTGTAAAAGGTACGACGAGTGATGGCGATTGGAATAGAACAGATACGAACGAATGTGAAATTGGTTATCTTGCATTTAACGGTAGCTACGGGGTAGGCGACTTCGTTGCGTTCGATTTCACGGGCAACAATATGCCTGTTATTACGCTTGCGGCAAAGAACGTTAATGAAGATTACCACAATAGACCTATGGATACGACGGATACCGGTATTGTAGTACGGAACGGCTATGCAAATACGCAAGGTACGATGGCAAATAATAACCATAATAAACGTATCGAAGCTTACGGCCCGTATAAGTTCCAAGACACGGGCGTAGCTCCTTATGCTGCACAAGGTCTCGGTACGGGTGTAGGTATGCTTGAATTGGTTGACAGCACCGATCAATTCCGCGCAATCGTCGGTATCGAAAGCATGACTACACCGCAAATTAAAGTGGGTGTTGTTATTCAAAACTTGACGAAAGACACGCAACCCGTATTCAATACGATCACGATTGATATTACCAGCGCTAATTTGGCGAACACGTTTGAAGGCAGCATCATTCTTCACGGCAGACTTGGTTTTACCACGACGATTGATAAGCTTTATCCCGTTTATGAAAACACGGATAAAGACACCGTGAAATGGGCTTTGCCTAAACCCGACACTAGAACACAATGGGAAAAAGACAATAACGTAACGTCGAGTGGCGTAACGATTGACGAAAACCAAAAAGTTGAGTTTGTAAAAGGCACGACGAGTGATGGCGAATGGAATAGAACGGACACAAACGAATGCAAAATTGGTTATCTTGCATTTAACGGTAGCTACGGCGTAGGCGATTTTGTAGTCTTCGACTTCACTGGCAATAATATGCCTGTTATTACGCTTGCAGCAAAGAACGTAAATGAAGATTACTACAATAGACCTAAGGATATGGCGGATACCGGCATTGTAGTGCGAAACGGCTATGCAAATACACAAGGTACGATGCCTTCTAATAACCATAATAAACGTATCGAAGCTTACGGCCCGTATAAGTTCCAAGACACTGGCGTAGCTCCTTATGCTGCACAAGGTCTCGGTATGGGTGTAGGTATGCTTGAATTGGTAAATAGCACGGATCAATTCCGCGCAATCATCGGTATCGAAAGTATGACTACAACTCAAATTAAAGTGGGCGTTGTTATCGTGAACTTAACGCAAAAGACGCAACCTGTATTCAATACGATTACGTTGGATATTACCAACGCTGGTTTGACGAACACGTTTGAGGGTAGCATCATTCTTCACGGGCGTTTAGGTTTTGACACCAAACTTGACAAGGTTTATACCATTTATGAAGACACGGATAAAGGTACGGTTAAGTGGTCTATTCCTGGTTCTAATTTCTAATTTACAAGCATAAAACGGTACAACCTACCGTAAAACAACAAAAAAAGATCTCCGCTTGCGAACAAGCGGAGAGTGCTTTTTTATATTATTGCATATTTTCGCCTGTGTAGCGTTTGGCTTGGGTGGAGAAGAGTTGGTAATATTTATCGTGCAGTTGCATAAGCTCTTCGTGTGTGCCGCGTTCAATAATTTCGCCGTAGTTAAGCACCAAAATTTGTTGCGCCGTCGTTGCGCTGGATAAGCGGTGGGAAACGAATACGGTGATTTTATTTTCGCCAAGCTTGGCAAACTGGTTAAAAATTTCCTGTTCGGCAAGGGGGTCTAACGAAGCGGTGGGCTCGTCCAAAATTAAAATATCGGAATTTTTATAAAACGCTCTTGCAACGGATAATTTTTGCCATTGACCGATGGATGGCTCAATGCCGTTAAACTCAAAATATCTGGTAAGCGGCGTTTGATAACCGTTAGGTAAGCGTTCGATAAATTCCGCCGCGCTGCTGTCCTTTGCCGCTTGTTGCACCGCCGTATCGTCCACTTCCTTATGTACTTCGCCAAAGGAAATATTTTCCGAAACGGTAGCGGCATACTTGCCGAAGTCTTGGAAAATAATGCCGAATAAATCGTAAAGCGCTTTCGTATCGTACAGGCGGATATCTTTACCGTCCAACAAAATTACGCCTTCCGTGGGGTCGTATAAGCGCGTCAGCAGTTTGATAAGCGTCGTTTTACCTGCGCCGTTTAAGCCGACAAGCACAGTCGTTTGTCCGCTTTCTAAACGCAAATTAACGTTCTTTAACACAAATTTATTGCTCCCAGGGTATGCAAAACTGACGTTTTGGAACTCAATTACGTGCTTTCCGCGGCTGGGTTGCAGGGCAGGGTTTTGCAAGGGGACAACGGTTTGTTTTTCGTTCATAAACGTTTTCATGTTGTCTATAAACAAAGTGCCTTCGTAGACGGTCGCTGTCATGGTGACAAGTGAGCCGACGGACGATATAATTGAATTGAGTGCGCCTGTATATAACGAATAATCGCCAAGCTGTAATTCGCCTTGATATACCTTGTAGGCAACGAATAAAAAGAGTGCAACGTTAGTAAGGGTCGTTGCAAGCGACGTGCCGATTTGCCAAAAGTTTTCGTGGTAAATCAGTCGTTTTATCCCTTTGAAATAACGCTTAAACGTGCTTTTGAACTTATCCGTAAAGGTGTTGGACAAATCCATAAGCCGCATTTCCTTTACCATATCCTTATTCGTGACCATGCTTGCGTAATATTCCATTTGTCTGCGCTCTTTTGAATGTCTGCGCATATATAAAAACGTTTTGTGTCTATATACGTAATTGATAACTGCGGCAGGCAACGCCATCAAAATGATTAACACGGGAGCAACGGGGTGCAGGGTTGCAAGAATAACGATAAAGCTGACTACGCTGATGAAAGACGAGATAATAGTGAACGTAGAAGTTAAAATGTTGATAGGGCGAAATCCTGCTTCGCGGTTGGCATTTTCCAGCTTTTCGTAAAATTCAGGTCTGTCAAAGCTGCCTACGTCCAAAGAACCTGCTTTTTGAATAATACGTAAGCGTATATGATTAGAAACAAGCTCACCTGCAATGCGCACCGTCATTGCGGAAAGCTTTTGCATCATTTGCGTAAAAAAGAGAAAGGCGAAATAAGCGATAAGCGGCGTTAAAATGTACTTAAACGACGAAAGCGTGCCGTTCGCCGCGTGACCTACTTGGTTGAGCAGTTCCGCGGAAATCAAAGCGGAAATAACGGGGTAAAAGCCTTCTAAAATGCAAAAACCTGCCAAAATAATAAGTAAGCTTTTCTTGGCACTCCATACCAAGGATACGATATAAAAAAGTCGGCCGAAAAAGCCCTTAATCATATTCGCTAAAAAGGCAGGAAGTTCTTTTATCGATTTGGGACGCTCCGATTTACGGGGCGTTCTCATAGGGGGCGGCATCATCATTGTTTGCTCCTTTTTGTGATGTAACGCAAAAAATTATGCTTGTAAGGTTTTAATGCTGTTTCTATATTCGTTGGGCGTCATACCCGTGCGTTTTTTGAAAACGTCGGTAAAGCTTGACAGCGAATCAAAGCACAAAAGCTCTACGATTTGCGTAAACGTGTGCTTTTTACGGATTAGCTTTTTCGCTTCGTCGATTTTCAATTTCAAATACGTTTGATATATCGTCATGCCCGTGCGTTTTTTGAAAAACGTGCAAAGCTGCGTCGTGCCGTAATGCAGTTCATCGCATAAATCTTCCAAACGGAATTTATCATACAGTTTTTCGTGTAAAATTCGCACGATTTCATCGTGTAATTCTCCCGAAGAAGTGATTTTGGAGATAAAGAACTCTTGCGTGGATTTTAAATCTTGTGCATAGCGCAAAAGATAAATGAGTAAGCTTTCCAAAGAGTTTTTGATAAGCTGTTCTCCGCCCAAGTTGGGGTTTTCTTTCAAGGTCAATCGGCTCAAATTCGGGTCGAATTCGGGCAAATTGTAAGTCGCCATTGCTTCTGTAGTGATATTTTCGAGAAGATAGCGGTATTGCTTGGGTAAAACAAACTTTTTGTCGGCGAAAAACTGCATAGACGGCGAACGGCAAAGGAAAGAAACGATAAACAAATTTGGCTCTTTTCCTGCGCTTGCAACGTAATGGTGCTGGTTGGGCTTGATAAACAAAATCTCTCCTTGGCGCAATAGCATTTCCTTTCCGTCCAACCAAACGCGCAAATCTTCTTTGTCCGCATAGTTGATTTCCCAAAAATCATGCGCTTCGCCTTGAAAAACGTAATTGCTTTCAAGCGCTTGATAATGCACGGTGACAATCTTTTGCACGTTGATTAAATTTGCAATTTTATGCGTATAAAATTTTTTTGCTGTTGTTTTCATAACTTTATTATAACAAATAAATGCGTAATTGTAAATAATATTTCGGTATTTTTTCATTAAAAATTCTATTGAAAGAATAATGCAATTTACTTTGTTTTCTTGTTTATTATGCTTGAAAATTTTATATAAATGTGCTACAATATAATTATATTATAAAAATGCAGGTGGCAACTATGAAAAAAATTGCGGTCGTGGGACTTGGTATTATCGGCGGTTCTATTTGCGGATCGTTGACAAAAGCCGGATATCAAGTGTACGGTATTGATAAAGACGAAAATTCTATTGCGTATGCCTTGGAAAAAAAATATATTCAAGCAAAGGCGGCGTGTTTGGCTGATTACGACGTGGTATTTCTTGCCGTACCGCCGCAAGCGACTATTGCGTATTTACAAAACGGCGCGTTTAAGGAAAACGCCTTGATTGCAGATATTTGCGGCGTAAAATCGGCGATAGAAAACGCAGTGTACGAAAAACCCAGAACGTATCGCTACGTGGGCTGCCACCCGATGGCAGGTAAGGAAACGTCGGGAATACAATCGGCTACGCCCAACTTATTCAAGAATGCAAATTTGATTATCACTTGGGCGAAGCAAACGCAAAAAAAGGACGTGGATGAATTAAAAACGTATGCCAAAGCGATGGGATTTGGCAATATAGTGGAATGCAGCGCGCAAACGCACGATGAGAAAATTGCACTCACGTCCCAGCTTGCGCATATCGTTTCTAATGCGTATGTAAAAAGTCCGCAGGTAGAAAATTGCGACGGCTTTACGGGCGGCAGTTTTCAAGATATGACCAGAATCGCAGGTGTAGACGAACACATTTGGACACCGTTATATGCCTATAACCGCCAAAATATTTTACGTGAACTGGACGGACTTATTGCGCAATTATCCGTATATCGCGACGCCTTAAAAGTCGGCGACGATGATGCGCTTTCCAAAGCATTGCAGGACGGTAGAAAAATACGTGAAACGATACGCAGAAATAGCGATTAATTAATTTATTCAACAAAAATCCCGATTATTGTACAAAAATCGGGATTTTTTTATAAAATTCTTTACATTTTGAAAAAAAGCTGTTATACTATATATAAGGAGCGCACAAATACGCTATGAAAAATTGCAGCATAACCATTACAACAACCGTTGACGGACAGCAAACGACGGTAAAACGGCAAGGCGAAATGTCCTTAACGGCATCGTCGGCGAAGCTTGCGTATGCGGAAGAAAACGATCAGGTGACTTTGTCTTTATATTGTGCACACGGCGAGATTGTACGTAAAGGGGATTACAGTATAAAATTGCCCTTAAAAACTGGGGAAACCGTGCAAGGCGAAATCGGGATAGGCGCTTCGCATGGCTGTGTGGAAGTATACACGGATAAAATTTCTTTTTCCACAAGCGAAAACAGTTTGCTTGCGCAATTACATTATACGCTGATTTTTGGACAAGAACGGCAAGTTATGCGCCTGCGGATTCACGCGACGGCAAACAAAGGAGTGATACAATGAAAATTGAATATTTCGGCCATTCCTGTTTTCGTGTTACGGCACAAAACGGCACAAGCTGGGTATGCGATCCGTATACGAAGGTTGGTTATGAATTGCCATTCGCTTTGCTTGCGGATATCGTCACCGTAAGCCACGGTCATTTCGATCATAATTACGTAACGGGCGTACAGGGCGTACAACGTATTTTTGATGCGACGGACAGCTTTTCCTATAATGGTGTGGTCGGTTATGCAATAAATAGCTTTCACGACGACAAAAAGGGGGCTTTACGGGGCGAAAACTTAATTTTTATGCTAGACATCGACGGCGTTACCTTTTGCCATTTGGGCGATTTGGGCGAGCCGTGTAGCGAGGCGCTTATCCGTGCGATTGGAAAAGTACACGTACTTATGCTTCCGGTAGGCGGCACGTATACGATTGACGCAATGCAGGCAAAAGCTTACGTGGATGCTTTAAGACCAAACGTAATTATTCCTATGCACTATAAGACCTTGGACAGTATAATTGATATTACGGACGCAGATGCGTTCTTAACTGCTTTTGATAAGCACAATATAGAAAGAGTAGGTAAAAAAATTAATATAACCGCGAAAGAAATTGCACAATGCAATAAAAAGATACTATATATGGAGAAATAATATGGCGCAAATAAACGTGGAACAATTTAAGCTTGCATGTTCGCAATATTTAATTGCGAACGTGGATATTAGTGGTTTGCGCGCGTACGGCAGACACGTTGGCGTACCCGAACCCACAAAATTAAAGAAACAACCCTTGGTGGAAAAAATCGTGGCAATCCTTTCCGGTGAAGTAGCGCCCGAAGCTCGCTCCAAACGCGGCGCGCCGTTAAAAAACGACTATGTAGCCCCGAGTATTCTGGAAACCATTGATAAATTGCGTGTACAATATTTGCAAAATACCAAAGAACCGTCCTTTGCGGAGCGTTACGCACAGTTTGCAAAGGAAAACACTGGTTTAAAATTGACGTTCAAATGTGATGATGACGCACAATTTACGCAATGGAAAGATGAACAGCGTGCACCTGTATATCGCGGACAATTACAAATGTTTGACGGACTTGCGTGGCTGTTGCCGTTGCATTGTGTCGACAGCGAAGAAAAAATCTTGGTGCCGACGCAATTCATACAACATTTTGGTTTGCGTGAAGGCGACGTTGTGTCTTGCGAGGCGCAAAAAGGCGCGCAAACACTTGTTGCAACGAAGATTAACACAGTAAATGACGTGACGGCGGAGTTGTTGAAGCGCAACGATTTTGACACGGCAGGCGTAGCATTTCCAACGCAGGCGATATCGTTGTATACGCCGCATACGTCGAATATCGTTTTGACAAAATATATCGACTGGCTTGTGCCTATGTATAAAGGGCAGCGTTGCCTGATTCGCTCTGCGCCTAAAGCAGGAAAATCGGTTGTAACTTTCCAGCTTGCAGATGCGATGTTAACGGCAAAATCGGCGGATAAAATTTTTGTTTTGCTCAATGGGCAGTCGCCGGAGCTCATTTCGCAATTTAAGAAAAAGCTTTCAAGCGAAGAATTGATTTGTTCGTCCTACGATGACGCTCCAGAAAAACAAGTGTTTATTGCCGAGTATCTTTTGAAAAGAGCAAAACGTTACGCAGAATCGGGTAAGCACGTTATCGTGTTTGTGGATAGTATGAATGCGCTTGCAAACGCCTATAACGAAACCAACGAATCTTCTGGCGGTAAATTGCTTGCCTGCGGTTTGGAAAGTAAAACGTTACAATTCATTAAAAAGTTCTTCGGTGCGGCACGTGCTTTTGAAAATGGCGGGTCTTTAACAATTTGCGCAACCGCTTGTATGCAATCGGGCAATCCTGCCGACGATGTCATTGCAAACGAACTTGCGACTATTGCAAATTATGGGCTTGTGCTTAACGAAAATTTAGCAAGACAGCGCGTTTATCCCGCGATACAGCTTGCGGAAAGCTATACCTGCAAGGGCGAATTTATAGGGCAAAATACGACAAGTAATTTATTACCGATTATGGCGAACGCCTATTTACCCAAATACGGAGAAAAAGAACTCCTTCGGTTATTAGACGAAACGGACACCTATGCACGGTTTGAACAACTTGTCAATGCGTGGATAAAAAAATAATATCAAATCATGGAAAGGCGATATCCCATCGTCTTTCTTCTTTTTTGAGCAAAAAAATAAGGTAAAAAATTATAAAAATTATTAAACTATTTTATTTTCAAATACCTAAAAAAAGACAAATATTTGAAAATTCCTTTGCTTTCTTGACAATGTTGTACAAAATATATTTTTTTTCGACCTTTTAGCTATAACTTTTTTCTATAATTTATTTTGTCTCCACTTGCTTGACTTTGACACAAGATATGGTATAATAATAAGGCACGAATAACAAAACCCACAATATATTGTGTCTTGTATAAATTGCAGCGTATTGCAAATAGTATGTGTAAACGTCGTATTTTGTTGTGTTTGCGATAGAAAAGAGAAGATTTGGAGAGAAGAAATGAAGATTATCAAAAGAAGTGGTCAAGAAGTAGTTTTCGATAAGGAAAAAATCGTTGCCGCTGTTAGAAAAGCGAATCGTGAAATAGAAGAACAGCATCGTATTTCCGAAATGGAAATCGTTGCCATTGCGGGTGCAGTGGAGGCGGAATGCGAAAAAATGCACCGTTCTGCAGAAGTGGAAGAAGTGCAGGATATGGTCGAAAACCGCCTTATGGATATGAAGGCGTTTGTTTTGGCGCGCAAATATATTACATATCGCTATACGCGTGAGCTTGTGCGTAAATCCAACACGACGGACGCACAAATTTTGACGTTGATTGAGTGCAACAACGAAGAAGTTAAGCAGGAAAACTCCAACAAAAATCCCACGGTAAACAGTGTGCAACGCGATTATATGGCTGGGGAAGTTTCTAAAGACTTGACTCGCCGTATTTTATTGCCCGACGACATCGTAACCGCACATGACCAAGGTTTAATTCATTTCCACGACGCCGATTATTTTGCGCAACATATGCATAACTGTGATTTGGTAAATTTGGAAGATATGTTGCAAAACGGTACGGTAATTTCCGGTACATTGATTGAAAAGCCGCATTCTTTCTCTACGGCTTGTAATATCGCAACGCAAATTATTGCGCAGGTTGCGTCTAATCAATACGGCGGTCAAAGTATTTCCTTAACGCATCTTGCTCCGTTTGTAGATATCAGCCGTCAAAAAATCCGCAAGGAAGTTGCGGAAGAGCTTTTGGGCGTTGGCGTTACCGATGAAACGCGTATTGCGGAAATTGCGGAAAAACGTTTGCGCACAGAAATTAAACGCGGTATTCAAACCATTCAATATCAAGTAGTAACTTTGCTTACGACGAATGGGCAAGCTCCGTTTGTAACGGTGTTTATGTATTTGAACGAAGCGCGCAACGAACAGGAAAAAGCCGATTTGGCAATGATTATCGAAGAAACGTTGAAACAACGTATTAAAGGCGTTAAAAACGAAGCTGGCGTTTGGATTACGCCTGCGTTCCCTAAGCTGATTTACGTGTTAGAACCCGATAACATTGAAGAAGGTCAAAAATACTGGTATTTGACGGAATTAGCGGCGAAATGCACGGCGAAACGCATGGTGCCCGACTACATTTCGGAAAAGAAAATGCTGGAGTTTAAGGTGGATAAAAACGGGGAAGGGCATTGCTATACCTGTATGGGTTGCAGAAGCTTCTTAACGCCGTACGTGGATAAGGACGGCAAGCCCAAGTATTACGGTCGTTTTAACCAAGGCGTCGTTACCATTAACCTTGTAGACGTTGCCTTGTCATCTGGCCGTGACGAATATAAATTCTGGGAAATTTTTGAAGAAAGATTAGAGCTTTGCTACCGTGCGCTTATGCAACGCCATAACCGTTTGAAAGGCACGCTTTCCGACGCCGCGCCTATCTTGTGGCAATACGGTGCTTTGGCAAGATTAGAAAAAGGCGAAACGATTGATAAATTGCTTTTTGGCGGTTATTCGACCATTTCGCTTGGCTATGCAGGGTTGTACGAATGCGTAAAACATATGACGGGCAAATCGCACACAGACGAAGATGCGAAGCCGTTTGCGCTTGCCGTTATGCAACGTATGAACGATAAATGCAAAGAATGGAAAGCGAAAGAAAATATCGACTTCTCCTTGTACGGCACGCCGCTGGAAAGCACAACGTATAAGTTTGCAAAATGCTTGCAAAAACGTTTTGGCGTAATCCCCGGCGTTACGGATAAGAGCTATATCACCAACAGCTACCACGTGCACGTAAGCGAAGAAATCGATGCGTTTACCAAATTGAAGTTTGAAAGCGAATTCCAACAGCTTTCTCCCGGCGGCGCAATTTCCTACGTGGAAGTACCCAACATGCAAGACAATATCCCTGCGGTACTTTCGCTTATGAGATTTATCTATGAAAATATTATGTACGCCGAATTGAACACAAAGAGCGATTATTGCCAAGTATGCGGTTACGACGGCGAAATTCAAATTCAAACGGACGAAAGCGGTAAGCTCATTTGGGAATGTCCGCACTGTAAAAACCGCGACCAAGCAAAAATGAACGTCGCGCGCCGTACGTGCGGTTATATCGGCACGCAATACTGGAATCAAGGCAGAACGGAAGAAATTAAAGACAGAGTATTGCACTTATAAGGCGGCAAACTATGAATTATGCAACCGTTAAATGGACGGATATAGCCAACGGGGAAGGGGTTAGAATTTCCCTGTTTGTATCCGGTTGTACGCATAAATGCAAAAACTGTTTTAATCAAGTCGCTTGGGCTTTTTCCTATGGATCACTTTTTGATCAAACCGTTCAAGAGAAAATTTTAACAGAGCTCAATGCACCGTATATCTCAGGTCTTTCCTTGCTTGGTGGCGAGCCGTTAGAACCGCAAAATCAACTTGCGCTGTATCCTTTTGTTCAAGAAGTGAAACGCCGTTATCCAAATAAAACGATTTGGTGCTACACGGGTTTTATTTTGGACGAAAAAACGGGCGCGTTGAAAGAGAAAAAGAAGAATACGGAAGTAACAAAATCTTTGATTTCGCTTTTTGATGTGCTTGTAGACGGACCGTATATTGAGAAATTAAAGGATATTCGTTTGAAGTTCCGCGGTTCGTCCAACCAACGCGTAATCGACGTGCAAAAAACTTTGCAAACCAAACAATGCGTTTTATATTTGGAATAATAAAAAAGACGTCGCATACAATACAGTATGTCGACGTTTTCTTTTGTTTTGAAAAAACTTGCTGTTATTTTAACGGCTGTATTAACCGTTGGATTTGCCTTTTCAAGCTTCGCTTATGCAAAATCGTTTACTGCGGCGCAAACGGTAGTTTTGGATAAGGATTTTTATTATCTAGTGGACGAATCCACGCACACGCAAGCCGTTAGCAGTTTTGCACAATTACAGGGCGGCGCGGCATATCTGCTTGATGTGGAAACAAGAGAGTATGTTGCTTATTCGGTTTATTTTGACAAGACAGACGGCGAAAAGGCAGTGCAGGCATTATCAGCGTTGGAAGTGCAACCAAGCTTGCACGTTCTTTCCGTGGATGCGCTTGTGTTTAGAACGCGCGAAGAGAAAAAACGTGCGCAAACTGTTCTCAATGCGTTTTCCTGTTTGGACGGGTGCATGCAAGTGTTAAACAGAGAAATTGTCCGTTTGGATAATGGTGCAACGCAACAATCCAGCAAACGCATTTTGCATACGCTGATTAAGCAATTTGCTTATTTAGAAGATGAATACCAAAGCGTGTATCCTGCCTTTTCAACCGTTTGCAAAAACGCAAAAGAAAATTTAGAGCTTTGCGTTACGGATATCGTTTACGTAAAAGATTTGCGCTACGTATTATGTGATTTGGGCGTGGCGTACGTGCAACTAAGTCAAGAATTTACGTTGTGACAATAAATTTTGATAAAATCATTGAAATTTTTTCAAAAAAGGCAAGTAAAACGCTTGCTTTTTTCTTTTTGATTGAGTATAATAAATAAGCTGTCGTAAAGAGAGCGACCAAACAGGTGCTACTGTGGCTCAGTTGGTAGAGCAGCTGATTCGTAATCAGCAGGTCGCGGGTTCGAGTCCGGCCAGTAGCTCCAAAAATACAACCAAGTCGATTGACTTGGTTGTATTTTTATTTAATCAATAAAAATGTCCTTTACGCTTTCCTTACATTGTAACAAATCGTATACGCTTTGTGCAAACTTATCCTTTTCATAACACCTTTTCGCTATGCCCGATAAAGCGTCTTCATCGTGCGCGCGGACAAGCAAGGGTAATTCGCTTTCCGCAAGAGCGGATAACACGTCGTTACGCGCTTTCTTTACCGCCAAAACGTTGAGATATAACGTCGTTTTAAGACTTTCACGAATAAGTGTTTCGTCAACGCATAAAAGGTTTTGCAGGGCAATTCTGCGTATTCTTGCGGAAGTGTATCTTGGAGAAGTAAGCGTTTCTACTAATGGACAAGGAGAAAGCGCCGCTTTCTTAAACGCATTTTCTAATCCTTCCGTACAATCGCATACTTTTGCGATTTCTTGCGCGTCTTTTGATAAAAGTGCATACTTTTCCAAAGTTTCCAAATTGCAATTTTTTGCTTTTGCAATATCTTCGGCAACGAAAGTAGGTACGTGCTTTTCCACGTCATGATGATGAAAAATTGCGTTGCGTATCGCGGTTGCGGAAGAAAATTCCTTTTGCAGGTTTGTTTCCGTATACCCTGCGCCTTTGCGTTGCAAAGGTAAAATGTCGATATCTGCTTGCTTATCCAAAATAGCGCGTGTATATTCCAACCCTAAAATATTGTTGGGGGATGCAAGCAAATCAAAAGGGATAAAACCTGCAAACGCTTGCGCACGCGCCTTGGCATAGCTTGTGCCTTTTTGAACTTCTTGTTTGATTTTTGCGGATACTTCGCTTGGCTCATTGTTCAAATATCTTGCACCCAACAAAAAGGCCGTTTTATCGGCGTTTTCTGCCCCAAAAGAGAGTATGCGGACGTTGGAAATAGCCGATAAAATATGTATAGCGCCTTTTGCAAATAATTCTGCGTTGGAAGTTGCAAATACTGTGGGAAGCTCTAACACAATGTCCGCGCCTGCTTTTACGGCGTGTTTCGCGCGTGTGTACTTATCAAAAATAGCCGCTTCGCCGCGTTGTACAAAATTACCGCTCATAAGGCAAAGAACCGCATCAGCGCCCGATAAGCGCTTTGCTTGGTCTATTTGATATAAATGCCCATTATGAAAGGGGTTGTATTCACAAATTATTGCGCATATTTTCATTTTTTCTTTTCCTATTCCCTTTACAACGAAAAAAAAGTGTGCTATAATATATAGTGCCGTCAAACTGTCGGTGTATATATTATATACAAAAATGAAAAAATAATAAAGCGTTTATAGGAGAAAAAGCATGAAAAATATTTTAGAAGATATTAAAATTAAAGCAAAAGCGCTTAAAAAGACGATTGTTCTTTGCGAAGGCGAAGATGCGCGCGTAGTAAAAGCAGCGGCGGACGCAACTAAAGAAGGGATTGCGAAAATCGTTTTGCTTGGCGACGAAGCGCAAATTAAAGCGACAAATCCTGACGTGGATCTTGCGGGTGTGGAAATTGTCAATCCGCTTACGTCCGATAAATTGCCTGCTTACAATGCAAAACTTTGCGAACTTCGCGCGTCCAAAGGTATGACGCCCGATCAAGCAGCGAAATTGCTTGCAGACGGCACGTATTTCGGCGCTATGATGTTGAAAATGGGCGACGTAGACGGTTTGGTTTCCGGTGCTTGCCACTCCACGGCAAATACCTTGCGTCCTGGGTTGCAAATTATTAAAACTGCGCCTGGCGTTTCGTCCGTTTCCAGTTTCAACTTGATGATTTGTCCCCCCCAAGGCAATCCGTACTGTCCCGATGGGTTGGTAGTGTTTGCCGATTGCGGTTTGAACCCTACGTATACCAGCGAAGGCCTTGCGGATTGCGCAATTGCAACAGCGGCATCTGCAAAAGCGATTGCAGGGATTGAGCCTAAAGTGGCGATGCTTTCCTTCTCCACGAAAGGCAGTGCAAAGCACGACAATGTAACGCTTGTGGCAGAAGCAGTGAAAATTGCCAAAGAAAAAGCGCCCGACTTGAAGTTGGACGGCGAATTACAATTTGACGCGGCAATCGTACCTTCGGTTGCGGCATTGAAAGCCCCCGATTCTAACGTAGCAGGACAAGCAAACGTATTTATTTTCCCTGACTTGCAAGCAGGCAATATCGGTTATAAAATTGCAGAACGCTTAGGCGGCTTTATGGCAGTAGGTCCTATTTGCCAAGGCTTTGCAAAACCTTTGAACGATTTGTCGCGCGGTTGTAAATCGGAAGACATCGTTGCAGCAGTTGCAATCACCGTATTGCAAACGCAACTTTAATCAAGGGGGATAGAAACATGAAAGTACTTGTTATCAATTCGGGAAGTTCTTCCTTAAAATATCAACTTATCGATATGGAAACGGAAGCGGTTATCGCAAAAGGTAATTGCGAAAGAATCGGCATTGACGGGTCTAAACTCGTGCATAAAGCAAAAGGCAACGAAACGGTGATTGAACAAGATATGCCTGATCATAACGTAGCCGTTAAGCTTGTTTTAAGCGCCTTGACGGATGAGCAAATCGGCGTAATTTCTTCGATGGAAGAAATTGATGCAGTGGGGCATAGAGCCGTTGCATCGGGCGAAGTATTTACAAAAACGACGCTTGTAACAGAAGAAACGATTGCACAGTTTGAACAACTTTGCGACCTTGCGCCTTTGCATAATCCCGCTGGTTTAATCGGTGTGAAAGCTTGCCGTGCATTGATGCCCAACACGCCGATGGCGTTCGTGTTTGACACAAGCTTCCATTTTGATATGCCGAAGTATGCGTATATGTACGGAATCGCTTATGAAGATTATGAGCAATACAAAATCCGTCGTTACGGTTTCCACGGCACCAGCCATAAGTTTGTTTCGCAGGAAGCGGCAAAATATTTAGGCAAAAAGCCGGAAGAATTGAAGATTATCACTTGCCACTTGGGTAACGGTTCGTCCATTACGGCTGTAAACGGCGGTAAAAGCGTGGATACGTCTATGGGCTTTACGCCTTTGGCTGGCGTGCCTATGGTTACGCGTAGCGGCGATATTGATTTTGCGTCTGCGGAATATTTAGCAAAGAAAAAGGGCTGGGATATTTCCCAAGCTCTTACGTATTTGAATAAGAAATGCGGTATGCTTGGAATCTCCGGTGTTTCCAGCGATTTCCGCGATTTGACGGCGGCTGCAAGCACAAACGCGCGCGCACAACTTGCTTTGGATATGTTTGCATATGCTTGCAAAAAATACGTAGGTTCATATGCTGCTATTATGAATGGCGTTGACTGTATCGTATTTACGGCAGGGGTAGGCGAAAATACGCCGACCGTTCGCGCGGCTATCTGCGAAAATATGCAATACTTGGGCTTGGAAATCGACGGCGAAAAGAACCAAGAAAAGAATAACGGCGCTATTCGCGATATCACGGGCAAGAACTCAAAAGTTAAGGTTTTGATTATTCCTACCAACGAAGAACTGGTGATTGCAAGAGAAACGGTAGAATTATTGTAAAAAATCGCAAAAATCACCAAAAAATAAGTTGACAAAGCGATAGAAATATACTATACTTTATAAAGTCGGTTTATGATGATTGTAGATATCAGAAAACTCAATGCGCAAAAAAAGTATTCGGGAGAGATGCAATTTGAATATCTTGCCCCCGAAGATTTGATTTCCGTTCCTTTTACCAAATTTACAGGGCCCGTCGCAGTACGTTTTTCGTACGATTTATACGATGACGATGCTTTTGAAATTCGTGGTACGGTATCGTATGGCTTAGTGGGACAATGTTCTCGATGCTTAAACGATGCGTCTGCAAGCGTGGAAGAAGAGTTGCACGCCTTGTTTGAGCCGGTAAAGGACAGTGAGGATTATTCCTACGCAAATGGAAAGGTCGATTTAACGGACGCTGTCAACGATGCAATTATGGCAAGTATGCCGTTTGCGCTTTCTTGCGGTGATAATTGTAAGGCGATTGAGTTTTAACCGAAATAAAGACGAAAAGAATTAAGAAGAGGTGTTATTATGGCAGTACCTAAGAGTAAACAATCGAAGAGCAGAACGAACAAAAGATTTGCAAACTACAAAGCAACGGCAGCAACGCTTGTTGAATGCCCTCATTGCCACGAATTGGCAGAAGCACACAGAGTTTGCAAGAACTGCGGCTATTATGACGGCGCAGAAGTGGTTGCTTCCAAAGAAGAAAAGAAGAACTAATTTCGTCGATGCGGCAAAACATCAGGCGGGTAGCTTTTAGCACCCGCTTTTTTGCGTTATGCGGATTTTTCTTTTTAAGTAAAGTTTTTAACCACGGTTAACTTTTTTGCTTGACATTTATATAAAAAAGATGCTATACTATACGGTGTTAAAAAGGAGAATATATGCAAGAAAAATTTTCAATTAGCGGTATGAGCTGCGCGGCTTGTTCGTCGGGAATTGAACGTACGTTGCGGCGTTTAAGCGGCGTGCAACGCGCGGACGTGTCCTTGATGGGCGAAACTCTGGAAATTGAATACGACGATAACGTAATTACGCGCGAAGAAATTTGTCAAGCGGTAATCTCTTTAGGGTACGGTATTTCAAAATACGAACCTAAAACCTTATCGACACGCGCTCCGCAACCTAATATACTCAAAAAACGCTTTTTATTTTCCTTATCGTTGCTTGTTCCGCTTATGTATTTTTCTATGGGCGGTATGATCGGGCTACCACAGCCCAACGCGCACATTTCGCATGCTATACAATGCTTTTTGACGATTTGTATTCTTGTGCTTAACGCAAAATTTTTTACGAGCGGCGCAAAAGCGCTACGCAAAGGCGTTGCAAATATGGACACGCTTGTCGCACTTGGGGCAGGAATATCCTTTATTTACAGCTTAGTTTTTTCCGTTTTGCTTTATTGCAACCGCGTGTCATCGCACGTGCACGTATTTTATGAATCGGCGGCAATGATTGTAACCTTGGTTACGCTTGGTAAGTGGTTGGAAGAAAAATCCAAGAGAAAGACGGGCGATGAGATTGAAAAGCTTATCAAATTGATGCCAAACACCGTGACGGTAGAAGTCAACGGCATACAAAAACAACAAACTTTTGAACAGCTGCAAGTTGGCGACGTGCTTATCGTAAAGCAAGGCGAATACGTACCTGTGGACGGAAAAGTAATTTACGGCAATGCGTTTATCGACCGCGCGGCAATTACAGGCGAAAGCTTGCCGATAGAAGTGCAGGAAGGGGATAGCGTTACCAGCGCGGACGTTGTAAAAAGCGGTTTCATTAAAATTTTAGCGGAAAAGGTAGGCGAACAAACGACACTTTCCCAAATTGTTAAAATGGTCAAGGACGCAGGCGCAAGCAAAGCGCCTTTGCAAAAAATTGCCGATAAAATCGCAGGGGTATTCGTACCGGTAGTATGCTTTATTGCCTTAATTACCTTTTTGGTATGGGGGTTGGTTTCGCGTGATATATCGCAAGCGGCAAATTACGCCATTTGCGTTTTGGTGATTTCCTGTCCTTGTTCTTTGGGGCTGGCGACCCCCGTAGCCGTTATGGCGGCAACGGGCAGGGGGATGGCGCTTGGCATTTTATATAAAGATGCGGAGTGTATGCAAAAAACAAAGGACATCACTTGCGTGCTTTTGGATAAAACGGCGACGCTTACCGTCGGTCAACCTACCGTAACGCAATTTGATTGCTTGCAAGGCGATAAAAACGCAGTATTATCCGTCGCTTTTGCGATTGAAAGCAGGTCAAATCATCCTATTGCAACTTGTATTTGTGAATATGCAAAAAACGCCTTGGGTGTAAAGTTAAGCGATATTCCAATCGACGGGTATCAATATACGATGGGCAAGGGCGCGCAAGCATACGCGCTTGAAAAGCAACTGTATTTGGGAAATCGAAAATTATTAAATCGCAGTTTAGATAAGCAGGCGTACACGTTTGAAAAAGAATATTCTAAACAAGGAAAAACTGCGGTGTTTCTTGCCGATGCAACGACGCTACTTGCCGTGTTTGCCGTTGCGGATACGCTAAAAGAAGGCAGTGCGCAAGCGGTGCAATCGTTAAAAAATCGTAATATTCGCGTAGGGATGCTCTCAGGCGATAATGAAAACGTAGCAAAAGCCATCGCTAAGCAAGTGGGTATCGATGATTATTATGCGGAAGCGTTGCCGCAGGACAAGGTCGCGGCAGTGGAACGCGTGCAAAGCGTCGGCGGATTTGTAGCTATGGTCGGCGACGGCATCAACGATAGCCCTGCATTGAAAGCTGCAAACGTTGGTATTGCAATGGGTAACGGCACGGATATTGCCATTGAAAGTGCGGATATCGTGCTTTCACGCGGCGATTTGTCGTTGATTGAAAAATGTATCGATTTAAGCAAAGCAACGGTTAAAAATATCCATCAAAATTTATTTTGGGCGTTTTTTTATAACTGTATTGCCATACCCGTTGCGGCAGGTGTTTTTGCTTTCGCTGGCATAGCGCTTACGCCGATGATCGGGGCAGCATGTATGAGTTTAAGCTCACTTTTTGTTGTTTCTAACGCCTTGCGTTTGACAAGATTTGATAAAAAGAACAACACTCAAAATGCATCAAAAGGAGAAAAGAATATGACGACGAATATGAAAATTGAAGGGATGATGTGTATGCACTGCGTTGCGCACGTAACCAAGGCTCTTTCACAGCTTGACGGTGTGTCCAACGTAGAAGTAAATTTGAAGAAGAAAACGGCTACTTTTATAAGAGCCACGTCGGTAAGCGATCAGCAGTTGGTTGACGTTATCGTGGAAGCTGGCTATCAAGTCAAAAAGATTTTTTAGCGGGTAAGAAAAAAGCGACAAGATAAACGCTTGCCTTACAAAACTTGACAAAATATGATTTTGTGATTATTTTATCATATTCCCATAACAACACATGGGAGAGATTTATGTCACAATTATTGCTTTTAGACAAACGCACACAAAACCTTATTGAAGATTACGTTCCGCAAGGCGAAATTCTCGAAGGAATTGTGTGCTTTTTTTCTGTTTTTTCCGATTATACGCGCGTAAAGATTTTAGCGGCACTTGCCATCAGCGAGCTGTGCGTAACCGATTTATCGAAAATCTTAAATATCAATCAAACGACGGTATCGCATCAATTACGCTTTTTGAAAAGCGCAGGGATTGTCAAAAGCGTTCGACAAGGCAAAATCGTATTTTATTCCCTTGTAGATGAGTCGATTAATGACGTTTTATTAAAAGGGATAGAATTTTTGGGGTGTTGAACGTATTTTGGCGTTTATTTTCTTGCAAAATTGTGCAATTTAGTATATAATAAAAGTACAAAGTACTTTTTTACAGGCATAGATAAGGAAAAAAGTAAAAAAATGAGCGCATTGCAGGAAAAATTGAAATTATTGCCTGAAAATCCCGGCGTTTACATTATGTTGGATAAGGACGGGATTGTTATTTACGTGGGTAAGGCGCGCGTGTTAAAAAATCGTGTGCGCCAATATTTTCATACTTCCGCAAAGACGGAAAAAGTAGCGGCAATGGTGGAAAATATTGCCGATTTTTACTATATCATAACCAAGACGGAAATAGACGCGCTAGCTTTAGAAAACAATCTTATCAAAAAGTATAAACCAAAGTATAACATTTTATTGAAAGACGATAAAACGTATCCGTATATCAAAGTGCACACAAAAGAACCGTTCCCTCGTGTGTCTATTACAAGAAAAATTCAAAAGGACGGAAAATATTTCGGCCCGTACATGGGTGGGGTAAAATGCGGTGACCTTTTGGATATTTTAGCGTCCGTATACAACGTTCGCACTTGTAATGTTGCTATTAACGAAAAATCTAAAAAGCCCTGCCTTATGCACCATTTGCATCGCTGTCAAGCGCCTTGCGCGCATTTGTGCTCCCAAGAAGAATATGCCTTGCAGGTGAAAAAAGCCCTTGCGTTTTTAGATGGTGAATACGAAGAAGCGGAAAGCATTTTGCAGGCAAAAATGACGAAGTTTGCGGAAGCGGAAGAATTTGAACTTGCGATGCAATATCGTGAAAAATTGCAAATGCTTTCCAAGCTTAAATTAAAGCGTATCACTTCGCTTAATCGGGCGATTAACGCCGATGTTATTGCTTTGAAAACAAATTATATCTATTCTTCAGTAAACGTCTTGATTACGCGTAGCGGCATTATGCAGGGCGGCAAAAATTTTGCGTTGGAAGATTGTTCGCTTTCGGAAACGGACGCGTTGACGGCTTTTATTATTCAATTTTATTCAAATCACGAATTGCCGCAAGAAATTATCGTACAAGAGTTTTGTGAAAAGCAGCTTTTAGAGCGCTATTTTATGGAAAAGTTTGGCAAAAAGGTGGAAATTATCATTGCCAAGCAGGGCGTTAAAAAGCAGCTTTTAGAAATGGCGGAAAATAACGCGGCTGAATATTTGGCGAAATCAATCGGCGGTATTAAGCACAAAAACGATATGACGAAAAACGCCTGCACGCGCTTAAAACAGCTTTTGGGCTTAAAACGTTATCCCAAGCGTATGGAGTGTTACGATATATCCAACATAAGCGGCGTGGACAAGGTTGGCTCTATGGTCGTGTTTATCGACGGCGAAGCGGATAAAAACAGCTACCGTCGCTTTAAGATACGCACGGTAGAAGGCGCAAACGATTATGCGTCTCATCAAGAAATGATGCGCCGTCGGCTTGCCAAACTTGGCACGGACGAAGAAGAGCGTTTCCCTAAACCCGATTTAATCGTTATCGACGGCGGCAAAGGTCAGCTTTCCGCCGTGAAAGAAGTGTTTGACGAAATGGGTGTGCAGGATATCGAACTCATTTCTCTTGCCGAACGCGACGAAGAAATTTTTACGCTGTTTAGCGATACAAGTATCAAACTGGATAAAAAAGATTTTGCGTTAAAAGTTTTACAGCGTTTACGCGACGAAGCGCATCGATTTGCCATCACCTATTTTAGAAATTTGCACTCAAAACGCAATTTGGCGTCGGTGTTACAAGAAATTGACGGTGTAGGCAAGAAAAAGCAGCTTTCGCTTATGCAGACCTTTGGTACAATTGATAAAATTATGCGTGCAAGCGTGGAAGAACTTGCAAAAGCGGACGGCATCGGTGAAGAACTGGCAAAGAAAATATACAAATTTTTTAAGGAAGAACTGTAAGTGAAAAAGTTAAATGCGCAGTTAATTGTTTCCGATTTTGACGGAACGTTGGTTTGTGATAACGGAGAAATTTCGCAAAAGAACAAAGACGCTATTCGTGCGTACGTAGCAGAAGGCGGCAAGTTTGCCATTTCAACGGGACGTATGCCGTCGGGAATTATTCATAGAGTGGAAGAGCTTGGCTTAACGGGCTTGGTTTCCTGTTGTCAAGGTTCCATCATTGTGGACGTAGAAACGAAAACTCCTATTTTGCAAGGCACAATGCAACACGAAGAAGCGATTGCCGTATGTGAAAAATTTGAGAAGCTTGGCGTGCATATCCACGTATATGATTTGTGGAGTTTTTATTCCAATATGGACGACGAATTTTTGCGTTTATACGAAACCGCGGTTCGTGAAAAGGCGTTGCGTGTTTTGGATACGCCCATTTCGCAATTTTTGCGGGAAAGCAAAATGCCCGTTTATAAAATTTTAGCGATGGTTGAGCCTAAAGACAATGCAAAGGTTTTTCAAGCAATCGCAAGCTTGGGCCTGAAAAATTGCACGGTTACCAAAAGCGCGGAATATTTGGTGGAAGTGGTACATTGTTCCTATTCAAAAGGCACTGCGCTGGAATTTATTGCAAACCATTATAACGTGCCGATCGAAAAAACAGTCGCAATCGGCGATCAATGGAACGATTTGCCGATGATAGAAAAGGCGGGGTTGGGTTTGGCTGTGCAAAACGCCGCGGAAGAATTAAAACAGGTGGCAACCGTTTTACAGGCAACCAACGAAGAAAGCGCGGTGGCCGAAGCTATTGAACGTTTTGGCTATTGCAACGAATAATACGAAAGGAAAGAAATTATGCTTGAAATTTTAGCGCCGGCAGGCAATGCACAATGCGCACAAGCGGCAATCGACAACGGGGCAAATGCGATATATCTTGGATATAGCGCTTTTTCCGCACGTCAAGGCGCTGAAAATTTCGGGCTTGAACAATTAGCCGAAACAGTCAAAACTGCACATTTTTGCGGCGTTAACGTGTACGTGGCGATGAATACCATTGTGAAGGACGCGGAACTTGACTACTTTTTGCATAGCTTATCAAACGTATGGCAAACGGACGTCGACGCAATCATTTTACAGGACGCTTTGCTTGGAAAAGCAGTGAAGGAAAATGCGCCCGACGTGGTTTTACATTTAAGTACGCAAGCAGGCGTATGTAACGTAAACGGTGCATTATTCGCCAAAGAGTGCGGTTTTTCGCGCGTAATTCTTGCCCGTGAAACGCCGCTGGACGAAATTGCGGCAATCGCGCAAATTATCGAAACGGAAGTATTTGTTCAAGGCGCGCTTTGCACTTGTTTTTCCGGTCAATGTTATTTTTCGTCGTTTGCAGGCGGCAACAGCGGCAATCGCGGCAGATGCAAGCAACCTTGCCGAAAACAGTATTCAATCAATCGAAACGGCTATGAAGAGAAAAGTTACGCTTTGTCGCTTGCCGATTTGTGCGTAGGGGAAACGATTGAAAAGCTCATACAAGCAGGCGTGGTTTCTTTCAAAATCGAAGGAAGAATGCGCCGCGCTGAATACGTTGCAGCGGCAGTGCGCTATTATCGGGCATTATTAGACGGCGCGCAAACAAAAGATTTACAACAAAGCTTGTCCGATTTGAAACGGACGTATAATCGCGGTAACTATACCAAAGGGCTTGCGTTTGGACAGGATAAACGTTTTATTTCGTCCAGCGTGCAAGGGCATATCGGGGAAAAAGTTGGTGTGGTCAAAGTGGTCAACGGCGCGTACCTTGTAGAAAGCGTTTGCAAGGCAAAAAACGGCGACGCTTTCAAAATTTTGCGCGGCGGCATGGAAGTGGGCGGCGCAGTGTTTGGAAGAGCCGTGGCGCGCGGTTTTTCTATCGTTAGCAACGCACGCCTTAAAAACGGCGACGGTGTGTTTATCACTACGGATACAGCGGTAAACGCACGCGTTTTAAGTGCTAAAAAGCTTACGAAATTGCCTATTAAATTGTATTTTTGCGAAAACAAACAGGCGGTTGCTATCTGTGGCGACGTGGTCGTTACGTCAAAGAACGTTTTACAAACGGCGAACAATCAACCGTTGACCGAAGAACAGTTAAAGGCGTGTTTTGAAAAAACGGACGGGTTGCCTTTGCAAGTAGAGTTTGAAGAAATTGTTTTAAAAGGCAATATATTTATCGCAAAGTCACTTTTGAACGCTTTTCGCAGAGAGTTTTATGAAAAAGTGGCGCAAAGCATTACGAAACAAGCGAAAAATCAGCCGCTTTCTATGCGGTTGCAGTGTAACTTACCCGAAGGCAAAAACAACAAAATAGCGGTAATTTCTAACGATTTTCAAGGCGTCACGGCGGATATTGCCATTTGTAAGCCCGACGCTTATACGCAAAAGTTACCTGCGTCTTTTATCAACGGCAATTTTGAAAAATTTATTTATTATCCGCCTTTTTGTACGCGTTCGCAGGAACAAGCGATTGCCGATTATATTATAAGCCATCATTTGGACGGTGTTTATGCGGATAATTATGCGGCGTTGCAGTTTGCCAAGGCGCACAATTTGTCTGTGTTTGCAGGAACGGGACTGCATCTTATCAATGGCGTGGCGGTTGCTAAGCTTTTGCAATTTGATAACGTACGTTATTATGCGCTTTCTAAGGAAGCAAATGCAAGCGAACTGCAACCGCTTATCAGTGAAAAAGCGTTTGTGTTGAGCTTAGGCGATATCAAATTGATGGATTTATGCTATTGTCCTTTTGAAAAAACTTGCGCAAACTGCGACAAGAAAAATATATACTGTCTAATGGACGAAAACGGCCGCGAATTCCCGATGCGCAGATATACGGACGATAAGGGGAATTGCCGATTTGAAGTGTATAATTGCGCAACACTGATCGGCAAAGGTATCGATGGGGCAGGAAAGCTTATCGATTGTACCTTGCAAGAGCAAAAAGGGCAAGCGGTTGCCGCGATTGACGACGAAATTTTACAAAAGAAACTTTATAAAAATTACACTTCGGGACATTTTAAGCGCGGTGTATTATAAGGGGAGTACATGAACGTTAAAGCGATTGAAAAAACGGAACTTAATAAAATTCTTGGGATAGCGGCGGAATATGCTACGCTGGAAGGGGGAAAAGCGCGTTTACAAGCTATGCACCCCACGCCCGACGTTGAAACTGCTAAAGAGCGCTTGAAAGATACGGAAGAAGCGGTTGCGTTACTTTTTACGCACGGCGTAAGTAAAGTGGAGTGCTTTCCCATCTTTTATGATGAAATCGACCGCGCGCAAAAGGGCTCTACGCTTTCCTGTGGTGAGCTGTTGAAGGTGGGACATTTGTTGCGCGCATCACGTATTGCGTTTACAAGCATACATGCAGTCAACGATGAAGAAATAAAACAGTTAAAACGTCTTGTTGACGCAATCTATTATAACGTTGCGTTAGAAGACGATATCCACAGCAAAATTATCAGCGATACGGAAGTAAGCGATTACGCAAGCGATAAACTGTATATGCTGCGTCGTGAAATTCGTCTTTTGAACGACAAAATCCGCGCGCGGCTTAGTGAATATTTATCAGGGAGTGAAGCAAAATATTTGCAGGACAATATCGTGACGATGCGTGATAATCGCTACGTTTTACCTGTACGCGCGGAATATAAACGCAACGTAAAGGGCTTTATTCACGATAGGTCGGCAACGGGCGCAACCTTTTTCATTGAGCCGGAAGAAGTTCTGGAAATGAACAATGAATTGCGTACGCTTACCTTGGACGAAAAGGAAGAAGTAGAACGTATTTTGTCCGCGCTTTCCAAGGGGGTTGGCGCAATCGCGGAACAATTACGCAAGAATGTTTGCGTTTTAGAAGAGCTTGACGCTATCTATGCACGTGCGGAGTATGCGTATAAAACGTCCAGCGTTAAACCGGAAATGAACGCAAAGGGAAAGGTAGTGATTGACAGCGGCCGTCACCCCTTAATTGATAGGAAAAAGGTCGTACCGGTTAGCTTATCACTGGGAGAAAACTACCGTTTCTTATTGATAAGCGGCCCAAATACGGGCGGTAAAACGGTTACGCTGAAAATGGTCGGCTTGTTTTGTATGATGGCAATGTGCGGTTTATATGTGCCTGCAAAACGCGCCGCGCTCTCCGTTTTTGACGAAATTTATTGCGACATCGGCGACGCACAAAGTATTGAAGAAAGTCTTTCTACGTTTTCTTCGCACATTACCAACATTATTCATATCGTCGACAATGCAAACGCGAAAAGCTTGGTGCTTATCGACGAATTAGGCGGCGGAACTGACCCCGAAGAAGGGCAAGCGTTGGCAAAGGCTATTCTTTCGCATTTGCTGCAAGCCGGTGCGTCGGGTGTGGTGACGACACATTACACTTCGCTGAAAGAATTTGCCTTTTCTGCAAAGGATATTGAAAACGCTTGTATGGAATTTGACAGCAACACGCTACAACCTTTGTACGTAATTCGTATCGGGTTGCCTGGATCAAGCAACGCTTTGGCAATTTCAAGGCGGCTTGGATTAAAGGAAAGCATTTTGCAAGACGCGCTTTCTAATTTGTCGCAAGACGCGCAAAAATTTGAAAATATCGTGCGTACTGCCGAAGAAAGCCGTATTCAAGCAGATGAAGCGCTTAGGCAAAGCAACGCATTAAAGGCAAGCTGGCATCAACAGTTGCAGGTTTTGGAAACGGAAAAAGAGAAACTGCAAAAGGAAAAAGAAAAGCTCTTTACGCAGGCAAAGGCGGAATCGAGAAGAATTATCAACGAACGCACGGCGGCAGCGGAAGAATTGCTAAATGAAATTGAGGAAATTTTTGCACAAGAAAGCATTTCCGAAGCCGATTTAATCAAGGCGAGAACGCTCAAAAACCGTTTAAGCGATCAAGCTTACGAAAGCGAAAACAGTGACGTTTTACGGCCTAAATACGTGCCTGCAACGGAAAAACAAATTGCCGTTGGGGCTAAATTGTACGTGCAAAACATCAATCAAGAAGGTACGGTGCAAAGCGTGCGCACGCAAAAAAAGGAAGCTGAATTGCTTTGCGGTAATATTCGTGTGCGCAGTAAATTTAGCGATTTGTTCGTTGTTTTGTCAGGTACAAGCGATACAATGGCAAACAAAATCCAAACGAAAAAGAAGGCAGGCGATAAAGTGCAGGTTGTCAAATCCTTGCAAGCAAAACCTATGCCTACGCTTGAAATTAACGTGATCGGATGCACGGTGCACGAAGCGTTACCGGAAGTGGAAGCGTTTATTGACGCGGCGGTTATTTCTAACTTGCCGGAAGTGCGTATTATCCACGGCGTCGGCACAGGCAAGCTGCGTGCAGGCATTCACGATCTTTTACGCGGACATAAAAACGTTGCGTCATATCGTCTTGGAAAATACGGCGAAGGCGAGACGGGCATTACTATCGTTACCATTAAATAATTGCTTCGCAAATTTATCTCTACGCATATCCTTAAAAAAATGAAAATATGATAAACTAATCGTTTTTTTGAGGTGTATAATGGGTAAAAAGCAGGCAGGATATCAATGGTCAACCAGGAAAATCACGGCAATCGTCAATGCAATGCTTGTATTTTTGGTCGTTTGCGTTGGCGTATTATGCTTTGCTCCACAACAAAACAGTGTGAACGTCGACGGGGAAAACGCGGTGCTTTACCGATCGGGTAACGTAAAATCGGGCGGCGTTTCCCTGCTGATTAACGTGTACTGGGGGCAAGAAGAAGTGCTGGAAATGCTGGAAATTTTAGAAAAGCATCAAGCTAAAGCAACCTTTTTTATCGGCGGTTGTTGGGCGGATGATAACGTAGATTGCTTAAAGGCTATTCGCGATGCAGGCCACGAAATAGGCAATCACGGCTATTTTCATAAGGACCATAAGAAATTGTCGTTTGCGGCAAATAAACAAGAAATAGACACTTGCAATCAATTTATTTACAAAGCAATCGGGATGCAGCCCACCTTGTTCGCACCGCCGTCGGGGGCATATAGCGACAATACGCTTTCCGCCGCGCAGCAACTGCAAATGAAAACGATTTTATGGTCACGGGATACGATTGACTGGCGTGATAAAGACAGTGCGCTTATCTATACGCGCGCTACAAAAAATATACAAAGCGGCGATTTTGTTTTGATGCATCCTATGCAAGCCACCGTCGACGCTTTGGACGATATATTAAAAAATTATGAATCCCGCAACTTATCGGTGATTACTGTTACGGAAAATTTACGGGAAAGGGGATAAATAATATGGTATTTGAAAAGAAGTACGACAACGGTTTACGTTTGGTTGTAAAGCAAATGGACGGCTTTATGTCCGTTACGATGGGCATTTTGGTCGGTACGGGCGCAAGCGCGGAAACGGACGCGGAAGACGGCATTTCGCATTTTATTGAGCATATGCAGTTCAAAGGCACGCAAAAACGCAACGCCTTTGAAATTTCCGATGCGTTTGATCGTTTAGGCGCGCAGGTAAACGCCTTTACGGGCAAGGATTTAACTTGCTATTATTCCAAATGTACGTCCGAACATACAACGGCGTGCTTTGAGCTTTTGTCGGATTTATTCTTGCATTCGACCTTTCCAGAAGAAGAAATGGTAAGGGAAAAGGGCGTTGTTTGCGAAGAAATTTCCATGAACGAAGACACTCCTGAAGATTTGTGCTTGGATTTGCTTGCGTCTGCTTGCTACGGTAAAGAAAATTACGGCAGAAACATTTTGGGCACGGCGGACAACGTGCGTTCTTTCACGGTGGAAGATATTTTGCGTTATAAAAAAGCGCGTTATTGCCCTGAAAACATCGTAATTTCCTTTGCAGGCGGTATTGATCCGCAAACGGCGCAAGCGCTTGTTGAAAGCTATTTTGGGGATTTAGAAAAAGGCAACTTTGAAGAACGCACACCTATCATTTTAAGCGAAAAACGAAGTTTGGTAAAACAAAAGCCCATTGAACAAATGCATATTGCGCTTGGCTATCCGTCTATTCCACGCGGCAGCAATTTAGAAGAAATCGTGGGCGCGATCAATAGTGTTTTGGGCGGTTCAATGAGCTCACGTTTGTTCCAAGAAGTTCGTGAAAAGCGTGGGCTTGCTTATTCAGTATACTCGTATGCAACGCAATATCGCGAATGCGGCACGCAGGTGATTTATGCAGGCGTAAATCCCAAACAAGCAATGCAGGCTTACGACGCCATCACGGAAGTGGTAAAAAATATCAAGAAGAACGGTATTAGCGAAGACGAGTTTAACCGTAGCCGCGAGCAAATGAAATCCAGCATCTTTTTTAGCAACGAAAACAGCAATTCGCAAATGCTGCTGTACGGAAAATATTTGTTGCATTTTAACAAGATATTCGATTTCCAAGAAAAGCTTGAAAAAATCAACGCGATGACCTATGCGCAAACGCACGATGTAATCAAACAACTTTTTGATGAAAAGCAAAAGGCGATTGCACTTGTCGGTAACACGGACAAACCCTTTCCGCTTGCATAATTTATGAAAGTAGAACCGCAAAAAATGGGCTTTCCGCCCGTGTATAACGAGAACTCAAAAGTTCTCATTTTGGGCAGTTTTCCGTCGGTAAAAAGCAGGGAAATCCACTTTTATTATGGCAACAAGCAAAATCGTTTTTGGAAAATGCTTTGCGGATATTTTCAAAGCGAAATTCCTTCCACCAACGAAGAGAAGTGCGCGTTTTTATTATCAAAGGGCGTTGCGCTTTGGGATATAGCAACGGCTTGCGATATAGACGGTTCTGCGGATAGCAGCATAAAAAATGCAAAAATTGCAAATTTGAAGCCGATATTTGAAAAAGCAAAATTGCAAGGCATTTTATTAAACGGTACGCTTGCGTATCAATTATTTGAGAAGCATTATACTGATTGCGGTATTCCGTATATCAAAATGCCGTCAACAAGCCCTGCAAATCCAAGATACAATCAGGAAGTTTGGTGGGGTGCGTTGGATAGCATTTATAAAAACGCTTAACAAGAAAAACATAATTTTATAAGGATTACATTATGGACATTTTACAAACGATTGCACAAGAATTTTCTTTATCACAAGTACATACGAATAATATCGTCTCGCTTATTGACGAAGGCAATACTATTCCGTTTATCGCCCGTTATAGAAAGGAAATGACGGGCAGCTGCGACGATCAAGTGTTGCGTTCGCTTAACGATAGATTAACGTATTTACGAAATTTGGAAAAACGCAAAGAAGAAGTTTCGTCTGCCATTGTACAGCTTGGCAAGATGACGCCGGAAATTACCGTTGCCTTGCAAAAAGCAGTAACGCTTACGGAAGTGGAAGATATTTACCGTCCGTATAAACAAAAGCGTAAAACGCGCGCATCCGTCGCTATTGCAAAGGGCTTGCAACCGTTTGCCGATGCAATTTTGTTGCAAAACGATGCGTTTGACGTGGAAAGCGAAGCAAAGAAATATCTTTCCGACGAAGTGACTAGCGTTGCTGATGCAGTGCAAGGGGCTAAAGATATTCTTGCGGAGATTATCTCTGACGATGCGGTAACGCGTAAAAAATTACGTAACTTCTATATCAATCACGGGGAAATCGTGTCTTCGTATGCCAAGGGCAAGGAAGCGGCGGATGAAACGAAAACGTATGAAATGTACGCGGATTATCGTGAACCTGTTGCGGAAATGAAACCGCATCGCGTGCTTGCGTTAAATCGCGGAGAAAAAGAAGAATTTTTGAAGGTTTCCGTGCAGGTAGATGAAGAATTTGCCAAACGTATCACGGCGGCAGGGTTCTTAAAAGCAAACAATCAAAGTTCTCAAATCGTTAAAGATGCCGCTTGCGACAGTTTTACACGTTTGATTGCGCCGTCGGTAGAACGCGAAATTCGCGCCGATTTATTTGAAAAGGCAAGTGAACAAGCCATCAAAATGTTTGAACTCAACTTAAAACCGTTGTTGATGCAACCGCCTATCAAGGATAAAATCACGATGGGTTGGGATCCTGCGTATCGTACCGGTTGTAAAATTTGCGTAGTGGATGCAACGGGGAAAGTGCTTGATAAAACGGTCGTTTTTCCTACGCCGCCGCAAAATAGGACACAGGAAGCGAAGAGTATCTTAAAAGGGCTTATTCAAAAATATAAGGTGGAAGTCATTTCTTGCGGTAACGGTACGGCAAGCAAGGAAAGTGAACTGTTTATCAGTGAGCTTATCAAGGAAATTAAAGCGGAAACGGGTAGAGAAGTGGGCTACGTGATCGTAAACGAAGCAGGGGCAAGTGTGTATTCGGCTAGCGCACTTGGCGCGGAAGAATTCCCCGATTACGACGTTACGGCAAGAAGCGCGGTGTCTATTGCAAGAAGATTGCAAGATCCGCTTGCGGAGCTTATCAAAATCGATCCTAAATCCATCGGCGTTGGGCAATATCAACACGATATGAACGAAAAACGCTTAGACGAAGTGCTTACGGGCGTTTTGGAAGATTGCGTAAACAGCGTCGGTGTGGATTTGAACACAGCAAGCTATTCGCTTTTGAAATACGTAGCTGGTTTAAACCTTTCCGTAGCAAAAAATATCGTTGCCTATCGTGAAAAGAACGGCAAATTCAAATCGCGTAAACAGCTTTTGAAAGTGCCTAAGCTGGGCGATAAAGCGTATACGCAGTGTGCAGGATTCTTGCGTATCGACGATGGCGATAACATTTTGGATAACACCGCTGTGCATCCCGAATCCTACGAAAAAGCCGAAAAATTGCTTGCCTTGTTCTCTTATACTAAAGAAGACGTGCGCGCGCGTAAGATTGACGATTTGAAGCAAAAAATCAAGGCGTACGGTGAAGATAAAGCGGCAAGCGCATCTAACCTTGATAAAGCCACTATGCGCGACATCGTAACGGAGCTTGTAAAACCTGGTCGTGATATCCGTGACGCGTTGCCTGCGCCTATGCTTAGAAAAGATATTATGTCCATTTCCGATTTGAAACCCGGTATGGAAGTGACGGGAACAGTTAGAAACGTTATCGACTTCGGTGTGTTCGTAGATATCGGCGTGCATCAAGACGGACTTGTACATATTTCGGAAATCACGGATAGATATATCAAGCATCCATCGGAAGTTTTGAAGGTGGGGCAGGTTGTGCAAGTACGCATTAAAGACGTCGATTTGAAGAAAAATCGTATTGCACTGACGATGCGTAATAAAAAAGCGTGACAAAACACTTGACTTAATTTAAAAATTGTACTATAATTGTTAGGTAAGTTGAAAAAACTTGACTATTACGGAGGAAATTTTTATGTTGGAAAAAATTCAAGCAATGCTTGCAGAAGCATTAAACTTACCCTTGGAAAAGGTGGTTGCCGATGCAAAGATTGTAGAAGATTTGGGTGCTGACTCTTTGGATGTTGTGGAACTTTTGAGCCGTTTGGAAGACGAATACGGCGTTGTTATCCCCGACGAAGACGTTGAAAACCTTGTAACGGTTGCTGACGTTGCAGCGCAAATCGAAAAACTTGTAAAATAATTGAATACGTTGAAAAGCCGCTCTTGATTTTTTTCAGGAGCTGCTTTTCTTTTGTATAAGCGTTGTAAAACGTTTGCTTAAAAAACGTTTATATGGTATAATCTTCAAGGAAATATATTTTAGAGGTAGAAAAATGTTACAAGTCACGGGCGTCTCTTTGCAATATGGCAGTAAAAAATTATTTGAAGACGTTAACTTAAAGTTTACAAAAGGAAATTGTTACGGCATTATCGGTGCGAACGGCGCAGGTAAATCCACTTTTTTGAAAGTATTGTCGGGTGAAATCGAGCCGCAAAAGGGCTTTGTTTCCTTGGACAAAAACGAACGTATGTCCGTTTTGCAGCAAAACCAAAATATGTACGACAATGAAACGGTTTTGCGTACGGTTATGCTTGGCTATAAACGCTTAATCGAAGTAATGGACGAAAAAGACGCGTTGTACGCTAAACCCGATTTTTCCGAAGAAGACGGTATTAAAGCAGCGGATTTGGAAAGTGAATTTGCAGAAATGAACGGTTACGACGCAGAATACCAAGCAGGGCAGCTTTTGAACGCCTTGGATATCGGCGAAGAAATGCACTATGCGTTGATGAGCGAGCTTGACGCAAAGCAAAAGGTGCGCGTTCTCCTTGCGCAAGCGCTGTTCGGCGATCCCGACGTGTTGCTTTTGGACGAACCTACCAACAACCTTGACATTAAGACGGTGCGTTGGCTGGAAAATTATTTGATGGATTTTGAAAACACCATTATTATCGTTTCGCACAACCGTCACTTCTTAAACAAAGTTTGTACCAACATTTGTGACGTTGACTTTGGTAAAATTAATATGTACGTCGGCAACTACGATTTTTGGTATCAAACCAGCCAGTTGCTTGCACGTCAACAAAAGGAACAAAACAAAAAAGCTGAACAACGTGCCAAAGAATTGCAGGATTTCATCGCGCGCTTTGCGGCTAACGCTTCCAAATCCCGTCAAGCAACGTCAAGAAAGAAAGAACTTGAAAAGCTTACAATTAACGATTTCAAGCCGTCGCTCCGTAAATATCCGTATATTGATTTCAAATTTGAAAAAGATATCGGTAACGACATTTTGATGGTGGAAGGACTTACCAAAGAAGGGTATTTCAAAGATATTTCCTTTACCGTACAACACGACGAAAAAATCGGGATCGTATCCGACAAGAGTACGACGCTTACCATGCTTTACGACATTTTGATGGGCAAGGAACAGCCGGATGCAGGTACGATTCGTTGGGGGAAAACTATTTCCGTTTCCTATTTCCCGCAAAACAACAATGAATATTTCCAAAACTGCAATTTGAACCTTGTGGAATGGCTTTCGCAATTTTCAAATGATCATTACGAAGAATATTTGCGTGGCTGGTTGGGCAGAATGTTGTTCTCCGGCGAAGAAGCGCTTAAACAAGCAAAAGTGCTTTCCGGTGGTGAAAAGGTGCGTTGTATGCTCGCAAAAATGATGCTGGAAGGCAGCAATTTCCTTATTTTCGACGAACCCACCAACCACTTGGACTTGGAATCGATTACGGCACTCAACAACGGTTTAAGCCATTATAAAGGCGGTATGTTGCTCACTTCACACGACCAAGAACTTATGAATACCGTCGCAAATAGAATAATTGAAATCAACGAAACCAAAACCTACGATAGACAGGTTACTTACGACGAATTTATCGACGAAACTACTTAATTTGTTGTATAAATTATATTTTCGACGTTTTTCGACACAGTTATTTTAAAATATACAAAAATACCTAAAAAATTTTACTTATTATTGTAAAATAATGGTTTACAAATCCCGAATTTTGTAGTATAATGATTTTGTCAAATGTGTTTTGACGAAATAAAGTACTATAAAAGGAGGGATTTTTTATGAAACCCAACAAAATTATCTTATTAGAAAGTAACCCTGCGGCACTGCAACAATTAAAAGACGCGATTGATGCACGAGAAGACTGTGATTTGATTTTTGCAGGCGATGATGGCGATTTAGGCATCAATCAAATATTTGGTAATAAAATTGATTTATTGATTGTCAGTATGTTTTTGAAGGGTAGCGACGGTTGCGCCGTTATTCGCGCACTGAAGAAAACTTGGCCTACGGCCAAGATTATTGCAACTGGTTTGGCAAACGACGATATCATTGAAAAAGCCCTTTGCGAAGGTGCATCCTATTATTTATCGAAGCCGTTTTCTATCCCGACTGCGATGGAACGCATCACGGAGCTGTTACAAAGCAAGCCCGTTGCCAAAGATGTCGTGGTGGAAAAACGTAAACCGATAACCGTAGAAGAAAAGATAAGTGAAATCTTCATTTCTATCGGTATTCCGCCGCATATTAAAGGATACGGATATTTACGCGAAGGTATTAAAATGACCATTGAATATCCGTACATAATCAACAGTGTTACCAAGGAATTGTATCCGTCCATCGCAAAGAAATTTCAAACGACGCCCAGTAAAGTAGAAAGGGCGATTCGTCACGCGATTGAAGTAGCGTGGAATAGGGGCAGAATTGATGCAATCAACGCAATTTTTGGCGCACGTATCTATTTAGGTGCAGAAAAGCCCACCAACAGCGAATTTATTGCGCTTGTTGCGGATAAGCTCATTTTAGAAAATATGCTTTAACTTTTTCCATTTAATCATTTCTCCTATAAAAAGTACGGCGCATGATTTACACGCGCCGTACTCTTTATATAGTTAATATCGAAAACTTCCGCAAAATCTTTCGTCTGTAATGTCCACGATATTTAGATTGTTTTCTTGTATGTGGGCTCGTCGGCAAGAAAACGAAACTTGCTGAAAAAATGTTCGAGCGAATCGGAAACGCCGAAGCGAGGGCGGAATATAAGAGAATCAAGAAGGCGGAAAAACTCTATCTCGGTGCGGTAGAAAAAGCGGGTTATGCTTATATCAATAGAAAAATTGTTGCTTCCCGCCGTAGAGAAGAGGTTGACGCAAGCGAAGAAATTCAGTATAATAGAAAATACTTCAAGTTCTTGCATAAAAACTTCCCCACCGAAAAAGAGCGTGTGAGCGAAGCCCACCGCCTTGCTATTTGGTGGACTCGTCAACCCGAGGTTCAAACGGGAGACCGAACGCTTATTTCAATGAATGATAGATGGTATTTGGTAGAGCGTTTTGATGACGCGGATAATAATTACCAAGTGGAAGAGTATATCACAAAGGCGGAATTTGAAAAAGTATTTAAGGAGATACAAGAGTATGGTAGGAGTGGCAAAGTCAAGTCCGTATCGGGAAGCGTTGATTTCATTGATAAACTCAATAAACAAGGTTATTCCCTTGAAGGAAGAAAATCAAGTTCTCTTGGTTATGCAACTCGATTCGGAAGAGAAGATAATCAAATTCAACGAGTGGATAAAAAGCAAGTTGAAAGGGGAGAACGAACTTCAAACGACGGAGACGGAGATAGTTCGGGCGGCGGTGCAAATAAACAAGGGCAACCTATAAGTTTTTCGCTTAAAGAGTCCGTAGAGAAAGATGTTCTTGCTCGCTGCGGGTCTACTTATCGTTGGGCGGAAACGGGATATATCTTCAAGGACGGAACAAGGCTCGACCTTTCGGGGCGTAGAGACGGCGCTTCGGGTGGGCGTAGTACCGTAGACCATAGGGATATCTTTGATGTTTACGAAGATATTGACGGCGGCGAAGCGATAATAGAGTTTATGTCTTATCCAAGATAGCAAGTAGTAAAAATATGCAACAAAATTTAGTAACAAAACGTAAAAAAATAAGCCCAAATAAGGGCGAATAAACACAAAAACACCCCAAAAAAGGGGTGTTTTTCTATTGGTGCCGAAGGTGGGACTTGAACCCACACGGTATCGCTACCAACGGATTTTGAGTCCGTCGCGTCTGCCATTCCACCACTTCGGCAATCGAAAGCTTTATCATTATAATAGATATTGCAAAAAAAAGCAAGCATTTCAACGCGATTTTTTACATTTTTTTAAATCTTTTTTCAAACATTTTTATATTCCCTTGCGATTTTTTTTATTTCGTGGTACAATAATAGATACAAAGCGTATAGGATAGGGCATTTTTATGGAAACTTTGGTTCTCATTGACGGAAACAGCTTATTAAATCGCGCATACTATGCAACTCCCGTTTTCACCACAAAAGACGGCTTGCCGACAAACGGTGTGTTCGGTTTCGTTAAATTGATGCTTAAAATTATTGCGGATAAAAAACCGACGCATTTTGCGGTGGCGTTTGATTTACGCGCACCTACGTTTCGTCACGGTATGTTTACCGATTATAAAGCAGGGCGCAAACCTATGCCTGACGATTTGGCGAAACAAGTGCCCGTTTTGAAGGAAGTGCTTTCCGCGATGCAAATTAAGATTTGCCAAATGGAAGGCTACGAAGCGGACGATTTGCTTGGTACGCTTGCAAAACGGTTTAACCTGCAAACGTATATTTATACAGGCGATCGCGATGCGTACCAACTTGTGGACGATACGACCAGCGTTTGCTTTACACGCAAAGGTGTAAGCGACATTTTGGAGCTGACTGCGAATAATTTCCAAGCGGAAATCGGCTTTACCCCTGCGCAAATTATCGACTTGAAATCGCTTATGGGCGATAAATCGGACAATATCCCCGGCGTGCCTGGGATAGGTGAAAAATCGGCGCAATCGCTAATACAAACGTATGGCGATTTAGACGGCGTATACGCCCATTTAAGCGATATTACGGGCGCACTCAATAAGAAACTTGCAGACGGCAAAGAAAGCGCGTATTTGTCGTATAAACTTGCTACAATCCAAACGGACGCACCTATTGACGTTACGCTTGGCGATTGCATTTTGAAAACGCCGTTTTCTTCAAAGGTATACGATAAATTAGTCGAGCTTGAATTTAAGAGTTTATTAGGATTGCAAATTTTTGATAAAACGCAAAAGGAAAGTGTGCCGACTGCGGAAAAAACACAAACGGTTGTCACAGAACAGTTCCCTGAAAGCGTTGCACAAACAGTCGAATTTCTTCGTGAAAGCGGTGCAAAGGCATTTGCCTGCGACTGGACACAAAAGGAATTTCGCTTTGTCGCTTGCAATAACGACAATAGCGCGGTCGAATACGTTTTTCCTATAAAAACGGGCTTGTTGGACGCTGGTGTGTTTGAAAATCAATTATTTCCGCTTTGCCAAGAGATTTTTGGCGAAAATAAGCACGTAATCGCTTATAATGCGAAAGAGTTGATGCACAAATTGCATGCGCTGGATTGCGTTCCCAAATGCACGTTTGACGACGTGTCCATATTAAAATGTTTGGCGAACGGTTTGGGTAATTCGGACAGTTTGCAATTTTGTTTGGAGTATTATCAGCTTTCTCCCCAACATCGCGCATACGGTGTATTGCGCTTACAGCGAGAATTTTTATCTAACCTAAACAAAGACGAATTGCGTCTATATAAGCAGGTGGAATTGCCGCTTATCCGCGTTTTATTTGATATGGAAAGGCAGGGCGTTTGCGTAGACGAAGCTACGCTTGCCGAGCTTTCCAACCGCTATAACCAAGAAAAAACTGCGCTCACGCAACGCATTTATATGCTTGCAGGGGAAGTATTTAACGTCAATTCTACGCAACAGCTTGGTAAAGTGCTTTTTGAAAATTTGAAAATAGGGCAAGGCGTTAAGAAAAACAAAGACAGTAAATCGTATAAAACTACGGCAGAAGAGCTGGAAAAATACGCGGATGATTACGAAATTGTACAGCTTGTTTTACGCTATCGTACCGTTCAAAAGTTGCATTCGACCTATATCGAAGGGTTTAAGCCGATTATCACAAACGGAAGAGTGCATACGACCTACCATCAAAGCAATACCGCTACGGGAAGATTGTCCAGCACAAACCCGAACTTGCAAAATATTCCTATTCGCACAGACGAAGGAAAAGAGCTTAGAAAACTGTTTACGGCAAGCGCAGGGCACGTGTTAATTGACGCCGATTATTCTCAAATCGAGCTTCGTTTGCTTGCACATTTTTCTGGTTGTAAAGAGCTCATTCAAGCATATTGCGAAGGGCAGGATATTCACGCAAGCACCGCATCGCAAGTATTTGAAGTTCCGATTGAACAAGTCACCGCAGCCATGCGCCGTGAAGCAAAAGCCGTCAATTTCGGCATTATTTACGGTATTAGTGCGTTTGGGCTTTCGACCGATTTGAATATCTCCGCCAAAAAGGCGCAATCATATATCAATCGCTATTTTGAAACGTATTCCGACGTGCAAAAATATATTCAAGGCAATGTGCAAACAGCGCAGGAAAAGGGCTTTGTTACTACGCTTTTGGGACGTAGACGCGTGATCAACGAAATTAAAGCGTCCAACCATAATGTGCGCGCTTTTGGCGAACGCGCCGCAATGAATATGCCGTTGCAGGGGTCTAGCGCGGATATTATTAAAATCGCCATGATTAACGTTGCGAATAAACTCAAAGAAAAAGGATTTAAAGCACGCCTTGTTTTGCAGGTGCACGACGAGCTTGTAATTGATTGTCCTGAAAGTGAACAAGAAGAAGTGGCGAAAATTCTAAAAGCGGAAATGGAAAACGCCGTAAGTTTGCGTGTTCCCTTAACCGTCGACGTACACGTTGGTAAAAACTGGTTCGACGCAAAATAAGCCATTTGTGAAACATATTTCGTGAAACAATATAAGGTAAATTGAAAATGAAACAAAAAATAGCAATCACCGGTGGGATAGGCAGTGGAAAATCTACGCTAGTAAAATTGATACAAGAAAGCGGTTTTGCTGTGCATTCCTGTGATGAAATTTATCAAACAATTATAAAAAGTCCGCTTTATGTTAAAGAAATTAAGAAAATCTTCCCAAGTGCTGTACGGGAAAATTCTATCGATAAAAACGTTCTTGCGCAAATAGTATTTGACGATAACGCAGCGCGCCAAAAATTAAACAGCATTGCGCATCCGCTTATTATGCAAGAACTTTCAAAGCGTATGGACGAAAGTGATGGAGAAATGGTTTTTGCCGAAGTTCCGCTGTTATTTGAAGCAAATCTTGAAAATGCCTTTGATTTGATTATCGTTATAATGCGAATGGGCGCACAGCGCATACAAGCTGTTTCGTTTCGCGATAATTCTTCTATTGAACAAGTGCGCAAGCGTATACATGCGCAAGTGGATTATCAATCAAAAACAATGCAGAAACGTATAAAAAATTGTAACGCGTTTATTATAGATAACAACGGTGATTTTGAGCATTTAAAAGAGCAGTGGTTATCCTTTTTAGACAAACATAACCGACAATCGTGAAACATATTTCGTGAAACAATTTAATTGTATTAAAAATACGGACAATAACCCACGTCGAAAAATAGGGAAAATTGCCGTATTTTTTTATGTTTAAATGCAATTTAATACTCCTACTATGCGTGACATAACTACATTGCTTTGCATAGCACAATAATTACGTGTGGCGTAGTAGTGGGCGTGTTTTTTAACAAATATGGCTTTTCCTATGAAAAAAGTGTCAAAATATCTAATTTTTTTTCAAAATCCACTTGTAATTTTCTAAATTTTATTGTATAATAATAACATAACTATTATATACAGTTATGCTCGGAGGATATATGACAATTCAAAACGCGGACGTACCTTTACATTTATTTCATCAAGGCGAAAATTTCAAAGCCCATGAATTTTTCGGTGCGCACGCCATCACTGTCAATAAAAAGCGGGGCTACGTTTTTCGCGTTTGGGCGCCGCATGCTAAAAGCGTTTCAATCGTAGGGGACTTTAACGGTTGGAACGTTTCTTCACATATTATGCAGCGTTTAATCGACGGACAATCTTTTGAGCTTTTCATTCCTAATTTACAGGAATATGACACATATAAATATTGCATTGAAACCTACGATGGCCGCCGTCTTTTCAAAGCGGACCCGTATGCTTTACACGCAGAGACACCGTCCACAACTTCTTCCAACGCATCAAAGTTATATTCTTTAGGCGGTTATAAATGGACGGACTGCGCGTATATGAAAGAGCGAAACCAAAAAAACGTCTATTCATCCCCCGTCAATATTTACGAAGTCAATTTATTGTCTTGGAAACGAGATAAAAACGGCGAATATTTGACGTATCGGCAGCTTGCCAAGCATTTGGTTGAATACGTCGTAAAAATGGGCTATACGCACGTAGAATTTATGCCATTAACCGAACATCCCTTCGACGGTTCGTGGGGGTATCAGGTAACCGGCTATTTCGCCATAACTTCGCGCCTTGGCACACCGAAAGATTTTATGTATTTGGTGGATTGCTTCCATAACGTAGGCATAGGCGTTATCCTTGACTGGGTGCCTGCACATTTCCCCAAGGACGCTTTCGGTTTGTACGAATTTGACGGCGAACCGTTATACGAAGCGTCGCAATGGGACCGTATGGAGCATAAGGGTTGGGGAACTCGCTGTTTTGATTTCGGCAGAAACGAAGTGGTTTCCTTCTTGATTTCTTCCGCGGTTTTCCTGCTTGAAAATTATCATTTGGACGGTTTACGTGTAGATGCAGTTGCTTCGATGCTGTATTTGGATTATGAAAAGAAAGATGGGGAGTGGCAACCCAACATCTACGGCGAAAATAAAAATTTGGAAGCCGTTGCGTTTTTAAGACGCTTAAACGAAGCCGTTTTCTCCTATTTCCCCAACGCTCTTATGATTGCAGAAGAATCTACCGCGTGGCCGATGATTACGCATCCCACAAGCGTAGGCGGTCTCGGCTTTAATTTCAAATGGAATATGGGTTGGATGAACGACGTTTTGTCCTATTTTAAGACAAATCCGCTTTTCCGCCGCCATGAGCATACAAAGCTCACGTTTTCTATGATGTACGCCTTTTCCGAAAATTATGTTTTGCCCATTTCCCACGATGAAGTGGTACACGGCAAATGTTCCTTGCTGGAAAAGATGCCGGGAGATTATTTTGAAAAGTTTGCAGGCGTGCGCGCCTTTTTGGGATATATGCTGTCTCACCCTGGAAAAAAACTCAACTTTATGGGCACAGAGTTTGGGCAGTTTAAGGAGTGGAACTATGAAGAAGGCGTAGAGTTTTTCTTGAAGAAATATCCTATGCACCGCAAGCTTTCCACGGCAGTCCAACAGTTGAATATGCTGTATAAAAATACGCCTGCGCTTTACGAAATTGAAAACTCTTGGGACGGTTTTTCTTGGCTTGCCGCCGATGATAACGATCGCAATTTCCTTGCGTACGAGCGCAAAGATAAATCGGGGAAATCAGTAGTGGTGCTTTTGAATTTTTCAGGTTCAGCACTGGATGATTATAAGCTGGGCTTACCCAAAGGAACGTACCGCGTAATATTCAACTCTGATTTGAAGCGCTACGGTGGCGGTGGTACGATGAGAAAGCGCGTATATAAAACTATGAAATATTACAGTCACGGAAAAGAGAACGCAATCGCGTTCACGATCCCGAAATTGACTTGCGTATATTTAGAAAAAATTGATTGATAAGGAGAAACATTATGCAAAGAAAGAAAGAGTGTGTTGCTATGTTGTTGGCAGGCGGACAAGGTAGCCGTCTTTATGCGTTGACAACCAACATTGCTAAACCGGCAGTAGCCTTTGGTGCGAAATACCGTATCATTGACTTTCCGCTGTCCAACTGTATCAATTCCGGTATCGATACAGTTGGCGTACTTACGCAATATCAACCGTTGATTTTGAACGAATATATCGGCAACGGTCAACCGTGGGATTTGGACAGATCCTTCGGCGGTGTACATATTTTGTCACCGTATCAAGCAAAGACAAACTCTTCTTGGTATGCAGGCACGGCAAATGCCATTTATCAAAATATGCACTTTATGAAAATGTATAACCCTGACTACGTGTTGATTTTGTCAGGTGACCATATTTATAAAATGGACTACGCCGCGCTTATTCAAGCACATAAAGATACCGGGGCAGATTGTACGATTGCCGCCATCAACGTACCGCTTTCCGAAGCTTCGCGTTTTGGTATTTTGAATACAAATCCCGACGGCTCTATCTATCAATTTGAAGAAAAACCCAAAGTACCCAAGAGCACCTTGGCCTCAATGGGTATTTACGTATTTAATGCTGAAAAGCTTTTTAAATATTTGGAAGTGGACGACGCAAATCCCAACTCTTCGAAGGACTTTGGTAAAGACGTTCTTCCCGCTATGTTAAACGCAGGCGAAAAGATGTATTCTTATGCCTTTGAAGGATACTGGAAGGACGTTGGTACGGTAGCTTCTTTGTGGGAAGCAAATATGGATTTGCTTGGCGATTCCCCTGAATTTGACGTGGGCGATAAAGAGTGGAAAATTCATTCCCGTAACCCCTTAGCTCCCCCCGAACATTTTGGTGAAAATGCCGTTGTTAAAAACTCTATGGTTGCGCTTGGTTGTGAAATTGACGGCGTAGTGGAAAATTCTATCCTTGGCAGTAACGTAATGATAGAAGAAGGCGCGGTGGTAAAAGATGCAATCGTGCTTGCAAATAGCGTTATCAAAGCAGGCGCACACGTTTCCTATTCGATTATCGACGAAAACGTTACCGTTGGACACGACGCGAAAATCGGCAACGAAAAATCTCCGTCGGCGGAAATTGTCGTACTGGGGCGCGGTCTTACCGTTGCTGACGGCGTTTGCGTAACCGAAGGGCAAAAACACGAAACGGATATTTTAGGTTAATAAGGAGGAAATTATGGCTATTTCAGCAATCGGTGTTATCTTTTCAAATTTACACGAAGAAAACGTACCTGAACTTGTACGCAGAAGAACGATGGCTTCTATCCCCTTTGGCGGAAGATACAGAGTGATTGACTTTATGCTTTCTAATATGGTCAACTCCGGCATTACGGCGGTAGGGCTTATGACAAGCGATAATTATCGCTCCTTAATCGACCATATCGGTAGCGGTAAGGACTGGGATTTGGCAAGAAAAGACGGCGGTCTTATTCTTTTGCCGCCTTTCTCCGAACGTCACGATGCTGCTTTTAATAACCGTTTGGCGGCAATCAACAGCTTGCGCGGCTTTTTAAGCAGACGCAACGAAAAGTACATAGTGCTTATGGACTGCGACGGTATCGCAAAATTTGATATCGCCGACATTATTACATACCACGAAAAGAAAAATGCGGATGTGACGATGGTTACCTGCCAACGTCCTATGGAACGCACGAAAGACTTTATCACGGTGGATGCAGGGGAAGACGGTCGAATTACCGATTTGAAGCTTGCTCCGCATATCACCAGCGGCGAAGTTGTAAACGCGTTTGTCAACGTGATGGTATTCAACCGAAAATTCTTGCTCAACTTGGTGGAAGATTCCGTAACGCACGGATTAAACAGCTTTGAAAGTGATATTTTGCTCAAACAAATCAATAGCTTGAAAATTTATGCTTATCCGTTTAAGAATTATTATGCAGGTATCGATTCTTTGTCCGCATACTATAAGCATAATATGGAATTGCTCAACAAAGAAGTGCGCGACGAACTGTTTGGCGACCGTGATATTTATACGAAGGTTCGCGACAGTGCGCCTAGCAAATACGGTGAAAATGCAGTGGTGAAAAATTCGTTAATTTCCGACGGATGTATGATTGAAGGCACGGTGGAAAACTGTATTTTGTTCCGCGGCGTTAAGGTAAGCAAAGGTGCTGTTGTTAAAAATTCCATCATTATGCAAGACAACGTAATCGGCGAAAAGAGTTCGTTAAATTTCGTTATCACCGATAAAAACGTTGTGATAAGCGATAAAACGACGCTTAGCGGCAGCCATACCTTGCCGTATTATATCCCCAAAGGAACGCGCTTATAATAGCATTACAAGACAAAAGGAGTGTATTATGCCTGAAACAACGACGAAAAAGCGTACTACGAAAACAACGAAAAGCACGGCAACCACAAAAGCGAAGTCGGTTGCAAAAACCTTGAAGACGGAAACGCCCAAGCGCGTTTGCAAAAAGAAAACGCAAGACCCCGTGTTGGTAGAAAAAAAGAAAATTTTATTTGTCGCATCGGAAGCACGTCCGTTCATCGCAACGGGCGGTTTAGCAGACGTAATCGGGTCTCTGCCGCAAGCGCTTGCTAATGATCCCACGCTGGATATCCGTGTTTTGTTGCCGTTATATTCGCAAATGAAAGCGGATCTCCGCAGGAAACTTTCCTTCTTAGGCAATACGTACGTTCCTTTGTCTTGGCGTAATCAATATTGCGGCGTATTTACCTATCAAGCTGATAACGTTACCTATTATTTCATTGATAACGAATATTATTTCAACCGTCCTAATTGCTATGGCTATTACGACGACGGCGAACGTTTTGCGTATTTTTCGCGTTGCGCTTTGGAAGTGATGCCGTTTATCGGGTTTTACCCCGATGTTTTGCATTGTCACGACTGGCAAGCGGCACTTGCGGCAATTTACTTAAAAACGCTGTATGCGTCCAACCCCGATTATCAAAATATCAAGGCGCTCTTTACAATTCACAATATAGAATATCAAGGGAAATATTCCTGCGATATTTTAGGGGATTTGTTTGGTTTAGAAGAAGAGCATCTTTCCTTGCTTGAATTTGACGGTTGTCTTAACTTGATGAAAGGTGCAATTGAATGTTGCGAACAATTTTCCACTGTTAGCCCGACCTATGCAAAGGAAATTAAAACGGCGCAATACGCACACGGTTTGCAAGACATCATATGCAAAAACGAACATAAACTTACGGGCATTCTTAACGGTATTGACGTTGTATCTTACAACCCCGTCACGGACGACGCGCTGTTTGCAAATTATTCTGCGGAAAATTTTGAAAACAAAGCTGTTTGTAAAGCACAACTGCAACAAATGCTCGGCTTGCCCGTAAAAGACGTGCCTATTATCGCTATGATTACGCGTTTGGTTTCCCATAAGGGGTTAGCGCTTGTCAAAGCGGTGGCGGAAGATATTTTACACGAAGACGTGCAATTTATTTTACTTGGCACGGGTGATGTTGAATATGAAGAGTATTTCAAAGATCTTGGCCGTCGCTACGAAGGCAAAACTTCGATTAACATTGCGTTTAACGGCGATTTGTCCCGTAAAATTTATTCGGGTTCGGATATGTTCTTGATGCCGTCCGTAAGCGAACCTTGCGGACTTTCACAAATGATTTGCTCACGTTACGCTACCGTGCCTATCGTAAGAGAAACGGGCGGCTTATACGACAGCATTCAGCCGTACGGGACTGGCGGAAACGGTTTTACCTTTGCATCTTGCAATCCTTACGATATGTTATACGTAATCCACGAAGCACTTAGCACGTATAGAAACAAAGACGCTTGGATAGACTTAATGAAAAAGGCGGCAACCACTGATTTTTCTTGGGCTCGTTCCGCAAAAGAATATCAAGCGTTATACGAACGTATTTAATAATTTTTGCCGTTCTTATCCATATAACGGCATATACTATTGATAAAATTTTTTTAGGAGTTAGAGAATATGAACAATGAACACATCACCGAGCAACAGGCCAAGGATTTAATTCAAGGCAAGCTCTCACGTTATTTCGGTGTAGCACCGTCCGAAGCGAAGAAGGACCAAATTTATAAAGCGGTCGTTATGAGTATTCGCGACATTATGCTTGAAAAACGGCACAAATTCCATACCGTTACCAAAGGAGCAAAAGCAAAACGCGTATATTATTTATGTATGGAATTTTTGATGGGGCGGTCCTTAAAGAACAGCGTATATAATTTAGGGATTACCGACGCGTTTAAAGCGGCATTAAAGGAATATGACGTAACGTTAGACGATTTATATGAATTAGAGCCGGATGCAGGGCTTGGTAACGGTGGTTTAGGACGTTTGGCGGCATGCTTTATGGACGCATTAGCAACGGGCGACTATCCTGCAATGGGGTATTCGATTCGTTATGATTACGGTCTTTTCAAACAAAAAATCGTGGAAGGTTGGCAAACGGAATTGCCCGACGTATGGCTTCCCGGCGGTGAAGTTTGGTTGACGCAACGCAGCGACAAGGTTTTCACCGTAAAATTTGACGGCTATATCGAAGAAAAGTGGACGGAGCACGGTTTGGAATCCATCTATCGCGACGCCAAGGAAGTGCAAGCGGTAGCTTATGATATGATGGTTTCTGGCTACGATTCGCAGGCCGTTTCTGTGTTACGCCTTTGGAAAGCGCGTAGCATACAAAACTTTGATATGAAATTGTTTTCGCAAGGGGATTATGCGTCCGTTATGAAAGATGACAATGACGCAGAGCTTATCTCCAAGGTATTATATCCTGCAGACAATCATGCGGAAGGTAAATCGTTGCGCTTAAAACAGCAATATTTTCTTGTTTCGGCGTCTTTGCAAAATATTCTTGCCGACCATAAGCGCAGATACGGTTCTTTGAAATTGTTGCCTAAAATGGCGGCAATCCACTTGAACGACACGCATCCTGCGTTGGCTATTCCCGAATTAATGCGTTTGCTGATTGACGAAAACGCTATGTCTTGGGACGAAGCGTGGAATATCACAACGTCCGTTTGCGCGTATACAAACCATACCGTTTTAGCGGAAGCGTTAGAAACTTGGCCCGAAGACTTGATAGCAAGAAGATTACCCAGAATTTATACAATCTTAAAAGAAATCAACAGACGTTTTTGTGAAGATTTGTGGGCAAAATACCCCGGAGACTGGAATAAAATTTCGCGTATGGCGATTATGTCTTACAACACCGTGAAAATGGCAAACTTGTCCGTACATGGTTCTCACCACGTAAACGGCGTTTCGGAATTGCACAGCGATATCATTAAAGATAGTATTTTCAAGGACTTTTACGAATATACGCCGGATAAATTCACCAACGTTACCAATGGTATTGCTCATCGTCGTTGGTTAAATCAATCTAACCCCGAGCTTTGTGCTTTGCTGGACGATTGCATCGGCACTGGGTACGCAAAGGATGCAACCAAGCTTGCGCAATTCAAAAAATTTGAAAATGATGAAAGCGTTTTGAAACGTTTGGGTGAAATTAAAGCATTAAAGAAAAAGCAATTTGCCGATTTTGCGTATAAAAAGCAGGGCGCTTTGATTGATCCTAACACACTTTTTGACGTACAAGCAAAGCGCTTGCACGAATATAAGCGCCAGCTTTTAAACGTATTGCATATCATTCACGATTATCTTATTTTAAAAGAAAATCCCGATGCGCCTATGCAACCGAAAACGTATATTTTTGCTGCAAAAGCAGCGGCAGGGTATTATATGGCAAAGAAAATCATTAAATTGATTTGCTATTTATCCGAAGATATCCGCAAACACCCGAAAATCGCGGAAAAACTCAACGTTGTGTATATGGAAGATTACAACGTCACTATGTCTGAATCGTTGATGCCCGCATCGGAAATTTCCGAACAAATTTCTTTGGCTGGTAAGGAAGCAAGCGGCACGGGCAATATGAAGTTTATGATTAACGGCGCGTTGACTATCGGTACGTTGGACGGCGCAAACGTGGAAATGTCGCAACACGTTGGTATGGATAATATCTATATCTTTGGTTTGAACGCCGAAGAAGTGTCGGAAATTTGGAGAAACGGTTACTCTGCAAGCGTATATTATAACAGTGACCCTGCGCTTAGAAAAATTATAGAAGCGTTGATTGTCGGCTTTAACGGCGAATCGTTTGCGGATATTGCAAATTATTTGTTGACCGGAGCGCCCATCGCAGATCCCTATATGTGTATGACCGATTTTCAATCGTATCTTTCCACGCAACAGGAAATGTCCAAATTGTATGCAACGGATAAGCGTTTATGGAACCAAAAAGCGCTTCGCAATATCGCCGCGGCAGGGTTCTTCGCAGCAGATCGTAGCATCGCAGAATATGCGAAGAATATTTGGAATTTGAAAGCGTTGCACAAATCTTAAACTAAAAATTTTCTATAAAAACTGATGTTAAGAGAAAAGCTGTAAAGATTTTTACGGCTTTTCTCATGGTTAAGGAACTGTTATTTTATGTCCATTCGTATTTATTTCAACCCATTAGACGTGCACTGCAAAAGCATTGTAGGCTCAGTGCAACAACAAAAAAAGATACAATTTAACGTATATTGCATTAAACCCGACGCTGTTTTTGATAAAACGCATACACCGAATATCGACGATTGTTATACCCCCAACGAAAATGCTATGTTGCATTTGAACCGCGACGGAGAAAATGCGGAGCATTTTACCATGGAAAAAACCGCATTTGGGTGGAGTATTGCTTTGCAAATCTTCAAAACCGGTTTATATTTTTATACTTTTGACATTGAAAACGTTGGTTTTATTTCCTGTGGTGCGTTGCAACAAGGCGAAATCACACAATCGCCGCACGGCTTCCTTTTGACTATATATTCCAACGGCTATAAAACTCCTGAGTGGTTCAAAGGTGGGGTAATGTACCAAATTTTTCCTGATAGGTTTTGCAAAAAAGGAACTATGCCAGACATAAAATGGCGCATATGTCGAGATGACTGGGGGGGGATACCGTCCTATAAACCAAACGAAAAAGGCAAGGTGTTAAACAACGATTTCTTTGGCGGTAATTTACAAGGCATACAAAGCAAACTGGATTATTTGAAAGATCTTGGCGTTACGACGCTTTATCTCAATCCCATTTTTGAAGCGGCGTCAAATCATCGCTACGATACGGCAAATTATCTTAAAATCGATCCTGTATTAGGCACGGAAATCGATTTTCAAAATCTTGTCAATGCCGCTAAATCAAAGGAAATGCGCATTATTCTTGACGGTGTTTTCAATCATACAGGCGACGACAGCATATATTTTAATAAATACGGCCATTATTCGTCGCTTGGCGCATTTCAATCTCAGCAATCGCCATATTATTCTTGGTATTCCTTTTCAGAGTTTCCGCATAAATATGAAAGCTGGTGGGGAATTGACGTTTTACCGCAGGTAAACGAAGACGATTCTTCTTATCAAGATTTTATTTTTGGACAAAACGGCGTATTAAAAACTTGGCTTTCCTGTGGTATCGGCGGTTACCGTTTGGACGTTGCCGATGAGTTACCTGACTTTTTCTTGAAAAAATTGCGCAAATCCGTTAAAGAAAGCAATGAAAACGCCATAATCATCGGCGAAGTTTGGGAAGATGCATCAAATAAAGTCGCATATTCGCAAAGACGTGAATATTTACAAGGAAAAGAGCTCGACAGCGTGATGAATTATCCCTTGAAAGACGCGATTATACGGTATATGACAACGGGAAATGCAAATGTGCTTGTACAAGCGGTCTATACGCTGATTGACCATTATCCAAAACAAACGCTGGATTGCTTAATGAATATACTTGGAACACACGATACGGCGCGTATTTTGACGGTTTTAGGCGGTATATACTGCAATAACAAAGATGAAATGGCGCAACAGGGCGCTTATTTGAGCGAAAACGCAAAGAAAATTGCCATTGAAAAGCTTAAAATGGCTGCTATTTTGCAATACACGATGCCTGGCGTGCCTTGCGTTTATTACGGCGACGAGAACGCTATGGAAGGACATATTGACCCGTTTTGCAGACAATGCTTTAACTGGGATACTATAAACGAAGAATTGCTTGCGTTTTATAAAGGTTTAGGAAAAATGCGCGCCGATTATCAAAATATATTTAAGGATGGCGATTTTTATCTTTGCGAAACTAAGGATGAATTGCTTTATTACAAACGTGAAAAAGATAATGCCTGCATATACGTGGCCGTAAACAACGGCGCAAAACGATATCAATTAAACTTGCAAGAAAAATATAAAAATGTATTGACAAAAGAAATTTATAATGAGCAAATAGAAATTCAGCCGTACAGTTATCAAGTTTTCGTAAAAAACGAAAATTGAAAAACAGGAAATTTTATACAGTTCACTATTTTTATCAAATTTTATCGTTATGTTTTCGTAAAACCTGCATTTTACGAAAAGTTACGCCTATTCCCTACCGTAATAAAAAAGGTGGGGAATTGCTTTATTTATAAGGGATTACGCTATTTTTTTGTATGATTTTCGGAACATTTTGCTATCCCTTTAAGTAGTTTTCTAAGTTTACACCCTTTCCTGTGCCAACTTTTCGTTTTTTTGAAATTTTTTTTACAACTTTTCGGAAAAGACTTTTATATGATTGCATTTTTCCACTGTTTCGTGTACAATATAAATATGAAAAACGAAAACTACTACACCACACGTAATATTAAAGATTTAGACCGCATTGCCGAGCTCGTGCAAGAACTCCCCCCTTTCTGCGAAGACTACTTTTTGGGGATTGAATCGCGCACAAGCTGTCAAACACGGTTGAAATACGCCTATGATTTGCGCATTTTCTTTGATTTTATATGCGCACGGCGCTATCGCAACCTTGACGTGCGAGATTTAACGCTGGAACATTTAGAAGCACTTTCTCATAACGATATTGAGCTGTTTATAAGCTATTTATCCAACTATCGTTTCCATGGCAAGCGCCTTTCGTGCGATGAGCGCGCCAAAGCACGCAAACTTTCTACTGTCCGCGCCCTTTTCAAATACTTTTTTAATCGCGGCTTATTAGAAAAGAATAACGCGGCAAAAGTCCCTACCCCAAAATTACACGAAAAAGAGATTATTCGCTTAAATTCGAGCGAAGTTTCTCAACTTATTCACGTTGCGGAAACGGGAAACGGCTTATCCGGACACGCTGCTGGCTATCATAATAAAACGCGTGTGCGCGATACGGCAATTTTATCCTTATTTTTGGGCACGGGTATTCGTATAAGCGAGCTTGTCGGCTTGGACAACGACAGCTTTAATTTTGACGATAACTCTTTCCTTGTTATAAGAAAAGGCGGCAACCAAGCTATTTTATATTTTTCCAACGAAGTCAAATACGCCTTAAACGAATATCGCGCGGAAAAATCCAACAATCCCAAAATTCCAAAGGAAGAAACGGCGTTTTTCTTGTCCTTACAGAATAAGCGTATTAATGTACGCTCCGTAGAAATTTTAGTAAAAAAATACAGCAAATTAGTTACACCTTTGAAGAAAATTACACCCCATAAATTGCGCAGTACTTACGGTACGCGGCTGTATAATTCCACGGGCGATATTTACATAGTTGCCGACGTATTAGGCCACCGCGACGTAAACACAACGAAAAAGCACTACGCGGCAATTACCCAAGAAAACCGTCGTTTGGTTGCAGATAAAGTGGCTTTACGCGAAGAAACAACCACTATTCCTACGGAAAACCCTGAAGAACAATCCTAAAATTTATGTATAACACGACATCGAACGTTTTAGAAAAGATTTATATTATTCAACCGATAACGCGCGAAAATGCACACAATTATCGGGTTTTACAAGCAGAAGCTGTTTCGCTTATCGAAAGCGCAGGTGCTGTTTACGCTGGTACAATATACCAAAACGTCCGTGAAATTAACGCAGCAACGTATATCGGCGAAGGCAAATTGCAAGAACTTGCTTTGCGATTGAATGGATTAGACGAAATCACAATTTTGTTTAATGGTACACTCTCCCCATCGCAAACCTTAAATATTTCCGCCGCTTTGCAGGATAGAAAGGTAATCGACCGCACTACGCTCATTTTAGATATTTTCGCGCGAAATGCGCAAAGCAGCGAAGGCAAATTACAAGTCGAAGTTGCCCAGCTTGAATATTTATATCCGAGGTTAAAAGGCAAAGGTGCGGCGTTATCGCGATTAGGCGGCGGTGTTGGTACGCGCGGTCCCGGGGAAACACAACTGGAAACGGATAGACGGCATATTCGTTCACGCTTAAACTATTTAGAAAAACGCTTAAAAGAACTGCAACAACGCCGTTTATTACAAACGCTTCGACGCAAGAAAAACGACGTAAAAACGGTGGCGCTGGTTGGTTATACGAACACGGGCAAATCCACCCTGCTCAATAAATTGACAGGCGCAAATACGTACGTTAAAAACCAGCTGTTTGCAACGCTTGACCCTACCGCTAGAAGTATGGAAATTGACGGAATTCCCTTTCTTTTAATTGATACTGTCGGTTTTTTGCAGGATTTGCCACACAATTTGATTGAAGCGTTCAAATCTACGCTGGAAAGCGCTCTGCACTGCGATTTGGCTTTAGTCGTATGCGACGCAACGGGCGAATATGATATGCAATTGCAAACCACCCTACAAACGCTCGACGAACTGCATTTTGAAGGCACGCGTCTAATCGTTATAAATAAGAGCGAAAATATTGCGGACACAACGGCGTTTCCTTATAACAGTATCGCCGTTTCCGCCAAGGAAGGCACAGGTATTGCCGCTTTGCAAAAGGCCATTGTAAAACACTTTGCAAATGATTTCCTTTTTTGCAAACTTTTCGTCCCTTACGAAAAAATGCAGGATTTTGCTAAATTAAAAGAATATTTTACACAACGCAGTTGCCTTTACCAAGACGACGGACAGGTGCTAACTTGCACTATTCCAAGAAAATATACGGATTTATTCACGGATTATATTCTATTAGAAAATAAGGAAGAATGATATGGCTGACCTTTTTACCTTAAACGTCAATCCTATGGAAGCATTACAAATACGGCATTATTTATCCGACAATGAAACCACGTATTCCGCACATAAATTTCCACCGCATTTGCACGACGAAATTGAATTTTATATATTGCTTGACGGCGACGCGTCGTTTATGGTCGAACAGTCCTTGTATCGTCTTACCCCTGGCGACGTGATCGTTACCCAACCAAATGAAATGCATAATTGTATTTTGAACACCAACTCCGTGCATAAGCATATGTGTTTTTGGTTCTCACCACATAACGCCTTTTTGTTTAATTGTTTTTTGAACCAACCGTTAGGAAAAAACAATTTAATTTCCCTGCCAATGGAGAAAAAAGAAGAACTGCTTTCTGTTTGTTTACAGCTGCATCAAGCCGCTATTGAAAGCGACGCGTTGCAACAATATTATTTGGCGATACGCTTTGTTTATTTATTACGCGGAACGCCTGTCACACCGCAAGATTCCGCCAAATATCTTCCTGAAAACTTAAAAAGAATTTTAGACGATATCAACGTCAATTTTGCAAACATTAAAAGTTTAGAATACTTTACCGAACAGTATTTCATTAGTTTAAGCACGCTGCAGCGTATGTTCAAAAAGTACTTACATACCACAGCAAGAACGTACATCGAAACAAAACGGCTTGCTTATTCTCGCTTATTGTTAAAACAAGGCGTCAGCGTTTTAGATGCTTGCGCGCAATCGGGTTTTCCCGATTGTTCCAACTATATACGTTTGTTTAGAAAACGATTTGGTATAACCCCCAAACGCTATCAAGAGCAAGCATAAAAATTGACCGTGAACGCATTGTTCACGGTCAACTGCTTTATTTATATGTTATTGTTTGTTTTAATCTTCTTCACGACACAGTTCAAATAAATCAATAAAATTCCAACCAGCACAAACGCAATGGCAGACGTCACTTGTTGCGCATATACGGGCACCCCGAACAATGTGTTGTTATTGCTTTGAATATACGACACCAACGGGCTTATTGCAAGCGTAGATAAGAACCCTGCAAGCCCAGCAAGCGTACTTTTTAAGGCAAGTGCGGCTGTGCGTTGTTGCGCCTCAACGTAATCGTAAATCAAGTTGATTGCGCCGCTATTTATCCCTGCCATTGCAATGGCATGCAACACGATGTAAACGGCATAGAAAATTTTACCGTTTGCAGGCACGGTAAATATGTTTACCGCAAATGCAACCATCACGATTAGAAAACAAATATTCAACATATTCGTAAAGGAATGCTTATCCGCGTATCGCCCCATCGTACGCGAACAAGACGCACGTACCAAAGCGCCAAGCGTACTCAACAAAGACACCAACGTTAAAGAAAAGCCGAGTTCATTGTTTTGATACGTTCCGTAAAAAGGCGTAGTTGCATAACTTGCAACGTTCCACAAAACGGATACAAGCACTACCTTTAACAAATTTTTATCTTTAATCAAACTACCAAGTGCCGCTTTTACATCCGTTTTTTGTTGATTTTCTACAGGTTTTTCTTTACTAAAAAGTAAGGTCGCCGTGTGGCCTACCGTCAAAACAACAATCCCAACAGCGCACAATATAAAAGCGGTTTGCATTTTTTGTTTGGCTTCAAAATAGTCTACCATACTGCCCAACGCAAAAGAAAATACAATTCCGCTAATCAAGGAAATGATTTCTTTATTCGCTGTAAACGTACCGCGCTTTTTATCGTCGACCAAGGACATATACCAGTTAATTTTCGGCGAATTTACTATATTGTTTACCGCATGCCCCAACAATAAGAACGCCACGAACAGTACCATTTTGAGCTGCAGTGAGAAAGAGAAAAACGGCACGACGTATACAAGCGCAAAAAATAATTGATTTAAAGTATGTAATAACATTACCCACCGTTTTACGGGGCGCTTATTCGCCAAAAACACGGCTATAATTTGAAAACTGCAGCCCAAGCTCACAAACGACGTTAAAATGCCTGTAAAGCTATCCGAAAATCCCATGAAAGTAGATAGTTTTGCAAGATACGCCCCTGCTACGGTCAAGGAAATGAAATATTCCAAAGCCGCTTCAATAATGTATAATATCCTGCTGTTTTTGTATTCGTCTTTTTGCATTAGCGTATTTTCTTCTATCATATTACCACCTAAATACATTCTTATGTATAATTATACTACTTATTTTGCGTATGCGGTAGGATAATTAAGGCAAAAAATATGTAAAAACGGTCAAAAAATAACCATACGTATATTCCAACGTATGGTTCAGCTTTTCAAATTTGTTTATTTTTATTCTTTATATTCATCGGGGTTGGTATAGATTTTATCAATCTTGATAGACGCAACGTCGTTGAACTCAATACATTTTCCGCAATTATCGCAAATTTTATTCGGGTCTAAATCGCAAATATCGCATTCTAAACAACCAATACAATCTCTATCGTATAATACACATTTTACACCGTCACGCATCATTTTTTCTCCAAAACTTGTTTTCTATATATAATTATAGCATAAATTTTCAAAAAAGCAAGTATTTTTTATAAACAAATGTTTGCTTTTTAAAAATAAATGTGTTATAATAGAAACATAGATCCCACAAATGAGGTTTTTTATGGTTCACGAAGAAAAATTGATTAAGGTTATGGATTATATCCGTAAGTTTACGGAAGAAAACGGCTACACCCCTTCCGTGCGCGAAATCGGGAAGGAATGCGGTATTAAATCGACTGCAACCGTGCATAGCTACATTGAAAAACTGCAAGATAAAGGATATTTGAGCAAGACGGATAATAAGAAACGCGCTGTGACGATTGGCAGAAGCGCCGGCGTGAACATTCCTTTGCTGGGCGTCGTAACCGCAGGTCAACCCATTTTCGCTTATGAAAATTATGAAGATTACTACACTTTTCCTTGCGGTGAATTTCGTGGCGAAGATTTATTTATGTTGCGCGTAGAAGGCTCTTCTATGATTGATGCGGGAATTATGAACGGCGATAAAATCATCGTTCGCCGTCAACCTACCGCGGAAAACGGAGAAATTGTCGTTGCGCTTGTCAATGATGATGAAGCGGCAACCGTAAAACGCTTTTATCGCCGCGACGGAAAAATCATTTTACACCCCGAAAATGAAACTTTGTCGGATATGGTTTATCGCCCCGAAGAAATATCTATTTTAGGTAAAGTTGTTGGCTTAATGCGCAATTATCGTTCCTAATGTTTGCTTATAAAACACACCCCCTCAACCGTTTGGTTGAGGGGGTGCTTTTTACATACCTTTCAAATATGCGATTTCTTCTTCCGTCAAAGCGCGTACTTCACCGCGATTCAAGCCCGTCAATTTCAATTTCCCGATGCTTACGCGTTTCAAAAAAGCAACGTTTTTTCCTATAGCTTCAAACATACGGCGGACTTGGCGGTTTCGCCCTTCCGTAATGGTTACGTGCACTTTCGTATATTCTTTATGTGTTTCTACGATATGCGCTTTACATTTCTTTGTCATAACACCGTCTAATTCCACACCCGACCGCAAAGGATTTAAGTCCTTTTCCGTAAGCGTGCCTTCGATTTTCGCCATATACGTTTTTGGAATTTCGTTGGTAGGATGCGTTAAGCGATAGGATAAATCCCCATCGTTGGTCAATATCAATAATCCTTCCGTTTCATAATCCAAACGTCCAACGGGGAACACTCTCCCCACGTTTTCCGGCAATAAATCCATAACGGTCTTTCTTCCGCGGTCGTCGGCAACCGTACAAATCACGCCTTTGGGTTTATTCATAATATAATATTCTTCTTTCTTCTCTGCAACACAAATGCGTTTTCCGTCAACAAGCACTTCGTCGGTTTCTTCCACGTTTGCGCCCAAAGTTGCGGTTTTTCCGTTAATCGTCACGCGCCCTGCTTGTATCATTGCGTCCGCGTGGCGGCGGCTTGCTATTCCTTGTTCTGCTAAAAATTTATTTATGCGCATATATTGCCCCTTTCGTTTGTTACGTTTATAGTTTATATAAATTCCCCGAAAAAAGCAACTGTTTTGCTAGATATATTTGAAATTGACCGATAATTTCTCTATCTTCGGCATCAAAGTATGGTTTTATGGCATTGACTTGCACCGATACAAACTGTTTTTCTTCTTTTAGCAATGGATATTCGTATCCGCAAACCGCCGCGCAGGTAATGTCTTTTTTTCCTGTTTTAAGCGTAAATTGCTGGTCTTTGCCAACAATTTGCTCCATTTTATACGCGCTAAAAGCATCGTTAAACAGTTTCGTTGTTCTCTCATAGGTCGTTGGACAGTTTAGAAGCGTACACACAAGCGTCATATCGTTTTTCGTAGCCGAAGACACCAAACAACGCCCTGCTTGCTTCGTATATCCTGTTTTTACACCATTTGCTCCATCGTATAAACGTAAAATTTTGTTCTTATTCATCCACTGCCGCGGTTGATAAAATTGTGTGGATACAATCGTTTGAAAAACAGGGTTTTGCAATGCATAACAGGTAATATAACTCAAATCAAACGCCGTTGTATAATGCCCATCGCAAGGCAATCCGTGCGGATTTAAGAAAGCACTGTGTATCGCCCCTGCTTTTTCTGCCGTTTGATTCATAAGCGTAGAAAAATTTTGTAAGCTTTTCCCCACGTGTAAAGCAAGAGCTGCTGCGCAGTCGTTCCCAGACCGCAACAGCAGTCCGTATAATAGATCTTCCACACTGTATTCTGCGCCTTCTTGTAAATAAACAGATGAACCTTCTATGCCCACAGCTTGTTGCGGAATACAAACAATTTCCTGTAAATTGTCACAATAATTCAGAACGGTAATTGCGGTTACTATTTTCGTCGTGCTTGCCATCGGCAACGGCGCATCTGCGTTGAAAGCATATAAAATGCGCCTGCTTTTCGCTTCCATAACGCACTCCGCCTTACCTTCCACCCACCCTTGCTCTTGCGCGTTTACTGCGGTTTTTGCAGGCGAAATCACGACACCGACCATACACACGGACAATACGCCCATTAACGCTATTTTTCCTTTTTGCATTTAACGTTATTCCTTTGTAAACACTTCTTTGACAATTTCACTTGCGCGTTCAATTAAGTTGTCCATAGGAGCGTCGGTTACACGAATCAAATGACAGCCCTTGCCATCGTCAATCAAAAATCCCATCGGCTTCATACTCACCACCGCGCCACCGCCGCCGGCAAACGGAAATGCATCCGTTTCTTTGAGCACTTTCACGTCGCCGTATTCACCGCCGCCTGCCAAATTACCCATTGTCACTTTAGAAAACGGTATCACTTGATAGCCACTTGCCGTCACAATCGGCTTACCTATCACTGTGTTCACGTCAGCAAGCGTGTTCAAATTTATATTAGAATTGTCTAACAAATGATTGATTTTTTGATTTTTTTCAGCCATTTTTTTGCATATTCTCCTTGATTGATTTTATAAATGCGCATATAAGCATACACAAGTTACAATAAATTGCAAGATGTAAAGCAATTTTTAGTTGATCACCGTCCGTTAGCCAAACACTGTTTTCAATTTGCTCCTTTTTTCCGCCGCGTATGAAAAATATTAACCGTAATAATGCTTGCAAAGTTCCCATTTCCAACAAATATTCCGCACCCGTTTCCGTATGCAGTGTACCGCCGACAATTTTTAACCCTTTCAATAAGGATATTCGCTCACGTTGCTTATTCATATCCGTATAAGAAAGCAGCTTGGCTTTGGTCGGCGACGTATGCAACGCAATACCGCCTGCATACGTACCGATATAACCGCCCATAAGCTGTATCTTGTTATAAAGCAATAACGAAAATGCTAATTTGCGCCTATTCATATCGTAATGCACGTTTGTGCAAAGGATAATCGGCGCGTATAACAAAAAGAGCACCATCGCAAGAACAATCATCGGGATTAAAAAAATCCTACCCATATCAACAATATGGGCAGGATTGAAAAAAGTATGTATATTTTGCTGCTTTATTCTATTTTAAGAAGGTCGTCCGTATCTTGTAAAAAATCGGGTAATTCAAACGAATCCCCAGCGGTAACGGAATTTTCTTCGTCTTGCGGTTGTGTTTGCAAATCAGGATCGTTATCGGGATCATAAACGTCCTTTTCGTACAAATAATTGCTTTCTACCGTAGTTACGGCACTCATTTCGGCAATACGCTTCAACAATTCTTCATAATCAGGCAATTCGGAAAGCGATTTCAATTTGAAACGTTTTAAGAAATTGTCCGTCGTTGCATATTCCACAGGCTTACCAGGAGTATCCTTTCTTCCGCAGGGATAAATCATATCCAAGCTCAACAACGTAGAAATGGCATAATCGCTGTTTACGCCACGCACAGCGTCCAGCTCCGATCTTGTAATCGGTTGCTTATAGGCAATGATTGCCGCGCACTCTAAAATGGTACGCGTAAATTCTTTTTCACGAATAGGCGTCAACACAAGCGACACGGGTTCTTTATAATCGGGATTTGTCGCAAGCTGCAACTTATGATTGAAATGCAATAAGCGAATACCGCATTCGCCCGTATATTTCTTTTCAAGTTTTGCAATCGCTTCATCCGTTTGTCTTTTATTTGAACCTAATTTTTCACGCAAAAAATCGATGGGCACTGCATCGCCCGATGCAAATAAGATTGCCTCAATTATATTCGTCAATTTCTCCAATTTCTTCGTCCTCTCTTCTATTAGGATTTTTCTTGATTATAATCGTTTCAAACAGCTTTTCCTGTTCTACAAGTACAAATTGATGCTTTAATAATTCAAGCAACGCTTGGAACGTCGTAACAATTTCCGGAACGTTTGCATTTTCTTCGAACAGCTCTTCAAATTGCATACTTTCCTTTTGCGTAACCGTTTGACGGATATGTTTGATTTTATCGCGAACAGTAAAGGTATCTTTGGGGATTTCACGGGGAGGCGGATTGTTGCGGCGCTGTGCTTCCAAACGCAACATCATCTTGGTAAACGCGTCCATCAAACCGTCCAACGTCATATCCGTATATTGCACTTTTACCGCGGCATATTCTTTATCGGGTTCTTTATAAATATAGCCGATCGTTTCGCGTTCGCGCAATTTTTTCGCTGTTTGATATTCTTCCAGCGCTTGAATAAGCTCTTGTTCGGGGTTATACGGCTCATAATCGTCCATTTCTTCCCCTTCCTGCCACTCGTCGTAATCAGGCGGCGGTACAAGACTGCGTGCCTTAATATCAATGATGGTTGCGGCAATATTCAAATATTCGCTTGCTTTTTCCACGTCCAAATGCGGCAAGGCTTTCATATAAGAAAGAAATTGCTCGGTAACCCTTGAAACAAAGATGTCTTTGATTTCAATGCGCTCTTCCTTGATTAAATACAGCAATAAATCCAACGGACCTTCAAAGTTATCCAAAACCGTTGTATAATCCACTTCCGTTTCAAAATTGCGAACGGAGTCGACTGTCAGCTTTTCTTTTTCCATACCTGCTCCTATCCGTTAATGTTTACTTTTTTTGTAATCTTGTAGGAATTACGTCGTTTCTGTTCAAATCCGCGTAGGATTGCGGTTTTACAATGTATTCGCCTTTGCCATCCTGCACCAAAATGCAGGGCGGAATCATATTTTTGTTGTAATTCATCGCCATAGAATAGTTATATGCCCCCGTGGAAAGCACTGCAAGCAAATCACCGCTTTGCGCTTTTGGTAAGCATACGTTGGGCGCAATAATATCGCCGCTTTCACAGCACTTCCCTGCAATCGTAACGATCTGGTCGCATACTTCGTTGGCGCGATTTGCTAACACCGCCGTATATTTCGATTGATACAAGGCATATCTAGGGTTATCAAACATACCCCCGTCTACCGCTACATACGTCTTCACCCCGGGAATTTCTTTGATTGTGCCTACGGTATATAATGTAATACCGGCTTCGGCAACGATGGAACGCCCCGGCTCTATTAAAACAAACGGTAAAGGCAACTGCATTTGCGCCGCTTTTTCTTTCAGCGTAGTGAACATAGCTTGCAAATATTCGGCATAATCTTCCGCCGGCAAAGCACGGTCTTCGTCCGTATACCAAACCCCAAAACCACCGCCTAAATTAAACGTTTTAGGCGTAAATTGCAGGCTTTCACGCACTTTTGCGGCAAACTGCATACATTTTTCCACCGCCAGCACAAACGATTGTTTTTCAAAAATTTGCGAACCGATATGACAATGATACCCTTTCAAGCAAATGTTTTTCTTTTTCAACGCGTAGGCAGTCACTGCTTCAGCTGTACCGTCTTGCACGGAAAAACCAAACTTACTATCGGGGGTAGCCGTTTGCACGAATGCGTGCGTATGCGCTTCCACCCCGGGATTGATACGAAGTAATACATCCTGTACCATACCGCGTTTTTGCGCTTCCGTGTCAATTTTATCTAATTCGGAATAGGCGTCGGCTACGATACAACCTATTTTTGCATCTAACGCTTCCCCGATTTCATAATCCAGCTTATTGTTGCCGTGCATATAAATTTTTTCCACAGGAAAACCCGCCTGTAAGGCCGTGTAGAGTTCACCGCCCGACACAACGTCTATGCCGATATTTTCTTCATCGGCAATTCGATAAATCGCTTGGCAGGAAAACGCTTTAGACGCATACAAAACCATACCGTTTCCGTCGTAGAATTTATCTATCGCGTTGCGATACACACGCATCATCGTGCGAATATACGCTTCATCAAAAACGTATAAAGGCGTACCGAACGTTTGCGCTAATTGCACACAATCCGCACCGCCGATTTCCAAATGACCAGTTTTATTGATTTTTAACGTTTTTCTTTCGTTTATATACACTTTTTTCATAGCCGTACACACCTTCTTTATTATTTTATCAAATTTGATTGAAAAAAGCAAGAGCACAACTGCATTTTTCTACGAAAAATCCGCCTTTATAGAGAATTTTTTTCCCTAAGGCGGATTTTTGCTTATTCATTTACAATTTATCCTTATCGCTTCGTCCATTGCCTTGCAATATCACGAAGCTCGTCAAACCAAGTAGCTTTTTCTACGGTATGCATAGCCACTAACGCCACACGATCGGTTTCCACTCCGTCCTTATACACAATAAGTTCGCCGACCTTTTGTCCTTTTTCGATAGGCGCGCTTATCGTTTGAAGTCGCGTATCGATGGTTATTCCCAATTTTTCGCCACGTTTTTGAAAGGCAGCAGCAGTTCTTTCCGGACAAACTGCCACACTTTTTTCTTTACCGTTTACAACAGGCGCACAGTGTTCAAGGGCTACGTTTGCTTCCGCAATCGGCGTCATCGTATAGTTGGCAAAGGCATAATCAAACATACTTCGTACGTCGTCAAACCGATTTTGGCTTGTATCCGCGCCGATTACCACGGAAATTACACGCAATCCGTTTCGTTTCGCCGTTGCCGCTAAGCAAAATCCTGCTTGGTTCGTGAAGCCCGTTTTACCCCCATCGCAACCGTCGTAAAAACGAACAAGCTTGTTTGTGTTGGTAATTTCCGTATATCTCCCCTTGGGATGATTAAATTTGTCCAGCCAAACCTTACCGAATTTGTAATATTCTTCGTGTTTTAACAGCTCTTTAAGCATAATTGCCACGTCTTTCGCGCAGGAATACTGCGGTTCTTTGGGTAACCCCGTACAATTTGCAAATATCGTATCGTTTGCACCAAGCGCTTTTGCCTTTTCACACATACGCTCAGTAAACGCTTCTTCACTACCTGCAATTCGCTCTGCAATCGCAACACAACTATCGTTCGCTGAACAAACAACGATGCTTTTTAACAGCTCACGCACGGGATATTTTGCATTTTTCTCCAAAAAAACCTGTGAACCGCCCATCGACGCTGCGCGTTCGCTAATGCTAATTTCTTCGTCTAAATGTAACTCCCCAGCCGAAACTGCATCAAAAGCCAAAATAAGTGTCATTATTTTACACATACTTGCGATCGGCAAATGCTGTGTTTCATTTTCCGCAAAAATAACGCTATTTGTCGTAAAATCCATCAAAAAAGCCGATTTTCCGTGCGTTTTTAACGCTGTTTTTGTCGTTGCCGTACTGCTCGTCGCTGTCTCTACGCACGATGTAGGCATTTTTTCCGCATTTGCCGTACACCAAGCATTTGTAAAACCTGCCCCAAATACGACAGCCAACGTTGCCGCCGTTATCATACATTTTACACTTTTTTTCACCTGTCTCTCTCCTTTTTTGTTTAACAAAATAAAACTACTCTACCACGCATAATAATTATGTTACGCATAGCATTTATTCTTTCATCATTTTTTGTATATCAATGCCGTATCCACGCGTCGGATCGTTTACAAAAACATGCGTTATCGCCCCTATTACCTTGCCATTTTGTAAAATCGGGCTTCCGCTCATCCCTTGCACAATACCGCCCGTCTGCTCAATCAAGTCGTTATCGGTAATTTTTACAACATAATTTTTATTTTCTCGGTTGCTCTTGTCCACTTTAACGATTTCTATTTGATATTTTTTAGGCTGTAAACCGTCTACGGTGGAATAAATATACGCATTTCCCGGCGTAGCCCCCGCCGAATCCGCAACGCTTTGCATCAAATCGTTTACTTGAAAATCATTGCATATATTGCCAAAAATACCGCTTTCACACAATTTATCGGCTACACCAAGCGTTTGATTGCTTAAAAACATACCACGAAGCTCTCCTGCTTTACCGCGAACGCCTTTGCTTACGCCAACAATACTGCAAGCATATACGCTACCGTCAAAAATACTTAATTCTTGTTTGCTTTCCCCTACAACGGCGTGTCCCAAGGCACCAAAACGCCCCGTTTCTTTATTTATATACGTTACCGTTCCTATACCAGACACGCTATCGCGCGCTAATATACCTATTTTATAACGCCCCGTCGCCTTATCGCATACGGGTTTCACGCGTATATGCAACATTTCCGCATTTCTTTGTATTTCTAATTGCACGTCGTTTCCTTTTGACGCATTGATTAATTCGTTCAACTGCGCAATCGACTGCACCAAAACTGCATTTATTTTTATAATTTTATCACCTGCGCGCAATCCTGCACTCACCGCAGGCGAACACAACCCTTTTTCCGTTACCACTTCGCACATACCGATGATTTGTGCTCCGTCCGATTTTAATGTAAACCCTGCCGACATCCCCCCAACGTAGACAACGTTTGACGCCGCATCCACTTGCATATTTACAGGCGTATACACCGCGCCAACCGTCCATACGCCAAGTGAAAGCGCGCTAAAAACAAAAAAACTCAATTTGCGCATAATTTCCTCCGTTAAAGATACTTTGCGCAAATTGAGCAATTTTATTCCCAAAAGTTATTCAATTATAAAATGGTAAGATTATCAAATAGACGTTTTGAAATCACGCGCTTGATGAACAAGCTCTTGTGCATGTTTTAAGGCAAAAGCATTATCGTCGTTGCCGCCAAGCAAACGCACCAACTCCGACAAACGTGCGTTAGCATCAAGCTTTTCAACGCGTGTAAGCGTTTTTCCGTCCTTTTCCGCCTTTTCAATCAAAAACGCGTTATCACTCATACAAGCAATTTGTGCAAGATGCGACACGGCTATAATTTGCGTGTTCTTGGAAATTTTTGCCAACTTTTCCCCTACAACTTTTGCCGTTTTACCGCTAATCCCCGCATCAATTTCATCAAAAATATAAGTAACAATGCCGTTTAAGCCAGATAATCGCGTTTTCACCGCCAACATAAACCGACTCATTTCACCGCCGCTTATAATTTTCCCCAACGGTTTTACCGGCTCTCCTGCGTTGGCTGAAAATAAAAACGTCACGTTGTCTAATCCATTTTGCGTCGCGTGTTCCGCATCTTGCTCCGTATACACGGAAAATTCAATCGTGAATTGCGGTTGCGACATATTCAACGTTTTAAGCTCTTCTACGATTTGCTTCGTAAACGTTTCCGCGGTTTGTTTGCGCAACTGCGTAATTTTTTTGCAAATCGTATAAATTTCCTGCACCGTTTTTGCACGTTTTTGCATCAAAGAAGCATATTGTCCTTCGCAATCCTGCAACAAATCGTGCTCCGATTGTATCGCTTGTAAATACGCGTCGATTTGCTCTTTATTTGCGCCGTATTTACGCTTCAATGTGCGTATAGCATCTAAACGCGCTTCAATCTCCACCACTTGATTTTCGTCAAAATACAGTTCGTTTCCAGCGTCCGCCAAAGCTTCGCTAACGTCTTCAAGCTCTGCTTGTAAATTTTCCAAGCGTTCCAAAAAAGCAGCGTAATTATCGTCGTATTTCACAATAGGATTGATCGCGCGAACGGCAACGTGTAAACCGTCCAAAACACCTACGTCGCCAGACAAAACGGTGCTTGCTTCTTGTAGCCCGTTGATAATTTTTTCAAGGTGCATCATTTTATCGCGTTGCACCAAAAGCGCTTCTTCTTCGCCGTCCTTCAAATCTACGGAAAGTATTTCTTCTATTTGATAAGAAAGCAGTTCCAAGCGCCTTGCACGCTCCATTTCATTTCCGCCAAGCATAGCAATCTTTTCATCAATAAGGCGCTTTTCTTTCAATGCGTTTTGCAGTGCCTGCTTTTCATCCAAAAGCGGACGCCCGACAACGGTATCTAAAAGCTTTAATTGATTGCTTTCCTTTAACAAATAAAAATGTTCGCTTTGTCCGTGTACGTCCACTAAGTTGTCCGTAACCTGCCTAAGCATAGACGCCGTTACCGTACAGCCATTGATTTTAATACTGTTTTTGCCTACGGCGGAAAATCGACGGGAAATGATAATCTCCCCATCGCTTTCAATATCAAATTCACGCAAGGTTTGTACTGCTTTAGAGTTTTCATCCACGAAAAACTCCGCTTTTACCATACATTCCGCTTCCCCGTAACGAATCATAGACCTATCCGCTTTTGCGCCCAACACGAAATTGACGGAATCCAAAATTACCGATTTTCCTGCCCCCGTTTCCCCCGAAAGCACGTTGAGTCCGCCGTCAAAAGATATTTCTGCCTGTTCAATTAAGGCAACGTTTTTTATGGAAAGCTTAGCTAACATATATTTATCCTAATCGTATCGTTAATTGAGAAATTCGTTAATTTTCATCACTACGTTTTGCGCCGCTTCATCGCTTTGACAAACGATAAGCAACGTATCGTCACCTGCAACAGAGCCGACGATTTCTTGGTACTGCAACTGATCAACTACCGCGCCTGCATTAGCGCCGTTGCCTGCCAGCGTACGAATAACGACCAAGTTTTTAGCCGCCGTGATGGAAAGCATACAATCGCGAAAGAGTCCGCGCATCTTCGGCGAAACGTCGGCTGCCGTGCGGTTCATATACGCATAGCGGTATTTCTTTTCAATTCCAGCCACTTTGAACAGGTGCAAATCTCGAATATCTCTGGAAATGGTTGCTTGCGTAACAAGAAAATCCATCGCTTGCAATTCTTGACACAACTCTTCCTGCGTTTCAATTTCCTTGTGCGATATAATTTCTAAAATTTTAGCGTGTCTGGTTGATCGTAACATAATTTTCCCCTTTTCTTATCGTATAGGAACGGCAAATACTTATTCGTTTAACTTCGTCTTTACTTTTGTAAAGAAATCGGAATTGTCTTTGACAAGGAAATCGGCTGTAAACGGCGCTTTTTTAATAAATATTGTCGCCGCTTCGGGCAAACAAGTGATCGGCAAGCCGTCAATCGTCACCGCAGCCCTGCCTTTTTCCACTTGCAACGCCACTTCTTCATCGTTAGAAAAGACTATCGGGCGCGCACGCATAGAAAACGCACAAATGGGTGTAAGCATAAACACAGGCACTTCCGGCGTTAAGATTGCACCGCCAGCGGATAAGGAATAGGCGGTTGAACCCGTCGGCGTACAAATCAACGCCCCATCGCCTGCGACCGAATACGCACCTGCCTTGGTGTGCGCTTTCATTTTAAGCAATTGCGACTGCTTTTCGGGCGCATACCCACAATCACGGTGCAACGCCACTTCGTTTAAGGCATAGTGCGTTTTTCCGCCTATTTCCACTTGTAATAAGCTACGCTTAACAATGCGGCAATCCCCTTTCTCAAATTGCGCAAGTATATCGGCAAGCCCTTGCTTTTCGTCCTTTTCAAACTCCGTTAAAAAGCCCAAAGAACCGTAATTTACCCCAACTATTTTTATGCCGTTTTGCGCCGAAGTGAGCGCCGCGTGCAAAATCGCACCGTCGCCCCCAAGCACAACAACAACGTCTACGTCGCATACGTCCTGCACCCTGTCAAACTCCACCGCTTGATAGCCAAGCGATTGCAGGTATGTAACAAACTCATGCACTACGTTTTCGTATTTAATTTTCGCTTTTGTTCCAAGTACGCCAACTTTCATGGGTTTCTCCAAAATGATTACTTGTATTCTTCGTTGTTTTCGTTTTTCAACAGCGCGCGCACACAAGCGGCGATTTGCTTATTTGCCATTGCGCTTTCTTTATTTGGCGACAGCCACACCACGTATTCCACGTTTTTTCCTTTTCTAATCGGCGCATTGATGAGTGCTTGCGGATACAGCGCGTTCTCTTGCGCATAACCGCACACTTTTTCCACGATTTCCACGTGTGCAAACGTATGTACGATACCGCTTTTGCTGATATTTTTCTTTTCGCACTCAAATTGCGGTTTTATCAAAGCAAACACATCACCCTGCCCGTTGATAATCTTCGCAATCGTAGGAAAAATTAAACGCAAAGATATAAAGCTAACGTCCGCAACCACACCGTCGATTTTTTCAGGAAAATCCGTCTCAGTCAAATACCGTGCGTTGGTGTTTTCCATACGAACAATGCGCGCATCGTTATACAAACTTTCGTGCAGTAGACTTTCGCCAACGTCCACGGCGTACACTTTTTTCACACCGTTTTGCAAAAGGCAATCGGTAAAACCGCCCGTACTTGCACCCAAATCCGCAAAAACCTTTCCGCTACAATCAAAAGCAAAAGCTTTAATAGCACGGTGCAATTTATAGCCGCCGTTGGAAACAAACTGTGCTTCGGCCTGCAAAATTTCAACGGCGTCCTGTGGCGAAACTTCGTCTTTTGCGCGAATTTTCTTGCCGTTGACCAGCACTAAACCTTTTTCAATGGCTTCCGCCGCTTTTGTACGCGAGCCAAACTGCTCCGCAAAAAATTTATCCGCTCTCATCTTAAAATTTTCCGTATATATTCTTGAATTTCCAGCATATTCAAACCAAACTGCTCTTGCAATTCACTAACCTTGCCATGCGGAATAAACCTATCTTTATACGCAAAATTTTTAACGTTGCAGTGTTTTTGCATACGCATCATCTCACCACTAATCGCCAAGCCCAAACCGCCTAAATACGCGTTATCTTCCAATGTAATCACGTGTTTGGATTGCAAATTTTCAAGCAAAGCGCAATCCAACGGTTTGACAAAACGCGCGTTTACCAAATCAAAGGATTTGCCGTCTTTTTGCAAGGTATGCAGTATGCGCATAGCCATAGACAAACAACGTTCCCCTGACGCAATCACCGTTACGGACGCGTCCGTTTCAGCCGTTTGTTTATACAAATATTCCCATTTCCCAACCTGCAAAGGCGTATTTATTTGCTCAAATTGCATACAACCTGCTCTGGGATAGCGAATTGCCAAAGGGTGCGCATACGTCGCGCTCATTTTTAGCATCGCGGCAAACTCACGCGCGTCTTTCGGCACGGCAATCGTTAGATTGGGTATCATAGAAAGATAGGATAAATCGAACACGCCTTGGTGCGTTTCCCCGTCAGGGCCGGAAATCCCTGCGCGGTCGATACAAAAAGTCACGGGCATATCCTGCGCGCAAACGTCGTGGATAATTTCATCGAACGCACGCTGTAAAAAGGTGGAATAAATGGCGTAATATGGCTTCAAGCCCCCTGCCGCCATTGACGCGCATAATACAGCCGCGTTTTCTTCGCAAATACCCACATCAAACGCACGATTTGAATATAACTCAAAAAACTGCGAAAGCCCCAACGCTTCTTTCATGGCCGCGGAAACTACCGTTATTTTTTCGTTGGTTTGCGCAATTTCGCAAAGCGTTTTACCAAGCACGTGCGAATATTCCGTATCCTTCACCGCGCCTATCGGCGAAACGCCGTGCGTCCCCGTGGGATCTTCTTCGCAAAATTCATACCCTTTGCCCTTGCGCGTTGCAATATGCAATAAAACCGAACCGTTTTTCAAAAGGGATTTTGCTTGTAACAGCGACGCTTCCATTTCTTCCACGTCGTTTCCATCCGCTACGCCCAAATATTGCAAGCCAAACTGTTCTAAAAGCTTAACGTTATCCGCCTTTTTCTTATTCTTCATATTAGATAGTATGTCATGCATACCACCTACCGTCGGCGAAATAGACATATCGTTGTCGTTTAAGATAATCAATATGTTGGTTTGCATCACCTTTAAGCTACACAACGCTTCATAAACCAGCCCGTTATTGAAAGAGCCGTCGCCGATATACGCAATTACAGCATGATTTTGTTTTTGCAAATCACGTGCCTTTGCAAGCCCAATCGCTGCCGAAATCGACGTTCCTGCATGTCCCGTGTCGTAGCTATCGTATACACTTTCTTCTCTTTTGGGAAAACCTGAAACACCGCCCCGTTTTCTAAGCGTGGAGAATTTATCCGCGCGGCCACTAAGCAGTTTATAAGCATAGCATTGATGACCTACGTCAAAAACAATTTTATCTTTTGGAAAGTCGAATACGCGAAAAAGCGCAACGGTAGATTCAATCGCGCCCAAATTAGACGACAAATGCCCCCCACAACGCATTACCGTGTCGTATATAGTTGTACGCAATTGTTCACATAAAAGCAACGTTTCTTGCTTTGTGTACGATTTTATCAACTGCGGCGTAATCGTTTTCAACATATCTTTTCCCCAAAACAACTTTATCTTACAAAACTTCAAATTTTAAGAACATCTTGCGCGCACGTAGTCAATAAGCGCGTGCAAAAATTCCACTTCGCCGTCAACACCGTCAAGCAAAGCGTGGCAATCCGCCGCACACATATCCGCACGCACTTTCGCACCGTCTAAACCATACAAGCGCACACAAGTCAACTTATTTACGGACGCGTCCTTGCCAAGCGATTTACCAAGCTTATCAAAATCCCCTGTCACGTCTAAAATGTCGTCGGTCATTTGAAAGAGTTTACCAAGCTGTTTTCCAAAACGCTCCAGCGTTAAATACCATTTGTTCCCCGACAATATACTTGCAATCGCAATAGGCGCTAAAAGCAATTTTCCCGTTTTTTGCTCGTCGACGTAAGCCAAATCGTCTTCCGTTACTTGTTGATCGGATTTTTCAAATAACAAATCGGCACACTGCCCTGCAAGCATACCGTAAATCCCTGCGCATTCGCTTAAAAATTGAGCCGCACGCACGTATTTTTCGCCTTTTAAGCACTCTTGTAAGCACACGCAATACGCTTGGTTAAGCAACGCGTCGCCTGCCAAAATTGCATTTGCTTCTCCAAAAACTTTATGATTAGACAGCTTTCCGCGACGAAAATCGTCGTTATCCATAGCAGGCAAATCATCGTGGATAAGCGAATAACAGTGTATCATTTCTACTGCCAACGCAAACGGCATAATTTCCGCTTTGTCCACCCCTAACGCATCCGCGCAAGCAAGCGCTAAAACGGGTCGAATACGCTTTCCACCGTTTAACAAGCTGTACTTCATGCTTTCCGCTAATACACTGGGATTTGTTTTTAATTTATCCGTATACGTTTTCAAATAATTTTCAAACGCAAATACGTAATCTTGATAGCGCACGTTAAAATCTGTCAAAATACTTACTCCTTAAAAGCCGCCACACAAGTGTTATACATCAGCATCGTAATCGTCATAGGGCCAACGCCGCCGGGCACGGGGGTGATATACGACGCTTTTTCCTTCACGTTTTCAAAATCCACGTCGCCGCAAATTTTACCGTTTTCATCACGGTTAATCCCCACGTCCACAACAATAGCGCCGTCCTTGACCATATCTGCCGTAACGAATTTAGCGCGCCCTATCGCCGCCACCAAAACGTCTGCCTTTTGGCAAATTTCTTTCAAGTTTTTCGTTTTACTATGGCAAATGGTTACCGTAGCGTTAGCGTTCAACAAAAGCAACGCCATCGGTTTGCCAACAGTATCGCTTCTACCGATAACCACGGCGCTTTTTCCTGTCAAATCTATACCTTCTGCTTCCAGCATTTTCATCACGCCAAGCGGTGTACAAGCGACAAGCTTGGGCTTATTCAGCGTTAAAAGCCCTAAATTTTCCGCAGAAAAACCGTCTACGTCCTTTTCAAAAGGGATTCGCGCCATCGCCGCGTCGCTATCCAACCCTTTGGGCAAAGGCAACTGCAATAAAATGCCGTGCACTTTATCGTCTTGCGCCAAAGTGTCCAACAAATCTTCCACTTGTTTTTGCGTTGCCGTTTCCGGCAATTCATACGAATAGGACATAATCCCCACTTCCGCACAAGCCTTAATTTTATTACGCACGTAAATTTGCGACGCAGGATCGTTACCGACAAGCACTACGGCAAGACCGGGGCGAACGTTAGAATTTTCAATTTTTTCGCGCAGCTGCGCGCGCATACGCGACGCCAGTGCTTTACCGTCTATGAGTTTCATATCAGTTCTCCTTGGTGTTGATAACACCCGACAAAACGCCGTTTACAAAATCCGCGCTCTTTTCCGTAGAATATTTCCTTGCCAAGCCCGTTGCTTCGGAAACGGATACTATGTTTGGAATTTCGTCGAAATATTTAATTTCCGCCATCGCAATCAATAAAATGCTTTTATCCATAGGATTGATACGGTTTTCCAAATAGTGATGACACGCGTTTTCAATGCCTTCAATCAACTGCAAACGGTTGTTTTCCACTGCAGAAATCAAGCTGTTTGCAAATAACAAATCGTCTTCCTTTTCCAGTTTGAATTGCTTAAACACTTTCTTTTTCAAAACGTCTAAACAATCCGTGTTAAATTGTTGCGCAAACACTACGTTAAGCGCGGCTTCTCTTGCTGCATTTCTCATATCTGTCTCCGTAAATACGACGAAAACCCCTAGCGAAAAGCCAAGGGTAAATCGTTTTGTTTTTTAATTTTCCGTTTCTTGCGGTTCAGCTTCGCGTTCCGTCGTTTCCGCCTGCGCTTCTTCAAATACAACGTCCTGTACGTGGACGTTGACTTCCGCGACCTTATAACGCGTCATATTTTCCACGTTTTGCTTAACGGAGTGTTGAATACGGTAAGCCAGTTCGGGTACGTTATAACCGTATTTTACCACCACGGAAACATCCGCATAGATCCCGTCTTTTTCCAAATAAAGCGAAATTCCGTTACGTTTTCCTTCTACCGGCATAGCGCCTTCTACTTCGCGAATTGCCAGGTCTACGATATTTTGTACAATGTTCGCATTGTAAACCACTTTGCCGCTTTGATTATCTTTTGTGTTCAACTTAATATTTAACATACAAAAAGATCTCCTTAATATACTACAAGTATATTATAACACATCTTTTTGAATATTTCTACTGTTTTGACGATATTTTCTAAGTATTTTCTCTATTTTTTCAACTTTCCGCGTATACAGGCATGATAATAATGTTCCCTGCAACCACACCCGTTTCGTTTTTCATCATATTATAGATCGACAAAGCCGTATCAAAATTCAGTTCCGACGCATTGATAAACACGTTGATATTGTCCGAATCCGCCGAAACGGAAACTACCGTATCGGAAAAGCCCAACGATTTGACCATATTTTCCAAAATAAGCTCTTGTTCCATCGCGGCAACAATTTCCATTTTCATTGCGGTGGCTTCTTCATACTTTTCATCGCCTTCTTGATACAACGCAATAACGCTATCCAACTGTACCAGCTCTTCATTTCTCGTCGTCGTGCGTTCGGAGCGATACGTTGAAAAATAATTCGCAGTAGTCACCCCTTCCGACGCGGTCGGCTCTTCCGTGTTTGCAAGCACGAAGTTGAACACAGCCGTTGCAGCAAGCACGGCTACTAGTGAGGACATAACAACAATTTTCTTTTTGTTTGACATAAATATTTCTCCTTTATTCTTTTTTCAAATATACTTTTACCGCTTTTTCCTGCGTACCAAGCGCCGCGGCGACCGCTTCCCGTACGTTCATTATCACTTGTAAATCATTCGCTCCTTCGCATACAACCACTACGCTTTGCACGCCGTCTTCCGTTTGGCATATCATAACTTCCGCCTTTCCCACACCGTCAATTTGACTTAACAGCGCGCTAACGTTTTGTTCCGCTTGCGTTGCGTTTACGTTGGCCGCATTTTGAGTATCACCATCGCGAAACACTACCCAAACGCCAACCAACAGGAGAATACCCAAAAGGCAAACAGCAAGCAAATCCTTTGTACGTAAACTTTTGTGCATAGGCGTTGTAGTTTCTACTTTCTCCATATTTTATGCAAACACCACCTTACAACCATATTCTTTTAATAGATATTCTTCAATTTTCGTTCTCGTTTCTTGGCTTTCGTTATTAAGCAAATGAACACATACGGAAAGAATTTTTATATCCGTTATTTGCGTTGTCTCTTCCAAACCGTCGGTATTAAGCAAAACGGTTGCTTCGCATGAAAATTTATCTTGCACTTCCTTTTCCAGCTGTGTTTGCGCTTCCTTAATTCGCATTTCACTGTAATACTTTATGAATGCTTCATCCGTTTGTATGCCTGTCGATGAAAAAAACTCTTGCAAATTTTCATTTTTTTTGTTGCTTTGTTGTTTTTGCATATATTGCAGTATGGGCGCAATGATTGCAAGCAAGCATACCATTTTCGCCACGCCTTTAATTGTTCCCGACATTTTCCCTTCCGGTAAAATCGCCACCATAAACGCCGAAAATAACACCGTGCCGATAATACCAAGCAAATATTCGTTCATACGAGCGCCTCCGATGCGAATACAATCAATAATATGGACAAAAAGTACATAAACGCCGTAAAAAGCAACCCCGCGGTTACGTATTGTATATTTCCTGCCGTCTCTTCTAAAAAATCAGAAATTCTGCTTTCTCCAAACGGTTGCGTCACCGCGGCTGTAAAACGCAACATAACGCTTACGCTTATCAATAATATTATCGGTTCAAACAATACGGCTACCATTAAAAATATACTCATGCTACCTAGCGCGTTTTTTATTAAGATACTGCCTGCAACCGCCAAATCAAAACCACCCGAAAGAAAACCGCCTATGATAGGTACTCCGTTCCCGATAGCATATTTCATTGCTCTACGCACTATCCCGTCGTGCGTAGCAGCCGTAATGCCTTGCAAGGTGAAAAATAGCCCGAATACGGATACGCATATACCGATAAGCCATTTATTTATACTCTTGAAAAAAGCAGAAAATTTGCTGATTTTTAGTTCTTTCGTTAAATTACCCGCAATGGAAAAGGCAATAATCGTTACCGTCAAAGGAAAAACTACGTTGCGAACAACCGAAACGATGGTATTCGTAAAAAATGCCACCGTCGGTCGACACACCGCCGCGGATATAGTTGCCCCACCAGTAGCCAAAAGCGTTAAAAGCAACGGATATACGATTTGCATTTGTTTATACATACCGTCTATGCACCCGTAAGCGCTTTCAAAACATTCCGTTATCACACTTAACAGCGGTATCAACGCGGCAACGTATGTTATCAAAACGATCATTTCCGATGAACTTGTCGCAACCGTACCGCTTTTTAGCATAGATAGCAACCCCGAAAGCAAGGATATCGCGGCAATCGTCGCAAATGCAGGCATCACGTTTTTTACTTCTTGAAAAAGCACGTCGAAAATGGCTTGCCAAAAAGTTTGATAATCAAACGCGTCGCCGCGGATATACTCCATCAATCGCTCCGCAACGCTCCCATCTGTAAAGCCGTCCAGCGTATCCACATATGCTTGTAACGCCTGCAAATCCAACTGTGAAAGCAATTCTAAAATACGTTCGTCAATTTCCTCGTTTACGGTAGCTTCATCAATTGCTAAACATATTATCGCGGCATCGTACGCAAAGACAACAAAAATGAATATTTGTATAAATATACATAAAAACAGCCATCGATTTTTCTTAAAAAACATTGCATTCATACAAGCGATAAAAAGCCTTTTACAATTTCAAGCAAGCTTTCGATAACGGGCAATGCCAACACGGCAACCGTGATTTTACCTGCGAGCACCACCTTGTCCGCCACGGCAACACTACCAAAATCACGCAATATGCCCGCCCCAAATTCCGTCAAATATCCAACGCCGACAATCTTGATTAAAATTCTTATCAACCCGTTCTCCACTCCCGACATTTGCGCAAGGGACGCAAATATCAGCAAAGAGCTTTTCAATAAATCGACCAAAAACAGCAATATGATAATAACACCGCAAACCGTTACAGCAAAAGACAATTCGGGTTTTGTACTCCTTAATAACAGCGACGTTATTGCCGTTACAAATCCCACGCCTATAATTTTTAATATATCCATACGCCACCACACTGTGTCAAATGAAATATTGTTTTGATTTGCTCAAATAAATCCCCGATCATTCCTACCACCATAGCAAGAACAATCACCAGCCCGACAATACTAACAAGCGTTGCAATATCGTCACGGTCGGATTTTTTTAATATCTGGCAAATTACCGTTATAATAATGCCTATTGCCGCCATTTGAAATAAAATGGTTATATCCATATCCCTTCTCCAAAACTTAAACAATTAAAATTAGCAAAAATAGACCGCATAAAAATCCAAGTTTAATATATAAATCTCCATATTTTTTATATTCGTTTTCCGCGGCTGTACAACGCTTTTGTATTTCTTCTTTCATCGCGAAAAAATATGCCTTTTGCGAAGAAGTGTCCCCTTTGCCAAGCATTTGAAAATAGTCTTGTATAAATCCCGTTTCTTCTTTTTTCAAAAAGGAAAATTCCTGCAAATTTAAGCTATGTCCTTGTTGGGCTTGCGTACTCAAGTGTTTTTGAAACAAACGTAAAAGCTCATAAAAATACCCGTAATAATTATATTTTGCAATAAACTCTCCCAAAGGCCGTTTATAATAAGCAATTTCATTCAAAAACCGTTCATTAAAATCACGAAGCTGTTTATAAAATTGCTTTCTGTTACGATAACTGCTTGCTAATAAGTATCCAAAGCAAGTACTTAAACAAACAATCCCCACGCCAAGCAAAAATTTAATCATAAACCATCAATTCCTCGCCGTTTTTACCGTATATAGCATACAATTTACCTATTTTTTCATGGTCTAAAAACACATAGCGGTCAAATAAACCGCAAAATGACGGCGAAAGCGCGGCAAATGATGCAAAATGCGCCGACGCAAGCACGTAAACGCCAGCATTAACGGCTCGCTCCACCGCTTGACAATCCTGCACGGAAAGCTCGTCCGTTACAATTATATCCGGGCGCATAGCCCGTATTCCTGCTTCAAAGGCAATTTCTTTGGTTGCATATTTCAATACATCGCACGGCAAATCTGTTTCCCTAATCGCTATTTCTCCGCGTTCATCGCATATCAATACGTTTTTCGTATGTTTCTCACATATTTTTTTTGATAAATCTCGTAAAATCGTCGTTTTTCCTAACCCTGGCGGAGAACAAAGCAAAATACTATGTAGTTTGTCAGACATACATAAATCAAATATTGCTTGACCGCTGCCAATTACTTCGTGTGGCACACGTATACACAAAGAAGTTACGTTACGAATGGTTAGGGGCTGTCCTTTTTCATAAACATACTCACCTGCAAGTCCTATTCTTTCACCGTTGGGCGCAGTAATAAAACCTCGTTTAATTTGCTCTTCCACTGTATAAACGGAGCATTTGCCTGCCTTATAAATACACTGGGATATATCGTCCATATCGCATACCAGGGCACTATTTTCGACATTTGTAGCGCCAAACGCTCCCAAATACACATATTTCCCTTGATAATTTATCATTGTTGGACGATTTAGGCGTATTCTAATTTCAAACACGCGTCGCTCGTTTAAATAACGTAGTCCATCTTTAATATGTTGCGGCAAAAAATCAAGCATTTGTATACTGTATGCGGCTTGTCTTAATAATAGAACTCTTATACAATAAAAAGCACCTTTTCTTAGAAGAAAAGGTGCTTCAAGTTTTTGTTTTGAAATCGCTTATTTACTGTATTCAAATAATAATTGCATATTTTGGCTGATAAACGCCGACAACTCACTAGAAGAAAGTTTTTTATAGGAAAGCATTGCCATATAATAGATTTGGTTTGCAATCATTTTTTGTTTTTCTTCCGTTTGCGTCAATATGCTTGCCACAACAGGGTTAGTCGCGTTTAACACGATAGTAAGACGCTCATCGATTTCCGTGCCATTTGCCATTCCGTAATAACCGCTCATTTCTGTCATTCTGCGCAAAAATTCGTCCACATTGACAATCGCAGGAACTTTTCCGTCTTTCAAGCGCTCTACACGCACGGAAACCTCCTTATTATTTATATGTTTTTTGAACGCGTCGATTAAGGCTTCCACGTTTTCAATGGGAGCACTTTCTCCCTTTAACGCCCCATCTATATCCGCATCTATACGTACAAAACGGCATTTTTTCGGCTCTTTGTATTCAATATAGCTGATAAAATGCGGATCAATATAGGTGTCACAAACCACCGCGTCGAGCCCTGCATTTTTGAACATAGTAATATATTGTGCTTGTTGCGCTTCATCGGACACGTAATAAATGGATTTGGGCTGCACGCCGTTTTTCGAGTCTTCCAACGATACTTCTTCCCCGAAATACGACGTAATGGGCAAATATTTTCCGTCTATATTCCTAAATAGCAAAATTTCTTTTACTTTTTCATAAAAATCCGTTTCTTTGATACAGCCAAATTTGATAAAAGTTGCAATATCGTTCCAACAATTTTCATAGCGTTTCCGTTCATTTTTATATAAAGACAAAAGTTTTTCGGAGACCTTTTTGGTGATATGCTTAGAAATTTTTTGCACCTGTTTATCGTTTTGCAAAAAGCTTCTGGATACGTTCAACGGAATATCCGGACAATCAATTACACCGTTTAACAGCATTAAAAATTCCGGAATTACTTCCTTAATATTGTCCGCAATAAATACCTGATTGCAATACAATTTCACCTGCGCCTTTTCAAGCTGAATTTGCTGTTTTTTCACCTGCGGAAAATACAAAATGCCCTTTAAGCGGAACGGATACTCCATATTTAAGTGAATCCAAAAAAGCGGCGGATTGTAATCGGCAAACGTTTCTTGATAAAACGCCTTATATTCTTCATCCGTACATTCTTTAGGATCTTTCAAATACAAGGGATTACTTTCATTGACAGGGTTATCTTCCCCGTCGCCCTTTGCGTTTAAATAAATAGGATACGGCATAAAGGAGCAGTATTTTTTCAACAAGCTACGAATAGTAGCTTCTTTCAAAAATTCTTCTTCTCCGTCTGCAATGTGCATCACGATTTTCGTGCCGCGCTCCGCCTTATCAAAGCCAGACAAAGTATATGTTGTATTTCCGTCCGACTCCCAACGCACAGCCGTTTCGTCCTTATAGCTTTTGGTGTAGATTTCTACACTATCTGCAACCATATACGCCGAATAAAAACCCAAACCGAAATGCCCGATAATTCCATCACCCGACGCCTTTTCATATTTTTCAAGGAAATCGTGCGCACCAGAAAACGCAATTTGCGTAATATATTTCTCTACTTCGTCCGCCGTCATACCAACGCCGTTGTCTTCAACCGTCAACGTCTTTTGTTTTTCATCAACGCTAACGGAAATTTTATACGCGTCACCACTTTTTAACGCTTCACCCATATCCACAAGCTTTTTATGCTTTGTAATGGCATCCACGCCGTTTGCGACAATTTCACGTAAAAATATATCCTTATCGGAATAAAGCCACTTTTTAATAATCGGCATCATGTTCTCGCTAGAAATTTTTATTTTACCTGTTTTGTTCATAATACAACTCCTGCTATTATTTGTAATACTTATATATAAACAAAAAAGTCCGCCTTTAATCAATTAAAAGCGGACTTCACTTTTTTATTTTTTATACAATCAAGCGTTTTTATTCAAAAGGTCTGCAATCGAAACACCGCTTGCGTCATCTTCGTTCCATTCGGTAACTTCGTCAACGGGTTTAGGTGCTCTGGGTTTTCTTGCTTTCTTTTCGCCTTCGCCTTCTTCTTTTTGAGCGCGAGGCTTTCTTTCTACGTTTTCAGGCTTCGGTTCAAGCGCTTTGATGGAAAGCGTCATTTTCTTTTCAACGCAGTCAAGCTTCAAAATCTTCGCATCGATTTCTTGACCGATCGTCAAAGCCGTCGTAGGATTTTCAAGGAATTCGTGAGAAATTTGAGAAACGTGCACCAAACCGTCGATGCCTTTTTCAACTTCTACGAACGCGCCGAAGGGTACGATACGAACCACTTTACCGTGGATTACATCCCCTTCTGCATATTTTTCAGCAGCCAACTCCCAAGGTTGTGCTTGCAATTGTTTATAACCGATGGAAACTTTCTTCGCTTCTTCGTCGATCTTCAACACTTTGAAATCATACTTCTTGCCGATTTCAAGAACGTCGGAAACCGCCTTAACACCCGTCCAAGAAAGGTCGGAAATGTGCGCCAAGCAGTCAAAACCGTTTACGGAAACGAATGCGCCGAATGCGGTAATTCTTTCAACGGTACCTTCTACAACGTCGTCAACATGAATGGACGCAAAGAATTCAGCTTCTTTCGCTGCTCTTGCCGCTTCTTTCGCTGCTCTTTCTTCTTCGATGATAGCACGTTGAGAAGCGATAATTTCTTTTCTTCTTTCCGTTCTAACTTCAAGCATACGAAGACGCAACTTTTTGCCAACGTATTTATCCAACTCTTTCACAAAACCCATACGGATTTCACGCGCAGGAACAAATACGGTGTACGTACCGATTTGAGCCGTCAAGCCACCCTTATTGAAGCCGGTGCATTCAACCTCAAATTCTTTACCAGCTTGGATTTCCGCGATCATTGCTTCTTCTTCTTTCACTTGCTTTATAAGCTTTTGAGAAAGTTTTACGGGATTTACTGCAACAACCATAAGTTCAATTTCATCGCCCGTTTTTGCGTTGAAATCATCCTTGTTGTACACTTCGCAGTCCACCTCTTCCTTTGCAAGGATAATTTCCTTCTTTGCAAGAGGTAACAACACTGCAACACCCGTGTCGTCCGCCGACGAAATCGTAGCCTTAATCAACTGTCCTTTTTTGAACTTCGGTTGACTGTCCATTTTTGCAACGACGTTTTCCATCGTTTCTTCCATTGCCGTTGCTTTTGCTTCTGTTTCCATTTCCATTTTTAAGAGAACCTCCTGAGTTTGCACGTTAGGGGTGCTTGCACCCATAACTAGACCTACCTTTTTAAATCTTTTGATTGTATTTTTTTCGAACTGCGCAAAACTCGCCAAGCGAATTACGTGCTTGCAATGCTCTTTGCATATATCGTAAAGCTTGTTTGTGTTGCTGCTATTCAAGCCCCCGATAACCAAAACCGCATCGCATTGACGCGCAATTTCGCGCGCTTCATTTTGCCGTCCTATAGTAGTATAACAAATTGTAGAAAAAACTTCAAGTGTTTTCCCTACACAATTATTAAGTTTTTTTATAATTTTTTCAAATTTTTCCTTAGAAAAGGTGGTTTGCGCCACAATTATACAATTTTCGTCGGGCAAAACAGAAAAATCGTCGTCAACGGACGAAAATACGTAAGCCGTATCGTCACACCAACCGTTCAGCCCTACCACTTCAGGATGCGTGGGTTCCCCCACGATAACAATCGCCTTACCAAGCGCGTATTGTTCTCGAATTATCCGTTGCGTCCGCAAAACAAATTCGCACGTGCAATCCACCACTTGAACGCCGCGTCTATCACACTCTTCATACACCCATTTCGCCGCGCCGTGTGAACGAATAATCAGCGTAGCTCCATTTGGCACTTCGTCTAGTGTTTCTACGGAACGAATACCGCGTTTTGCAATCGACGCCACTACTTCGGGATTGTGGATAATCTCTCCATAGATATACGTATTGTCCGGCGTAATCGACATAGCGGTATCCACTGCTTTTTGAACGCCGCGGCAAAAGCCGCCGTTTTTTGCGATGATAATCTCCATATCGCTTACCGTTTCTTTTTCTCTTGCAAAAATTGCGTATGCTGCGCCTTCATATCCAACATAGTTTGACGAATCTTATCGTCCGCCTCCAGCATTTCTTCTTCCGTCAATTTTCTACCGTAATACGCGCTCAAATCAATAGGTTCGCCGATAAGCACGTGCGTCACCCTAAACCATCTAGGACGTTTATAGGTAACCACGGGGACGATAGGCGTCTTCGTCTTAATTGCCATAATCGCCGCGCCGTGCTTAAAGGGCAACATTTCTTCGTCTGTTTTATTTCTTGTGCCTTCGGGATAAATCGCGATTTTTTCGCCGTTTTTCAAGCATTTAAAGCAATCCAACAAACCGCGTACGTCGTTGCCGTCGCGATTAACGGGAATTGCTTTGATGGAACGCGCCAAAATCCCAACGAATTTATTTTCAAAATTTTCGCGTTTAGAAACGAAGTGCAAGCATTCCCACGTTTGTGACGCCATATAAACGATATCCATCATTTTGTAATGGTTGCCAACGTAAATACACGCCCCATCGCGCGCTTGCTTTTTACCGTAAAATCGAAACGGCTTAAACAAAAAGAATACAGGAATTACCAACACACGCAATACGTTCATAACAAACAAAACGTGCTTGCCTTTTTTGTTTGCCTTGACCAATAATTTATATGGTTTTATTTTCTTTTTCGTCGGTTTAACGGCCGACTGCGTATTTTTTTCTTCCATAACAGCTCTCCGTTAAATTTTTGCCTGTATATATGCCTTGACTTTCGCCACTACTTCTTTAATGGACATATTTGACGTATCAATCAAAACAGCGTCGTCAGCACACATAAGCGGAGAAAACTCACGTTCACTGTCCTGCTTATCTCTTGCGACAATTTCAGCGTGCAGTTTTTCAAAATCCACTTGCTGTCCGCGTTGCGTCAATTCATCAAAACGGCGCATTGCACGCACCTTGCTGTCCGCCGTTATGAAAAACTTAAATTTTGCATCGGGCAACACCGCCGTACCGATATCGCGCCCGTCTAAAACGCAGGACATACTTTTTGCAATTTCGCGTTGCATCTCCACCATCTTCACGCGTACAGCGTGGTGCGCGGAAATGGTTGAAGCCGCCATAGAAACGGGGTTTTCACGAATAGCAAGCGAAACGTCTTCGCCGTCTAATATCGTATGTTGCGCCCCGTCTTTATATTCAATTTCCAAGTTCAAATCAGGTAAAATGCTTTCCACGCCGTCTTTATCCGCAGGGTCAATCCCCATCCGCAACGCTTTTAAGCCGCACGCGCGGTACATTGCCCCCGTATCCAAATGCAAAATGTTATAATCCGCAGCAAGAATTTTCGCTACGGTACTTTTACCACTACCCGCAGGGCCGTCAAAGGCAATATTATAAATTTCCGAAATATCTTTTCTTAACACTTTTGCACCTTTTTGATAAATATGTTTCACGCTGGTATCGTTAGAAAGTTCGGTAAAAAGCATCAAACGAATACATTTTTTCAATCCACCGTCGATATCCGGCTCTACCGCCGCAAATAAAGGCGCAAAATCGTAACCGCACTCCCTTGCCGCTTTTGCAGGGTGATAAGAGTGAATATCCGTCGTCATCGAAAACAAAAACGCGTTTACGTCTTGCTTTTTAAGGGAATTTGACGAAAATATTTCGTCCAAAAGCGCTTTTACGGCATCGATAATATGCTGCTTTTCATCCATTTCAACCGTCGTTGCGCCACGTATAACTTTCATACAAACACTCCTTGCCTTAAGTATAATATAATTATATTCAAAAAAACGACTTTCGTCAAGCTTTTCAAATAGAAAAGTTAAATTTCAATAGTATTTCCTGCGGCAAACCCAGTAGAAAATGCAATCTGCATATTAAAACCGCCTGTAAAAGCGTCCACGTCCAATACTTCGCCGCAAAATTTTAAGCCCGACACTTTTTTACTTTCCATTGTTTTGGGGTTGATTTCCGAAAGCGTTACCCCACCCGACGTGATAATTGCTTCTTGAAAACCGCGCAAATCTTGCAAGCGAACGGGAAATTGCTTGATTGCGCGCAAAATCAGCAATCGTTCCCCTTTCGTAATTGCGTTTACGGGCTTTGTTTCGGGGATATTACAATGCTTTAACACGCAGGATATAAGTTTTTGCGGTAAAAGGTCGATTAAACCGTTGAAAATATGCTTGTTTTTATACACGTCGAAATCTCTCAATAAGCGTTTATCCAACGTATTTTCGTCAAGCGCAGGCTTCAAGTCAATATAAGCGTTCAAATGCTTTATATGCATACGGTTGATAACGGACGACGCAGACAAAACGATAGGCCCGGATACGCCAAAATGCGTAAAAAGCATTTCACCAAACTCTTCATAAACGGTTTTATTGCCGTTTTTTATGCAGAAGGTAACGTTTTTAAGTGTTAAACCCTGCAATTCCGCGCAAAAATCACCTTTTGTGTCTATCCCACAAAGCCCACATTTTAAGTCGGTTACGGTATGCCCAGCCGTTTGCGCAAACACGTAGCCATCCCCCGTAGAACCCGTAGACGGATAGCTTAACCCACCCGTCGCTACAATCACTACGTCACACGCATACGTTCGCTTATTTGTAATGAGCTCTACTACGCGTGACATAAGTGTTACGTCACGCGTAGTACTATTTTCGACAACAATTTCACGCACTGTTTCGTTCAAATGAATAGAAACACCTACACTTTGGCACGCTTTTTCCAATGTTTTCGTCACGTCGCTGGCATGATCTGACACAGGAAACGCCCTATTTCCGCGCTCAATCTTCACGTTTAAACCATTTTCTTCCATAAATTGCAGCGTTTTTTCAGGCGGAAACGCATAAATACTGCCACGTAAAAATCTTTCCCCACGTACAACGTTGCGCAAAAAATCATCGGGGGCTACGTGATTTGTAAAATTACAACGCCCCTTTCCCGTAATATATATTTTTTTACCAAGCTTTTCGTTCTTTTCAAATAAGATAACGTTATGCCCGTTATTCGCGGCCGCATACGCCGCCATAAGCCCGGCAGCGCCACCGCCGATAACACATATATTCCCCATACGATTATCCTTATATCTATTGTTTCACAAAAAATGTTTCACGATAACGTGTAATTAAAGATATACGCAACCGATCAAACGGTCGGTTGCGTATGCGTTTTATTTTTTAATGATTACACGGGATATACGCCCGTTTTTGCCATATCTCTATCGATACCTTTCTTTTGAGCTTCTCTCCATTTGAAGAAGTTTTCAGCAACTTGTTCAAATACTGCGTAGGAAAGCACATCTTCTTCCTTTTCATAATAGCCAAGCTCAACAACTTTCTTCTTGATTTCTTCGTATTCAGGCGCAAGAAGATCAGCAGGTCTACAAGAAATTCTTTCTGCGTTACCAAGTGCTTTTTTAGCAACTTCTTCATCGATAGGCATAGGCAATTTACCGTATTTACCAGCCATCAAGTCCTTCGTTTCTTTGGTAACCATCTTATAGCGTTCGCCCATAACCACATTCAACACGGCTTGCGTACCAACAATTTGCGAAGAAGGCTGCCCACAACGATGAGAACAACTATCTTTACGAACGTTGGGAACTTCCGCGAGACATTCCATAAGCT
>JAZSHX010000040.1:0-67582 GCA_045533485.1 Candidatus Scatosoma sp. | reverse complement strand
GATGGGGGAAGACGGGCTGGAAAGCGTGCTCAAACAGTTGGAGCTGGACGGATATTTTGAATTGTTGCTTTCGGATAGAAAGGGCGAAAAAATGTACGTTATCACCCTGCAAAAAAACGGGCTTTCCTTCAAGCGCGAAACGGCGCTGTTTCGGCGGGACGCGCTGCTTAAAATCGGCTGGGCAATCCTTTCCGCCGTGCTTGCTTTCGTTATCGGCGGGCTGCTTAAACGAATATTTTAAAAATCTCTCTCAATTCCCTTTACATTTGTCGAAAAATATGCTATAATGCAAACGAATGTTCGCAAAATACAGCGTGCTAAAATATTATTTTAGCAAATTTACGCAAAAAAGGGCGTACAAAGAAAGAAAAAAGGAGGAAAGCAGCCGTGGAATTTCAACTTGTTTCGCAGTATTCGCCCACGGGCGACCAACCGCAAGCCATTGAAAAATTGACGGAAGGGGTGTTGGACGGCGTTCGTGCGCAGGTCCTTGTCGGCGTTACGGGCAGCGGCAAAACGTTCACTATGGCAAACGTCATTAAAAACGTCAACCGTCCTACGCTGGTGATTGCGCATAACAAGACGCTTGCCGCACAGCTTTGCAACGAATTTAGGGAATTTTTCCCCGAAAACCGTGTGGAATATTTCGTTTCGTATTACGATTATTATCAACCGGAAAGCTACATCCCCACGACGGATACCTACATTGAAAAAGACCTGTCGATGAACGACGAAATCGATAAACTGCGCAACAGCGCAACGGGTTCGCTTATGGAACGGCGCGACGTGATCGTGGTGGCGTCCGTGTCCTGCATTTACGGCTTGGGCGCGCCCGAAGAATATTTCCGTTTGTCGCTTTCCTTGCGCCCCGGTATGGAGTGGGAACGCAACGCGTTGATGCGCAAATTGATTGAATTGCAGTACGCGCGCAACGACGTCGATTTTAAGCGTTCGACGTTCCGTGTGCGTGGGGATAGCTTGGAAATTTTCCCTGCGTCCAACTCCGAAGTGGCAATTCGCGTGGAATTTTTCGGCGACGAAATTGAAAAAATTTACGAAGTGGAAGCGTTGACGGGCAACAAGCTCAACGAACTTTCACACGTGGCGATTTTTCCTGCCAGCCAGTATGCGGTAGGTACGGAAAAGCTGAATAAAGCGCTTGCGATGATTGAAGAAGATTTGCAAGGGGAAGTGCGCGCGTTTGAAGAGCAGGGCAAAATTTTGGAAGCGCAACGCTTAAAGCAACGCACGGAGCACGATTTGGAAATGATGCGCGAAATCGGCTATTGCACGGGCATTGAAAATTACAGCCGTTATTTTGACGGCAGACAGCCGGGCGAGCCGTCCTTTACGTTGTTGGATTATTTTCCGTCGGGAGATTTTTTGGTGTTTATCGACGAAAGTCACATGACCATTCCGCAAATTCGCGCTATGTATCACGGCGACTTGTCGCGCAAGAAAAATTTGGTGGAATACGGGTTTAGGATGCAGGCGGCGTACGACAACCGCCCGTTGACTTTTCCTGAATTTGACGCGCGCGTACCGCAAGTGGTGTTCGTGTCGGCTACGCCTGCTCCCTATGAGCTGGAACAATCGGGGCAAATGGTGGAACAGCTTATCCGTCCTACGGGCTTATTAGACCCTGAAATCACCGTCAAGCCCACGCGCGGACAAATCGACGATTTGCTTTCCGAAATTCATACGGTAGTAAACGACGGGGGCAGGGTTTTGATTACCACGCTCACCAAGAAAATGGCGGAAGAGTTGACCGATTATTTGAAAGAACACGCTGTCAAGGTGAAATATATGCACAGCGACATTGACACGTTGGAGCGTATCGACATTGTCAACGGCTTACGGCTTGGCGAATTTGACGTGCTTTGCGGTATTAACCTGCTTCGTGAAGGGTTGGACTTGCCCGAAGTCAAGCTTGTCGCTATTTTGGACGCGGACAAGGAAGGATTTTTGCGCAGTGACACGTCGCTTATCCAAACGATAGGGCGTGCGGCGCGTAACAGCGAAGGGCGCGTGATTATGTATGCGGACGTGATGACGGACAGTATGAAGCGCGCAATCGGCGAAACCAACCGCAGAAGAAAGGTGCAAGCGGAATATAATAAAGCACACGGCATTGTACCCAAGACGATTATAAAACAAGTGAGATCCACTTTGAATATCACAAAAAAGCATACGGCGGACGATATCAAGATGCAGGATATTCCCGATGAAATTGAGAAATTGAAAGCGCTGATGAAGGTGGCAAGCGGACAGCTGGATTTTGAAAGAGCCATTGAAATTCGGGAAAAGATTGCGGAGCTGAAATTAAAGCTTAGAAAGGCGCAAAAATAAAAAACACCCCACCCATGTATGAGATGAAAAGGTAGAAATATGCAAGAAGAAATTGTTGTAAAAGGCGCGAAAGAGAATAACTTAAAAAATATTGACGTGCGTATTCCCCGTAACAAACTGACGGTTTTGACGGGGCTTTCGGGCAGTGGGAAATCCACGCTGGCGTTCGACACGATTTTTGCCGAAGGGCAAAGGCGGTACGTGGAAAGCTTGTCGTCTTACGCCCGTCAATTTTTAGGGCAAATGGAAAAACCCGACGTGGAAAGCATCGACGGGCTTTCGCCTGCCATTTCCATCGACCAAAAAACGACGTCGCGTAACCCCCGTTCCACGGAGGTACGGTAACGGAAGTGTACGATTATTTCCGTTTGTTGTTCGCGCGTATCGGCGTGCCGCACTGTCCCGTTTGCGGAAAGGAAATTTGCCGTCAAACGGTCGACCAAATTTGCGATAGGGTGATGGAACTGCCCGAAGGGAGCAAAATTTTAATCAACGCACCCGTAGTGCGCGGTAGAAAAGGCGAATACCAAAAAGAGCTTGCCGCGTATAAAAAGAGCGGTTACGGCAGAGTAAAAATTGACGGTATCGTGTACGATTTGCAGGAAGAGATTAAGCTGGAAAAGAACGTAAAGCATAACATTTCCGTTGTTGTGGACCGCTTAATCGTCAAGCAAGGCATACAAAAACGCTTGACGGACAGCTTGGAAACGGCGCTCAAGCTTGCGGACGGGTTGGTGGTGATCGACCACGACGGCACGGAAGATTTGTATTCCGTCAACTACGCCTGCCCAGATTGCGGTGTTTCGCTGGAAGAAATCGAACCGAGATTGTTTTCGTTTAACACGGTGTACGGCGCTTGTCCTACCTGTTCGGGCTTGGGCTTTAAGCAGTTCGTCGACCCCGATTTGATTTGTCCCGATAAAAGCAAAACCTTGCGCGAAGGCGCAATGAAAGTGACAGGTTGGAGCTTGGGTTCAAGCTCTATGTCGCTGATGGAGCTTTCCGCGCTTGCCAAAGCGTATGGCTTTTCGCTGGACGTGCCCGTGCAGGATTTGCCTAAAGAAATTTACGATATTTTAATGTTCGGGAGCGACGAAAGCATTGATATGCGCTATGAAACGCGTTCGTTTTCGGGTAGCTTCAAAAAGACGTGGGAAGGGTACGTCAATAACTTACAGCGCCGTTACGCCACGTCCACGTCGGACGGCGTGAAAATGGAAATTCAACGCTTGATGCGCAACGCGCCGTGTGACGGTTGCGGCGGAAAACGCTTGAAAAAGGAAGCGCTTGCCGTGAAAGTAGGCGGTAAAAATATCTTTGAGCTTTGTCAGCTTTCCGTGGATAATTTGTGCGCGTTTATGGACGAATTGAAAGAAAAATTGACCAAAACGGAGCATTTGATCGCGGACGCCATTATCAAAGAAATCAACTGCCGTCTGGGCTTTTTGAGAAACGTCGGCTTGGGGTATTTGACCTTAATGCGCACGGCAGTTACACTGTCGGGCGGCGAAAGCCAGCGTATCCGTTTGGCAACGCAAATCGGCAGTGCGCTCACGGGCGTGTTGTATATTTTGGACGAGCCCAGCATCGGTTTGCACCAACGCGACAATGAAAAACTGCTTAACTCCTTGAAAGGATTGCGCGATTTGGGCAATACGCTGATCGTTGTGGAGCACGACGAAGACACGATGCGCGCCGCTGACCACGTAATCGATATCGGGCCAAAAGCAGGGGTGCACGGCGGTGAAATCGTGGCGCAGGGTACGCCCGAAGAAGTGGCGAAAAATACAAATTCCATCACGGGCGATTATTTGTCGGGCAGAAGAAAAATCCCCGTGCCGTCGGCGCGAAAAATGCCCAGCGAACAATGGTTGGAAGTGTTTGGATGTAGACAAAATAACTTAAAAAATATCAATGTTCGCATACCTGGTGGCTTGATAACCGCCGTTACGGGCGTTTCGGGCAGCGGTAAATCCAGTTTGGTAAACGAAATTATCTATCCCACGCTGGCGCATAAACTCAACGGTGCAAAGCCTGCGCACGGGAACTTTGATAAAATGGACGGCATCGAATTTTTCGACAAGGTTATCGACATTGACCAGTCCCCGATAGGCAGAACGCCAAGGAGCAACCCTGCCACGTATACGGGCGTGTTTAACAGCATACGCGATTTGTTTTCCATGACACCAGACGCCAAGGAGCGCGGTTATAAAGCTGGGCGGTTTTCGTTCAACGTTTCGGGCGGCAGATGCGAACACTGTATGGGCGATGGGATTATTAAGATTGAAATGCACTTCTTGCCCGATATTTTCGTGCCGTGCGAAGTGTGCGGCGGAAAACGCTATAACCGCGAAACGCTGGAAGTCAAATACAAAGGCAAAAGCATTGCCGACGTGTTGGATATGACCATTGAAGAAGCGTGCGAATTTTTCACGCCCATACCGGCGATTTACAACAAGATAAAAACGCTCAACGACGTGGGGCTTGGGTATATCAAGCTGGGGCAAAGCTCTACCACGCTGTCGGGCGGCGAAGCGCAACGCGTCAAGCTTGCCACCGAACTTGCCAAACGCTCCACGGGCAAAACCGTGTATATTTTGGACGAACCGACCACCGGCTTGCACGCGTACGACGTGGATAAGCTGATTAAGATTTTGTTAAAGTTACGCGAAGGCGGCAACACGGTGCTTGTAATTGAGCATAATTTGGACGTGATAAAAACCGCCGATTACGTGATTGATTTAGGGCCGGAAGGCGGTGATGGCGGCGGTACAATCGTTTGTCAAGGTACGCCTGAAGAAGTGGCAAACGTCCCCGAAAGCTACACGGGACAATTCTTAAAAAAAGTGTTAAAATCGTAATTCAACGCATACCTGTATGGGGTATACCAACAAAAAAAGCTCTCCACCGAGAGCTTTTTGCTTTATTTAACGACAATCACCGTCTTCTGCCGATGAGATAATCCACAGAACAATCCAAGCATTTTGCAATGGCAATCAACCTGTCCGTGGATGGTAAACTGATGCCGTTGAGCCATTTGAAAATAGCGGATGAAGAACAACCGATGGTTTTGTGAAGCTTGACTTGGGAAACGCAGTGTTCTGCTAACATTTCTCGCAAACGCTGTCCAAACGGCAAAGCTTCGTGTAACGGTTCGCTTGTGGGAAATTCGTCCAACCCAAGCAAATAATCTGCAGAACAATCAAAATAATATAACAAATTGATAAAAGTTTGATAGATAGGCGTGCGTGTGCCTTTCAAAAAGCGCGCAATGCTTGTTTCCGTGGTATTAGTATTTTGCGCAATAATTTGGTTGGTAAGACCGCGTTCAATTTTAAGTTCGTTTAACCGTTTTGAGAAATTTGACATTTTTATCGTCTTCTGCCGATGAGATAATCGACGGAGCAATCTAAACAATTTGCGATGGCAGTCAATCTGTCTACGGAAGGAAAGCTAATACCGTTGAGCCATTTGAAAATAGCGGAAGAAGAACCGCCGATGGTTTTGTGAAGCTTGGCTTGGGAAACGCGGTGTTCCGCTAACACTTCACGCAAACGCTGTCCAAAAGGCAAAACTTTGTGTAACGGTTCGCTTGTGGGAAATTCGTCCAACCCAAGCAAATAATCTGCAGAACAATCAAAATAATATAACAGGGTTACAAAATTTTTATAAGACGGCGTGTGTTTTCCAGATAAAAATTCAGAAAGATTAGAGTGGAAAATTCCAGTATCTTTTTCTATCTCTAATAAGGTTTTTTGTTTCTCATTGATGAGCTCTTTTAGCGTTTTCGCAAAATCCGACATTTTCCACCAAACAAAGACTTTTTCTTACAAAATATCCTACTCTCTTTTTAGACAAAATGCTTGCATTGTCTAAATTAAGAGTGGTATAATATAAGTACAATCAACGTTGAGAAAAAATAAACAAGGAGGAAGAACAAATGACGGTTACCAAAGAAAGCTTGGCGACGGAAATTGCCTGCGCGTTGAAGGACGTGTTGGTTGCAAGCGTAGAAGTAAACGGCGAAACGGTGGATATTCGTTTTATCGGCGGAAAAACCTTTCAACTTATTGTAAACGAAAAGTAAGAAAAAAGAGATTGCGCTAAATACATAAGCAATATCAACAAAAAACAAAAGAAAAACGCGTTTGAGAAAAAAGCGACCGCCTTGTGTAAGCAAGGCGGTTACTTTTTACAGTTTTTTGATTTTTACGTTTCCGCATAACACGTCGGAATAGGAATAGGCGGTTTTGCCTAAAAAATCCTTATCGTCGGGTTTGACGGTGAACAGCGCGGGATACACGCCCGAAAGCGTACCGCTGAAACTTACGATTTTGTTCCTGCCTAAATTGACGCGCACGGCGACGCGTTGCAAGGAACAGCTTTTGACCATTTGTTTAACGTCGGAAATTCTTTTTGTCGGCTTAATCATAACCCAAGTATGCCCCGTATTCCCTATCTTTATACGCGGTTTGGAAAAATTTTCACTTTTTAGCGGAAATCCCCTTGCGCAGTTCTATTTTTTCTTGCATTTGCGTAGGATAGAAAGACGAAAAAACGCAAAAGGGAGTGAAAATTATGTCAATGAAACCGCAATATGAAACGTATCGCTATACGGGCGAAGTGTGCCGTTTGCACAGTCAATCGATGGTGGAATGCCGTTTGCCCGGCAGTGAAATCGGAAGCGTGCTTGCCGTGCAAGCGGTGGCGATGCCGACGGAAAGCGCGTGCGCAGACGGCGAAGTGCGCTACGGGGGCAAAGTGCTTATCAATATCGTATACGAAGACGGGGAGCATAACGTTTGCCGCGCGGAACGCGGCGTAGAGTTTTTCCATAAAGCGGAAGGGGGCGCTGTGACGCCTGCGTGCTTTGCAAAGGTAGCGTTCAACACGGACAACGCGTTTACTCGCCGTGAAGGTTCGGGCTTGTACGTGTCCGTCGTGGTGGATGCGGAAAGCGTCGTGTACGGCGGTAAGCAAGTGGAATATTTAAGCGGCGGTGAAAACGTAATTGCCAAGAAAGAGCAGCAGCAAATTTGCAAGTGCGTGTGCGTGACGGGGGAAGTGGACGGCGAAGATACGTTTGAAATGGACTACGTCGGCGACGTGTTGATGCATACGGAAAAGGTAATTGCAACGCACGTGCGCGCGTCCGCTGGTCAAATTGAAGTGGAAGGAGATCTTGCTTTGAACGTTTGCGTACTCAAAGCCGACAATTGCATTTGTTCGTACGAACGGTTAATTCCCGTGCGTATGCAAATTTCCAGCGAAGAAGCGTTCGGGGATTTGCAGGCAAGCGCAAGAGTGGTTGTCAAGAGCGCGCAAATCGACGCGGACGTGGACGAAGAACGGGGCAAGAGCGCCGTGCGCTTTTCCTATTGTCTTTCCGCCGATTGTTATTTGCACGCCAAAGATACGGTTACGCTGGTGACCGACGCCTTTTCGCCTGTAGCCGAAATTGCCTTAAAAAAGGCGAACGAAGGGGGCAGGTATTTGACGAACAGTGCAAAATTTACGGAAAGGGTGAGCGGAATTTGCTCGGTTTCTATGGACGCGGACGGAGAGTGCACGCTTTTGGGCGCGTTGCTTCCGCGTGGGGAAGCGGTATGCAAAAAAGGCGATAACGGATTTGAAGCGGAAGGCGCAGTGCTTGCGCAGCTTTTATTCAAGGGCGCGGACGGAAGCTATAAAACGGGGGCGCTGTCCCTGCCGTTTGTGTTCCCGTTGGACGTGGTGGGCGATAGCGCCGAAGCGGACGTTTTGGTGTGCGGTTTGAACGTACGCCGCAGAAAGGACGGGCAAACGGAAGCGGAAGCTACGCTGAAAATTTGTTTGCACAGCTATACTGAAACGCAGTGGTCGTACGTGCAAACGGTGGAAGAAGGGGAAACGCGCGCGGCAAAGGACGCGGCGGTGTCTATGTACGTTTTGTATGCAGGGGAAACGCTTTGGGACGTGGCGAAGCGTTTACAATGCGATCCCGACGAAGTAGTGAAGAGTAATCCTAACCTGCAATTTCCCGTCAAACAGGGCGAAAGTATCTTTATTTATCGGCAGTTGCATTGATTTTCGTAAAAATTACGCAAAATACGCTTTGAATATATTGAAATTTGTGTAAAAATGTGGTACAATACCATAGAACAAACCGTACGGCAGGGGTGTTTCCCTGCCGTATTTTTAAAGGAAACGTTATGGCAGTTCGTATCAAGGCGTATGCAAAAATCAATTTAACGTTGGAAATCGTTGGGCAAAAGGACGGATATCATATGCTGGATTCGTTGGTGTCCAGCGTGGATTTGTTTGATTATATCGTTTTGAGAAAACGCAAAGGCGCACTTTCGTCTGTCACGATGCACGGACAGGGCAGTGAAAATATTGCGCCCCAAGACAACAACGCTTTGAAGGCGGCGGAGCTGTTTTCTAAACGGTTCGGGGTGGACGGCGCGTATATTACGGTGTATAAGAATATCCCTATCGGCGCAGGGCTTGGCGGTTCGTCTGCCGACGTTGCAGGGGTGCTGAACGGCATGGCAAAGCTGTATAAAATTGACGATAGAAAGGCGGTTGAAGAGCTTGCCGATGCGCTTGGCAGCGATACGCGGTATATGCTGGACGGCGGTTTTGCGCGTATGCGCGGCCGCGGCAATCAAGTGGAAAAACTGCCCCTTGCAAATGAGTTGCATTTCTTGCTTTTAACGCCCCGTTCGTCCGTTTCATCGGGGGCGTGTTATAAGGAATACGACGCAAATCCCACGCCGAAAACGATAGAAAACGCAACGGAAAATTTGCTTGCCTGTTTGCAGGAAAACCGCATAAACGACGTGGGCAGGTATTTGACGAACGATTTGTATTTGCCTGCGGCGCGCCTGAATTGCGACGTGCAAAACGCGATGGAAACGGCGCTTTCCTTTTCGCCTATCGGCGCGGTAATGACAGGCAGCGGTAGCGGCGTGTTGGCGCTTTTTGAACATAAAGAGCTTTGTGCGTGGGCAAAGAGTAGAGTGAAAGGAAAATTGCGCGCGCAGGTGATAAAAACCATCGTACCGCGCGAGAAAAAAGCTTGGAGAAATCCGTTCGTGCTTTCCAAAGAAGAAACGGAAAACGCAAACGAATAAATAGGAGAAAAATATGGAAGAAAGAATTATCGATGATGAATACGGCCGCGGCGTCAAGCTGAAAAAGACCAAGGACGGGTTTGTAGACGTGACGGACGCGGAAGTGGACGGCGAAGTGCAAACCACGGAAGAACCGGAAGAAATGGAAGAAGCGTTGTTTGAGTTTCCTGTGTTTGACGGGGATGAAGACGACGAAGAGTTGGCTACGCTTACGCCCGAAGAAGCGATGGCGCTCAAAAAACGCCGTGAAGAAGACGCGGCGGCGCGTTTGGAAGAATACAAAAAATATTGCCGCGAAGGGGAAGAACACTTGGCAACGGGTAGCTACCACGCGGCGGAATTGCAGTTTGAAAAGGCGCTTTGGCTGGATGACGAGCCCACGCAGGCGTCGGTGGGCTACTGGCGTGCGAAAACTGCTGATTTTACCAACCCCGACGCGCTTGCGGAAGAATACGTCAACGCCGATTTTGAAAATTTGGAAGCGGACGTTGGCTATAAAGCGGTGGATATTTTGCGCGAGCAATATCAAACGGCGTTTGCAACGCGTATGCAGGAGCTGGAAGCGGAAGAACAACCTTTGGTTGAAAACGTGGAAAGCAAGCAAATCGCCCGTCGTGCAGTGCTCAAAGACCGCTTAAAGAAAACGGCTTTACACACGGCGATTGCCGGCTTGCCCTTGGTTGCGTGTTTGGTTTTGGCGATTGTGTTTGCGTTGAAAATCCCGACGGTCAAGGACGATAGGTTTATCCTGCCGACGATTATTTGCGGTGCGGCGAGCTTCCTGTTTTTTATCGTGTTTTTAATCGTTTCCAACAAGATGTTCAACGTGTTGCGTATTCGCAGAGCTAACGAACGCATTTCGTCCACGGAAGAAGGACAGCGTTTGGTGGAAATCAGGGCGCTCAAAGCCATTTATAAGGGGTTTTTACTCACGAGCATGCAAAAGACGGACGAAAAATAAACGGCGTCAAACGCGCTACGTGCGTGTGTGCGATGGTAAATATTTAACAAAAAAGTTAAAAAAACGGAGTAACATTACTCCGTTTTTCATTTTTTCGCGGTGTTTTTGTTGCGTTTTCGCGCGCGTATGTGTTATAATACATGCAAGCGAGAGCGCTTTAGGAGTTTTATGAGAAAGTTATTACCATATTTCAAAGCGTATAAATGGCAAAGCATATTAGGGCCGCTTTTCAAATTATTAGAAGCGACCTTTGAACTGCTTGTGCCTATTATCGTAGGATTGATCGTCGACCGCGGCTTGGGCGCGTTTGAAAACGGGGGTTACCCGTATGCGGACAAGCCGTATATCGTCAAGATGTGTTTGGTGTTGGCGGCGTTCGGGTTATTTGGATTTTTGTTTGCGGTGATTGCGCAATATTTTGCGGCAAAAACGGCGACGGGCGTGTCGGCAAGTATTCGTTTTGCGCTGTTTAAGAAACTGCAATCGCTTTCTTATAAAGATATTGACAATATGGGTACGGCGACGATGCTCACGCGTATGACGGGCGACGTGGATAAATTTCAATCGGGCGTCAATTTGACCTTGCGTTTGTTTTTGCGTTCCCCTTTTATCGTGTTCGGCGCGATGATTACGGGCTTCTTTATTGACCCGAAAAGTATCGGTGTGTTCGCGCTTGCCATTTTTGCGTTGGCGGTAGTCGTATTTGCCGTGATGGGGATTTGTATGCCCTTATACAAAAAGGCGCAGTCCAAATTAGACGCCGTAGTGCTTTCTACGCGTGAAAATTTGACGGGGGCAAGAGTGCTTCGCGCTTTTTGCAGGGAAGAAAGCGAACGCAAAGCGTTTGCTACGCGCAACGATAGTTTGACGAAAGAGAGAAAGTTCGTCGGCGCGATTGCCGCTATCACCAACCCTTTAACGTTCGTGCTTGTCAACGGCGCAATCATTTTGCTTTTGTACACGGGCGCTATCCGCGTAGACGGCGGTGCGCTTTCGCAGGGGAGCGTAATTGCGCTGTACAACCTGATGGGGCAAATTTTGATTGAGCTTATCAAGCTTGCCAACTTGATTGTCACCATTACTAAGGCGGCGGCGTGCGGAAGCCGTATTCAAGCGGTGCTGGAAATGCAGCCGTCCTTGCAAACAGACGAAGACGGCGACGGGGAAACGGATAAGCCGTTTATCGTTTTTGATAATGTGTCCGTGCAATATACGCAAAACGCCGAACCTGCCATTGAACATATTTCCTTTACGGCAGAACGCGGACAAACGATAGGCGTTATCGGCGGTACGGGCAGTGGGAAAACGACGCTCATTAACGCTTTGCCGCATTTTTACGACGTAAGCGCAGGGCAGGTATGCGTGGGCGGCAAAAACGTGCGCGAAAAGGGCTTGCAACCGTATTTACGCGAACGCATCGGTATTGTACCGCAAAAGGCGGTGTTATTCAAGGGCACGGTGCGCGATAATTTGTTGTGGGGCAAAGCGGACGCAACGGATGAAGCGCTTTGGGAAGCGCTCAAAATTGCGCAGGCGGATGCGTTTATCGCCGAAAAAGGCGGTTTGGACGCGGCGGTGGCGCAGGGCGGCAAAAACTTCTCCGGCGGTCAAAAGCAACGCTTGACGATTGCGCGCGCTTTGGTACGGCAACCCGAAATTTTAATTTTGGATGACAGTTCTTCCGCGTTGGATTATGCCACGGACGCGGCTTTGCGTAAAGCCATACGCGCGTTGAAAACGACGGTGTTTATCGTGTCGCAACGTACTTCGTCTGTACGCGACGCGGACAAAATTATCGTTTTGGACGACGGCGCAGCGGTGGGCGTAGGTACGCACGAAACGCTGATGCAAACGTGTGAAGTGTACCGCGAAATTTACCGTTCGCAATACGGCGAAGAAGGGGGTGCGGTATGAAAAACTCTACCTTAAAACGCGTACTTTCTTACGTGGGCAAATATCCCCTTGCCTTGGCTGGCAGTATTTTCTTTGCGCTTGTGTCGGTGGCAGGCGCGTTGCTGGTGCCTGTGCTGTTCGGCGACGCGATTGACTGTATTGTGCAAAACGGCGTGGACTGGGCAACATTGCAACGCACTTTTATATCCGTTGCGGTGGCAGTGGGCGTTTCGGCAATCGCACAGTGGCTGATGAGCTTGTGCAACAATTACGTTTCCTGTCACGTAGTACGCGATTTGCGCAAAGACGCTTTTGATAAGATAGGCAAGCTGCCTTTAAAGTACATTGATACGCACGGCCACGGCGATACGGTGAGCAGGGTGACGGCGGACGCCGATCAGTTCGCCGACGGTTTGCTGATGGGTTTTACGCAGTTTTTCACGGGCTTGACGACCATTTTGGGCACGATTGCCTTTATGCTTTTGACCAACTGGAAAATTGCGCTGTTGGTGATTGTTTTAACGCCTGCGTCCTTGTTCGTGGCGCGGTTTGTCGCTACGCATACGCATAAGTTTTTCGTAGAGCAGGCGGCGGCGCGCGCGGAGCAAACTTCCTTCACGGAAGAAGCCGTTTCGGGGCTTAAAACCACGCAAGCGTTTGCGCACGAACAGGAAAACGAGCGCGTATTTGCGCAAATCAACGAACGCTTGGAAAAGGCGTCGCTCAACGCTACCTTCTATTCTTCGCTTACCAACCCGTCTACGCGGTTTATCAATAATTTGGTGTACGCGGCAGTGGCGCTGTTGGGTGCGTTTCACGTGGCAGGCGGCGGCTTTACCGTAGGCGGACTGACCAAATTTTTATCGTATGCAAATCAATACACCAAGCCCTTTAACGAAATTTCGGGCGTGATTACCGAACTCAAGGGTTCGTTTGTTTGCGCGGCGCGGATTTTCGCGTTTATCGACGAGCAGGAAGAGCCGACGGACACGGAAAATAAAACTTTGCAAAATGCGCAAGGCAACGTGTTGCTTGATAACGTGTATTTTTCTTACAACGCGGATAAACCGCTGATTGAAGACTTGTCCTTGCAGGTGCAATCGGGTTCGCGCGTGGCAATCGTGGGTAGAACGGGTAGCGGAAAAACGACGCTTATCAATCTTTTGATGCGCTTTTACGACGTGCAATCGGGCGCAATTTGCGTAGACGGCAACGACGTGCGCGACGTAACGCGCAAATCCCTACGTGAAAATTACGGTATGGTTTTGCAGGAAACGTGGCTCAAATACGGCACGGTGCGCGAAAATATTAAAATGGGTGCGCCCAACGCAACGGATGAACAAATGATAGCGGCGGCGAAAGCGGCGCACGCGCATAGCTTTTTCAAGCGTATGGAAAAGGGCTACGATACGATTTTGAGTGAACACGGCGCTTTGTCCGAAGGACAAAAACAGCTTTTGTGTATCGCGCGGATTATGCTTTCCCTGCCGCCTATGCTCATTTTAGACGAAGCCACTTCGTCTATCGACACGCGCACGGAAATGAAGATAAGCGACGCATTTCACACGCTTATGCAAGGCAGAACTACCTTTATCGTAGCGCATCGGCTTTCCACCATTTTGAACGCCGACGTCATTTTGGTGATGGAAAACGGCAAGGTGGTGGAAATGGGCAAACACGCGCAGCTGCTGCAAAAGGGCGGCGCGTATGCAACGCTGTACAATGGGCAATTTGCTTGATGTAAACGATTAAGTCAACACGTACCTGCCCCATGGTTTTTTGTTGTAATATCTGTTTTTGCGCTTGCATATACTAACCAAAAAGGGGGCGTGTATGGAGCTTTTCAAAGAGATTGTCGGGGAAGAAAACGTAAAAACGTCGCGCTGTACGCTGTGGATAGGCGGCGGTGGGTATTTTGAAGGCGTAAAAGCGGTGGGGGATTTTTCCAGCGAACAAATCGTGCTGTATTTTCCGCACGCCAGCCTGCAAATCGACGGCGTGGATTTGTCTATCGGGAAATATTGCGACGGGGATTTACGGCTGAAAGGCAAAGTGCGCGCCGTGCAATTTTTCGGCAAGGACGGAACGCCGATATGAAAATTATCCGTGAAGGCGTTTGCTTTTTCTCTTGGGGGAAGCATAAATTCCGTATTCAAGGCAATATGCCCGAGCGTGCGCTGTTGCGGCTGAAAAGAGCGCAAATTCCTGTATATAACGTCAAAAAAACGCAAAAAAACGAGATAGTTTTGCTTGTAAACGCAAAAGATTGTCAAAAAGTTTTTGCAATTTTCCCGTCCATGTGCTATAATATAGGCGAATATACTTCGTATATTGCGCAAAAAACGGGCGCGGTGGGGCTTGCAAAATATGTGGAAAAGCTGAAAAACCGCATCGGGCTGCTTTTGGGCGCGCTAGTATTTTGCGTGGGAACGCTGTACGCGGACGGCTTGGTGCTGGGCGTGAAAACGGTAGGCGACACCACGTATGCGCGCGAAGCGCGTATGGCGCTTGAAAATCACGGCGTAAAGCTGTTTATGCCTTACGATGCAAAAAAGGCGGACGGCGTAACAGCGGAATTGTTGCGTATACCCAACGTAGAGTTTTGTTCCTTGCAAAAACACGGCGTATTTTTGTACGTGGAAATACAGCTGTCGCCTTTCTTGGGCGAAATGCGTGTGCACGGCGATATGAAAGCAAGCCGCTCGGGAACGTTGCTCTCGCTCACAGCGCTTAGCGGAACGCTTTTGAAAAAAGCGGGGGATAGCGTGCAGGCAGGCGATACGCTGGTCGGGGCGTACGTGCAAACGGAGAGCGGAGAACGGAAAAACGTCGATGTCGTCGCGCGCGCCTATATCGCGTGTACGTACGAACAGGCCTTCGACGTGGAAACGCAAGAACAGGCGTTTGCGCAGGCGTATTTACAAATCGCGTTGACCGAAAACGATTGCTTGCAATCGGTAGTGGCTACGCCCTTGCAAACGGGCTATCGCGTGCGTTGCGAATACACGGTAGTACAAACAATCAATTTATAAAAAGCATACATAACACAAGCCAAGGGGGATATACTTTGGGCGAAAAAGCAAAATTCAAACAAACGGTAGATATTAAGTCGGTAGACAAGCTGGTGCGCATTTTGGGCGCGTTTGACGAAAACTTGAACTTTTTAACGCGGAATTTATCCGTTTCTGCTTACGTGGAAGGCACAAAAATCCGCTTGGAAGGGGAAGAAGAAAACGTCAACGTGGCGTACAAGGCGCTCACGGCGCTTTGCGCAAGCTTGGCTTCGGGAAGCGAAGAAATCAACGAAAGAAAAATTGCGTATTGCATTGAGCTTGCCAAGGAAGGCAGGGAAGAAGAGATTGCGCTGCTTGGCGACGGAATCGTAGCCATTACGGCGCGCGGCAAGCAAATCAAATGCAAGACAGTCGGGCAAAAAGCGTACGTGGATTTGATTAAGAAAAACACGGTGGTATTCGGCGTAGGGCCGGCAGGTACGGGGAAAACGTATTTGGCGGTAGCCATGGCGGTTTCGGCGTTCAAAAGCAAGCAGGTGGAAAAAATTATTCTCACCCGTCCTGCGGTGGAAGCAGGGGAAAAGCTGGGCTTTTTACCGGGGGATTTGCAAGAAAAGGTCGATCCGTATTTACGGCCGTTATACGACGCTTTGCAAGAAATGCTGGGCGTGGAAACGTATGCAAAGCTTATGGAAAAAGGCAATATAGAAGTTGCCCCGTTAGCGTATATGCGCGGTAGGACGCTTTCTAACGCATTTATCATTTTGGACGAAGCGCAAAACACCACGAAAGAACAAATGAAAATGTTTTTGACGCGTATGGGCGAAGGCAGTAAGATGATTATCACCGGCGACGTTACGCAAATCGATTTAGACGGAAAACAAAGCGGACTTTTGCACGCGACGCGCGTGTTGGACGGCGTGGACGGCGTGGGGATATGCACGCTGACGGCAAAAGACGTAGTACGCCATCCGTTGGTTATGCGCATCATACGCGCATACGAAGCGGACGCGGCAAGGGCGGAAAATAAGGAAGGAGACGGAGAAAGCCGCGAACAAACGCGGAAGGAGAAAAACAAATGATAAATAGAAAATTCGACAAACGGTGGACGAAAAGAGATACGGTTAGAAGCGTAAGTTTCTTTTTGCTGCACTTTATGATTTTCATTATTTTGGCGGCGGTTGCCGTGTTTAGCGACGGCGATGCGGCGATTATCGATATGGTAAAACAAAACGGTGCAAGCTATTTGTACGCGGTGTTTTGCGTTTTGCTGTTGTTCGTTATCACGTATTTCTATTTCTTTTTTGAAAACAGAGAAATTTTGGAGCGCGGTAAAAATATTTCTCTCGTATTCACGTTGCTTAGTTTATACATGATTGTTTCGTGCTTTATCGGCTATAAAATTTCCCTGTACGCGCGCCCCGTGGCGTTGGTAGCGCTGATGATGCTTATGCTTGTGGGCAGAAAGGAAGCCATTTTCTTAAATGTGATCTGCGCGTTGTTGGTGTTTGCAATCGATACGTTTGCCGTGCCTAACGTAACCATGAAAGAAGGATATTCTTCGCTTTTGATTGCCTTTTCCGCAGGGATGGTTGCCATTTTCAGCGCGTCAAAAGCAAGAACGCGTTTTGGTGTTATCGGTATCGGTTTGGTGGTAGTTGCGCCCATTATTTTCGTTATTTTCCTTTTGGAATTGACGGCGATTATCAGCCCCGAAATGTTACAGGTCGGCGATTTGACGCTCTTCCAAAACATTTTCCTGCAAATGGGCTACGGCGTGTTCGGCGCGCTGATGTCGGCAGTTTTATTCTTGGCGTTACTGCCGCCGTTTGAATATATTTTTAACTGCTTAACGGTATTCCGTTTGCGTGAGCTTACCAGCTCCGACGCGAAGATTTTGAAAAAGCTTAAAGAAGAAGCGCCCGGCACGTACAATCACTCTATGCTGGTGGCGCAGCTTGCGGAAGCCAGCGCGGCGGCAATCGGCGAAAACGTCGACTACGCGCGCGCGGCGGCGCTGTATCACGACGTCGGTAAATTGCATTATCCCGAACACTTTACGGAAAACCAAGGCGATTACAACCTGCACGACGAGCTGACGCCCGAGCTTTCCGCAGACATTATCCGTTCGCACGCAAGGGACGGGTATACGCTCATTAGAAATCACCGCTTACCCGAATTTTTTGCGGACGTAGCGTTGCAGCACCACGGCACGATGCCTATTCGTTATTTCTACGCAAAGGCGCTCAAAATGACGGATGGGGAATTGAACATCGAAGATTTCTCTTACGTCGGTCCGAAACCGCAAACGAAAATTGCCGCGATTATTATGATTTGCGACGCTTCGGAAGCGGCGGTACGCGCGGTCAACGCACGCGCGCCCGAAGAAGCGGAACGCGCAATTCGCGCCGTTATCGAAGAGCGTATGGATTTGGAACAGTTTGCCGAATGTGACATCACGATGGCGGATTTGACGAAAATCCGTCAAGCGCTGGTCAATGCGTTGACGGGCGTATATCATCACCGTATCAAATATCCAAATTTGAGATACCGCCGTACCGAATTCGGCACGAAAGGGGAAAACGAATGAGAAAGTTTGCAATCGATTGCGACGGCGACGCGTTGCCTGCAAACGCGCGCGGCGCATTATGTGCGGCGCTTGCTGATTTCGTGGAAACCGACGTGACGCTGGTCGTGGAGCTCTGCTTTGTCGACGAAGAAGAAATCAAGCGTTTGAACGGCGAACTGCGCGGTATAGACAAGGTGACGGACGTGCTTAGTTTTCCCACGATGGACGGCATTAAAGGACAAGCAATACGCAAAAAGGAGCACCCTTACGATATTGACGAAGACGGGCGTTTGCTTTTGGGCAGTATTGCCATTTGCACGCAAAGAGCCAAAGAGCAGGCGGAAGAATACGGACATTCGTTGGAAAGAGAAATGCACTATTTGACGTTGCACGGCATTATGCACTGCTTGGGCTACGACCATATCACGGACGAAGACCGCGCGCAAATGCGTGAAAAAGAAGAGCTGATTTTAGGAAAGCTGGGCATTACTAGGGAGTAAAGGAAAAAGCTAAAGGAGAAAGGCAAAATGAGAAGTGGTTACGTGGCGGTAATCGGCAGAGCGAACGCCGGTAAAAGCACGCTGATAAACGTAATGGTAGGGGAAAAGGTGTCCATCGTGTCGCCCAAGCCCCAAACGACGCGCGACAGAATTTTAGGCGTGTTGACGGAAGACGAATATCAAATCGTATTCGTGGATACGCCCGGTATTTACAAGGCGAGAAACGCGCTTACCGATATGATGATGCGCACGACGGAAACCAGCGCGCGCGACGTGGATTTCGTCTTGTACGTCGTGGACGGGCATAACGGCTTGACGGAAGAAGATTTCACGCTGATGAAAAAATATAAGGCGCTGGATATTCCTATGGCGGTGGCGTACACGAAAATTGATATTATGCCCAAAGAGAATATTCCTTTGGATATGGCGAAGTTCGCCGATTCGGGCTTGGACGTAGACGTGTTCCCCGTGTCGGCAAGAAAGGGCAAAAACGTGCAGGCGCTTAAAGCATTTTTGGCGGAGCAAATGCCCGAAGGCGAACGCGTTTTCCACGAAGATATCGTGTCGGATAAAAGCGAACGGTTTATGATTTCCGAAATTATGCGTGAAAAAATTCTGCTCAAATTCGATAAGGAAATTCCGCACGGCATCGCCATCGTTATCAACGAATTTTTCAAAAACGACGGGGGCGTGTACGAAGTGAATTTGGATATCGTATGCGAAAGAGCCAACCATAAAGCCATTTTAATCGGCAAGCAGGGCAAGGCGATAAAGGAAGTTTCGTCCTATGCCCGTCAGGATATGGAAAAATTTTTGGGCGCAAAGGTGTTCTTGACCACATACGTAAAAGTCAAAGAAGACTGGCGCGACAGACCTAATTTGTTGCGCGAATACGGCTACGACGAAATGGGTGATTAAAAGCGTATGAAAAGGTTTTTCTCTCCGCAAACTGTTTGTAAGGGGGAAAAACTATGCGCGATAAAGGACAAGAAAACGAAGCGGCGAAGATGGCGTGGAAACTGTTTGAAAAAACGGGCAGCGTGAGTTATTATATGCTGTACTACGACTTGATGCGCCGTAAGTGATACACACAAAAAACAAAAGATTGCAAAGGAGCGGAGCATGGACGTAAAAACGGAAGCGGTGGTGTTAAAAGCCATCGATTATAAAGACAACGACAAGCTCCTTACGCTCTTTTCCCCATCGCTTGGAAAAATTACGGCGGGGATTCGCGGCGTAAAAAACCCCAAGGCAAAGCTGGCATTTGCCGCGCAGCCCTTTTGTTTTGCGGAATACGTTTTAGCGGAAAAAGGCGGACGCTACACGGTGACCGCCGCGTACTTACACGAAAGCTTTTTTGAGCTTCGTCTGGACGTGAACGCCTTTTACGCTGCGTGCGCCGCGGCGGAAATATGCCGTGGGCTATCCCTTGAAAACGAACGCTTTGAGGGGTTGTTCATTGCATTTATCGAGTGCTTGAAAGCGCTGTGTCTTGCGGGCGAAGATACGGCGGAAGCGCTCGTTACCTTTCTCCTTACTGCCCTTAGAGAAAGCGGATATCCCATAGACCTTTCCTATTTGGAAGAGTGCGACGGGGATATCGGCGAAAAACTTTGGTTTGACTTCGCGGACGGACGATTTACCACGTTTTCGCGATGCACGGCAGGAGAGCGTGCAAGTCAGTCGACCTACTTTACCTTACGCAAATGCGCAGGGCTCACTTTCGATGCGGAAAAATGCCAAGGCGGCAAAAAACGCGCATTACGGCTTATAAAAGCGTATCTTACCGAAAAGACGGAAGAAAATTTTGAAAGCTTGGGCGAATTTATACGGCTTTGCGAAGAAGAGTGAAAAAAGGAGCGACGGTAAATCAAATTTTATAAGGATATTACGGCTTGCTCCACCGTAAAAAAGCAAATGGCAAGAGCAAAAAAGACACAGGAAAAGCCCGTGCAGACACGGGCGGAAAAACGCGACGCCGCGAAAAATCTCATCAAGGAACTGCTGGAAAAAGGCGATTTGAAAGCAAGTGCGTTGATTGAGAGTGCGGCAAATGAGTACACCAAGCGTTTTCAAGGCGAAGACACGGAAAATCCCAACGACGTGAAGGGGCGTATCGGTTCGGTTTTGGACGTGATGAAAAAGGACGGCGAAGTGGCGTTTGACGGGGGCGTGTACGCGTTGAACGCGAAAACAACGCCTACGGAAGAAGCCAAACCGCAGGAAGAAAGCAAAAAGAAAACGACGAAAAAAGCAACGAAGAAAAAGAGCGAAAAAACCGCGGAAGCAGCAGCGGAAACAGCGGAAGAAGTAGCGTCGGAAACGCAGGAAAAACCCGTAAAAAAAGCGGCGAAGAAGAAAAAAGAACCGTTGCCTGCCGCGCCCGTTTTACCCATCGCGCCCGTTGTGCCGACAACGCCGGAAAACCAGCCCCAACCTATAAAGGACGAAACGGCAACGGAAGAAAAACCCGCGCCCAAAAAACGCGCGAAAAAGACGGCGAAAACGCAAGAAAAGGCAGTGGAAATTGCGGAAGAAAATTCGCAAAATCCCCAAGAAGAACCGATAGAAAAAGCGGAAGAAGCGTTTGAAGAACAAGCGCTTGCAACGCCTGTAAAAACGGAAGAAAAGAAAGAGATCTCCCAGCCCAAGGGTACGCTTATGGACGTAAGCTTTTTGCTGGAAAAGGTAAAGGGAGTTACGGATATTCCGGAGAAAAGGGAGAAACCGTTGCCAAATCCCGAAATAGAAAAAGATAAGAAAAAAGCAAAACCCAAAGAACAAGAAGTACAATCGAAAACGGAAAAAAGGGTTGTTGTTTCCACAAACAAGCCGCCCCGTATCGTAACCGTAAAAAAACCGCTTACGGCGGAAGAAAAACTGCAAGCGGCGTTTTTGGCGAAATTGCACCGTTTGGGCGGCGATTATTTTGAATACTATTCGGTGTATTTGCTGGAAAAATATTCGCGCCAAAACGGTAGACGGTTAGAAGGATTGCGCATCAAATCGGGCGATAGGGACGGCGGTATCGACGGCGAAATCGAGCTTACGGATAAGCTTGGGTTTAGAGAAACCATCTACATACAGTCGAAAAACTGGGATCCCGACAAGGGCGACGAAAAGCTGTGGGTGGTCGGCGAAACGCTTTTGCAGCAATTTATCGGCGCGTGCGCTTGCCGTCAAGCCAAGGACGGAAAGCAAAACTGCCGCGGTATTTTTATCACCACTTCGCGCTTTACTCCCGAAGCGAAACGTCTTTTAGACGTTATGGCGGATAAAATCGTCGGTTACGACGGCACGGACGTGTTTGAAACGGCGAAAGAGTGTCAATTTGGCATCATCAAGAAAAACGGTGAGTGGGCGTTAGACGACCAGCTGCTTTCGGGCGAAAAGGCATTTTTTCAAATGCAGTAAGCAATCGTGAAAAACAGATAATGAGAAGAGAGAAAACAAGTGTGTTTGCGCTTTGCTTTTCTCTCTTTTTTTGTAAGCGCAAGAAAAAAACGTAAAAATTCCGTAATTTTGTGAAAAAATATCGAAAATGCGTTTGTAAAGACTTGATATTTTTTTTCGTTTGTTATAAAATAATATGCACAAGACAATAAATAGGACACACGCGCGCCTATGAGAGAAGGGTGCGGGCGCGTCTATTTTTGTGTTTTGAAACGATAAAAAAAGAAATTAAACATTTTTGGAGGTATTATAACAATGGCAAAAAAATATTGCTATCTCTTCACGGAAGGCAATGCAAAAATGCGTGAAATCCTTGGCGGTAAAGGTGCAAACCTTGCGGAAATGACCAACATCGGTTTACCCGTTCCCCAAGGCTTTACTATTTCGACGGAAGCATGCACGCAGTACTATGAAGACGGTAAGCAAATCAACCCGTCTATTCAAGCAGAAATTATGGAATACATCGAAAAGATGGAAGCCATCTGCGGCATGAAATTCGGCGACAAGGAAAATCCCTTGCTTGTATCCGTTCGTTCGGGTGCACGTGCGTCCATGCCCGGTATGATGGACACCATCTTGAACCTTGGTTTGAACGAAGAAGTTGTAAACACCCTTGCAACCAAATCGGGTAACCCCCGTTGGGCTTGGGACTGCTATCGCCGCTTTATCCAAATGTTCTCCGACGTAGTTATGGAAGTAGGTAAAAAATACTTCGAAAAGCTCATCGATGAAATGAAGGAAAAGAAAGGCGTTACGCAAGACGTTGAACTTACGGCAGACGATTTGAAAGACCTTGCAAATCAATTCAAGGCAGAATACAAAAAGCAACTTGGCAAGGATTTCCCTTCCGACCCCAAAGAACAGCTGTTCGAAGCAGTAAAAGCTGTATTCCGTTCTTGGGACAACCCCCGTGCAAACATCTACCGTATGGACCACGATATTCCTTACAGCTGGGGTACGGCAGTAAACGTACAAATGATGGCGTTCGGTAACATGGGCGAAACGTCCGGTACGGGCGTTGCGTTCACGCGTAACCCTGCAACGGGTGAAAAGGGCTTGATGGGCGAATTCTTGACCAACGCACAAGGCGAAGACGTGGTTGCAGGCGTTCGTACTCCGATGCCCATCGAACAAATGAAAGAAGTGTTCCCCGAAGTGTACGAACAATTCTTGAAAGTTTGCGATATCCTTGAAAATCACTATCGTGATATGCAAGATATGGAATTCACCATTCAAGACAAGAAATTGTACATGCTCCAAACGCGTAACGGTAAGAGAACGGCGGCGGCTGCTATCAAAATTGCTTGCGATTTGATCGACGAAGGCATGATTACCGAAAAAGAAGCGCTTATGCAAATCGACGCGAAGAGCTTAGACATGCTTCTTCACCCTCAATTCGACGCAAAAGCATTGAAAGACGCAGACAAGAACAACGTAGTTGGTAAAGGTATTGCGGCTTCTCCCGGTGCGGCTGCTGGTAAAATCGTATTCACGGCAGAAGATGCTGTTATCGAAGGCAAGAAAGGCGAAAACGTAATTCTTGTTCGTTTGGAAACGTCCCCCGAAGATATCGAAGGTATGAAATATGCACAAGGTATCTTGACGGTACGCGGCGGTCAAACGTCGCACGCGGCAGTTGTTGCGCGCGGTATGGGTACGTGCTGTGTATCCGGTTGCGGCGACATCAAAATGCACGAAGAAGAAAAGTGGTTTGAGCTTGCCGGTAAAATCTTCCGCGAAGGCGACGTGCTTTCCTTGGACGGTTCTACGGGTAACATCTACGACACGCTTATTAAAACCGTTCCTGCAGACCCTAACTCCGGTTACTTCGGCAGAATTATGGAACTTGCAGACAAATACAAAGCGCTTGGCGTAAGAACCAACGCAGACAGCCCCGAAGACGCAAAACAAGCAGTGGCGTTCGGCGCGCAAGGTATCGGCCTTTGCCGTACGGAACACATGTTCTTCGATCCTTCCAGAATCGGCGCGTTCCGTGAAATGATTTGCGCGGACACCGTAGAAGAAAGAGAAGCGGCGCTTGCAAAAATCGAACCTATGCAACAAGCGGACTTTGAAGGTTTGTTTGAAGCGCTTGGCGGCTACCCCGTAACCATTCGTTTCTTGGATCCCCCCCTTCACGAATTCGTACCTACCAGCGAAGAAGATATCGCGGCGCTTGCAAAAGCACAAAACAAGACGGTTGCGCAAATTAAGGACATCATCGCAAGCTTGCACGAATTCAACCCCATGATGGGTCACCGCGGTTGCCGTTTGACCGTAACCTATCCCGAAATTGCAGTGATGCAAACGAAGGCGGTTATCAAGGCAGCGATCAACGTTGTGAAGAAGCATCCCGACTGGAAGCTTATCCCCGAAATCATGATTCCTTTGACGGGCGAAACGAAAGAATTGAAGTTTGTAAAAGACATCGTTGTGAAAACGGCTGACGAAGTTATCGCGGCAAGCGGCGTTGCTCTTACCTACGAAGTAGGTACGATGATCGAAATTCCCAGAGCTTGCTTGACGGCGGAAGACATCGCAAAAGAAGCGGAATTCTTCTGCTTCGGTACGAACGACTTGACGCAAATGACGTTCGGCTTCTCCCGTGACGACGCCGGTAAATTCTTGCCTGCATACTATGCAAACAAGATTTACGAATCCGATCCGTGCGCAAGACTTGACACGACGCGTATTGGTAAGCTTATGGAAATGGCTGTAAACGGCGGTAAGAAAGTTCGTCCTGAAATGCACTGCGGTATCTGCGGTGAACACGGCGGCGATCCTTCGTCCATCGAATTCTGCCACGCTATCGGTCTTACCTACGTTTCCTGCTCCCCTTACCGTGTTCCCATCGCACGCCTTAGCGCAGCGCAAGCGAATATCCGTGCGCCGAGGGCGACGAAATAAGCCAAAAATGGCATAAAAATATACAAAAAAGGGTAGTTTTTGAAGCTGCCCTTTTTTTGTTTTTGTGGCGTAATGTAAAAATTGCATTTAGAAGCCCAAAAACGCCTAAATAACGCGTTTTATAATTAAGCTTGAATAACTTCCTCGTTTCTCTATTTTAACGGGCGATTTAAGGGGCGTTTTTCCTAATATATATATGTAAACGGCTTTTCATATTGCAAAGACATATATATTTTTTTACAGTATAGAAGTTTTTAATATACAATCCATAAAAACATTGAAAATAAAAAGTTTTTGGATTGTATTCCAAAAATCACTTGACATTCTCTTTTTGATATGTTAATATTAACGTAGTAAAAAGGAGAAGATTTATGATAATTCAGAGAAAAGAGTATTTAGATAAGTTAATTGCACTCAAAGATAAACAACTGATTAAGATTGTCACGGGCATTCGCCGTTGCGGAAAATCAACTTTGCTTGAAATATATCAAGAGTGGTTAAAAAAGCAAGGGGTATTGGATGAGCAAATTATATCCATAAATTTTGAAAATCTTGATTATGAAGAATTGACGAATTATAAAAAACTCTATGCGTACCTGAAAGAACGTATGGTTAAGGGAAAGATGAACTATATCTTTTTAGATGAAGTGCATCACGTTATAGACTTCCCGAAGGTTGTAGATAGCCTCTATATCCAAAAGAATGTGGATATGTATATTACAGGCTCTAACGCGTATATGCTGTCAAGTGAAATTGCTACGTTGATTTCGGGTAGATATGTGCAGATAGAAATGTTGCCTCTTTCCTTTAAGGAATATATGGAAAGTACGGGAAGTATGTCCGATCGAGGGATTAAGTTTACGGAATATCTTCAAAAAAGTTCATTCCCGTATGCGTTAGAGTTGAAGGAGCAACCGAACGAAACCCGAGATTACTTAGAAGGAATTTATAACACGATTGTAGTAAAAGATATTGTAAACCGCAAGAAAATTTCCGATACGATGATGTTAAAAAGCCTTCTTCGTTTTGTTTTTGATAATATCGGGAATCCGTTGTCATCGAAAAAGATAGCCGATACGATGACTTCGGATGGAAGAAAAATCGACACGAAAACGGTAGAAAAGTATTTGTCGGCTTTAACGGAAAGCTATATAGTTTACCAAGCGAAACGTTATAATATTAAAGGGAAACAGCATCTAAAAACGCTTGAAAAATATTACGTTGTGGATATTGGACTTCGTTTTATGTTGATTGGCTCGCAGCAAGCGGATATGGGGCGTATTTTAGAGAACGTCGTATATTTAGAATTATTAAGGCGCGGCTATGAAGTGTATGTTGGCAAAGTTGATGAATACGAAGTCGATTTCGTTGCGCAAAATAGTAAAGGAACAACGTATTTTCAAGTGGCGTTGACAGCTCGTGATGAAAAAACCTTGGAAAGGGAATTACGTGCATTAGAGACAATAAGAGACCATTATCCCAAGTATCTTTTAACACTTGATGATAATCCCGAAGTGCAATATAATGGGATTAGATGTGTCAATGCAAGAGATTGGTTATTGGGGTTGACGGATTAAGGGGTTTTTACTCAATTTATGTTATTATCAAATGCAAAAATAAACGATTTTAGTTTGAGATAATAACATTATCGCCCCTCGAAGTATATCAGCAGTATCCCAAGCAAATATCAAAAATCCTAGATAATGATTTTTGATTTAGTAAAAATCCCCGCAACGAATTGCAGGTGAATAAAGAAAACGGCTTGGAAAAATCCAAGCCGTTTTTTTGTTTGTATAATTATGGTTTTATCTTATATTTGAGCGACCGATGAAGAAATCGACTCTACAATCTAATTTCTCACAGACAAGCAAAATGTTTTCTAAAGTGGGCGATTTTTGTCCTTTTGCCCAGTAATACAACGCAGATTCTGCAATTCCCGTTATTTTTTCTAAGTGATAACGACTAATTGCAAAATATTGTAAAATTTCTTGAAAACGTTGGGCAAATGGTTTGCAAACTTGAAAATGTTTTTCTATATTTTCTTGTTCTAATCCTAATAAATAGTCAATGGAACAACCAAAGTAGTCGGCGAGTTTTATAAGATTGCACAAGGTTGGCATCTTCTCTCCCGACAAATATTCGTAAATGGTTGATTTGCCGATGTTTGTTTCTTTGGCAACTTCGCGCACGTTTTTCTTGATGTCAAATATTAGTTCGGAAAGTTTATCTGCAAAAATGGTTAAGTTCACTTTTATCCCCCCCCTACAACAATTTCGACAAAATACGACAAAAGTAGTGCTGTATTTTTATTTATTATCTTCTAAACTACGGACAAAAGTCTTGATTTTCCGTACTAGAGATAGTATAATAATATTACATAAATCCAAAGCGCGCGGATTGATGAAAAAATAAAAAAGGAGCATATTATGGAAGAACAAAAAGTAAATAAGGCGACGGCGGAAGAGTTATTTGAAAAGTTGGCGAAAGTGATTACGGAAGAGTTTGTTGCTACATACGAACGCAAAGACCTTGCGTTGCTGATGCGTATTCCTAACGGGCAAATGTTCAAAATTACAGTGGAAGAAGTGTAATGCGGGAAAGGGCTTGAAATTTTTAAGCCCTTTTTTATCAACTACTTGACAAAACTTTTTCAATGTTATATAATAGCAGTATAGAAAGAATTGTAAGGGGGTATTTATGAAACTTTTTCAAAAACTTTTTAAGCGCAATAAAAAGCAAGAAGAAAAGCAACAAGAATGTTGGTATAACAATGCACACGAGCAAAAACGCCCGCGTTGGTTACCTCCTGATGCCGAAGGCGGTGCATTAAGCAGTCCTAATTCTGTATATTATGTAGAAAGTCAAAAGGCGGAAAACGCACAAAGATAATAAGAAAAAACACGGCTTGTCTATACGGCAAGCCCTTTTTATGCCAAAAAATGGTTGATTTTACACGCATTTTTATGAAAATTGTGTGTAAATGGTGAAATTTTGCGAGAAAGTATTGTCAAAAGCATTGCTTTTGTGATAAAATAGAAGAACGTGGAGGAAAGAGACATGGAAAATAAGAATATGAAGCAAAAAATCAAATTGATTATCATTTTAGTGGTGGAATTTATTGCCATTGCCGCGATTTTGCTTATGATTTTCTTTGCAGGCAAAAAATCGTACACGGTTAAATTTGATTTGAACGGTGGTACGCTGCTTAGCGGCGATTTGGAGCAACGCGTTACGCAAGGGCAAAGCGCAACGCCGCCTACGGCAACCAAGGACGGTTGCTATTTCTTGAAATGGAGCGCGTCGTACAGCAAGGTAACGCGCGATTTGACCATCGTGGCGATTTGGGAATATGAAACCAGCTACGGCATTGAATACAGCTTTGTCGAAGAAAACGGCGACAGCAATTATTGCACGATTAGCGGCGCGTTCAAGGATTTGACGGGCGATATTTATATCGGTGCATATCACGATGGAAAAAAAGTGCTCGGTATTGAAGACGGCGCGTTTGAAAATTGCGACGGGATCAAGAGTATTTATTTGCTTGACGGTATTTTGTCTATCGGCGATAATGCGTTTGCCGGTTGCACTTCGCTTGAAAAAATCGAATTGCCGTCCACGCTTGTTAAACTTGGCGACAATGCGTTTGCCGGCTGTGAAAGCTTGCAAGAAATTGCTTTGGACGGCGACGTGCAAATAATCGGTGACAATGCCTTTAACGGCTGTGAAATGCTGGAAACGGTGGAGCTTGGCGAAAACGTACTCTCCATCGGGGCAGGCGCGTTTGCCGGTTGCACTTCGCTTGCGGAAATTGTATTGCCCGTAACGCTGGAAAGCATCGGCAGCGGCGCGTTTACGCAAACTACGTTCACCGTATATGCTTGCGTAACCGAGCTTGACAAGCCAACGGGCTGGGCGGCAGACGCATTTACGGGCACGGCGACCTTTGTTTGGGATTATCAACCGCAAGAAGAAAGCACGGAAGATCAGACGACGGACGAAAGCGGAGCGGATGACGAAGAATAAAAGGGGGTACTGCGTATGCATATGATGCTTATGGCAGGTATCGTGCTATTCATTTATTTCTTTTCGTTGGCACTTATCTGTTTGTATCGTGATAAATTGAATATAAAAGCATTCAACTGTATTTTCGTAATCACCGATATCATTTTTTTCTTTTGCTGGAATTATTCCTATTTCCAAAGGGGCTGGCTGGACGAAAAATTTATGACGCTTGACAATATCAGTCCTATGATTTTTACGATGGTGGGCTTGTTATATTTTATGAGCGACGGCGTGAGAGAACACTGTTTGTCCGCGATTGCGTTTTTAAGTTTCGGTATGTTCTGCGCGATGCTGATTAGTCCCGAACAAGCATATCTGTTTAACTTTACCCAAGAAGCAACGTTTATGTACACAAGCGAAGCTTTTTGCCATATGCACGCGTCGCTGTTTGGTTTGTATTTGGTGGTAACAAGGCAAATCAAAGTGGATTTTGAACACTGGATAAAATCTATCGTGTTTATGTATTCGGTAATTACCTTCGGCGTAATTTTGAACTACGTATTCCACAGAAGCTTTTTCGGGATGAACCCGTACGGCAGCTACGGCATTTACTTTTTGGATATTTTCGGCAGCTTCGGCGCAACGCTGATTGCTTATTATTTGGGCGTTTTGGCAGTGCTGACTATCGGTTGGCAAATCGGGCGTATGTTCGTGAGATTGACTGCGCATAAGACAAAAGAAATTTCCATAGGGAAATTGCTAACCCCCAACGAAGATAAGGACGATTTGTCTGCGGAGAACGAAGAATTTTATCAAGGACAAACGCTGGATACCGCTTCCGCGCAAACAGACATCGCTGTGGCGAAGAAAACGGAGGAAAAATAAAGGAGAAAATATGTTAAACGAAACGATGTATGCGCTTGGCAGTAAGCGTTCGACCATCCGTGAAATTTTTGAATACGCCAAAACGCGCGCAGCGGAAATCGGCAAGGAAAACGTGTTTGATTTTTCTATCGGCAATCCGTCCGTGCCCGCGCCTGCTATCGTCAATCAAACGATTGCAAAGCTGGTTAGCGAAATGCCGTCGGTGGAATTGCACGGCTATACGTCCGCGCAGGGCGATAAAGCCGTTCGCGATACGATTGCGGCAAATTATACCCGCCGTTTCGGCGTGCAAATAAGCGGCGACGATTTGTATATGACCTGCGGCGCGGCGGCAAGCTTGACGATTACCTTAAAGGCGCTTACCTGCGAACAGGACGAATTTATCGTGTTTGCGCCGTTCTTCCCCGAATACAAGGTATTCATTGAAAACGCGGGTGCGAAAATCGTCGTGTTGCAATCGAGCGGCGAAACGCTTTTGCCCGATTTCGACGCGCTCAAAAAAGCGATTAATCCGCATACCAAGGGCGTGCTTATCAACTCTCCCAACAATCCGTCGGGGGTGGTGTACGGCGAAAAAACCATGCAAATGCTTGCGGATATTTTGAAGGAAAAGTCAGCGGAGCAGGGCGCGCCTATCTATTTGATTTCCGACGAACCGTATAGAGAGCTTGTCTACGATAAGCAGGTTCAGGTCGTAAGCCCTATGCGCTTTTACGACGACACGGTGGTGTGCTATTCCTATTCCAAATCGCTTTCTTTGCCCGGGGAACGCGTAGGGTATATTGCAGTCAATCCCAAGGCAAGCGATGCCAAGCGTTTATACGCGGCTGTATGCGGTGCTGGGCGTGCGCTTGGGTTTGTATGCGCGCCTGCGCTTTTCCAACGCGTAGCGGCAAAATGCGACGGTTTAACGGCGGATTTGCAGGTATACAAAACCAACCGCGATTTACTCTATAATGCTTTAACGGAATACGGTTTTACTTGCGTGCATCCTGACGGTGCGTTCTACTTGTTTATGAAGGCGGCGGAAGAGGATGCAAAGGCGTTTTGCGAGCGTGCGAAAAAGTATGAATTGTTGCTGGTAAACGGCGAAGATTTCGGCTGCAAGGGCTGGGTACGCATCGCCTATTGCGTAAGTACGGAGCAAATTGAGCGCGCTTTGCCGTTGTTTAAGGCGTTGGCACAGGAATATAACCTTATATAAAAAATATTTTCCTAAAAAATAAAAAAAATTACAAAAATCTTATAAAAAAGATTGACAAGCCCCTTAAAGTGTGGTAAACTTATTTCACGCACCGCGAGGGGTGTAATTTTTTTGTATGGAGTTTTGATTATGGCAACCAAAACGGCAAGAGCCAAAATTACGTTTGAATGCACGGAATGTAAGCACAGAAACTATGACAGTATCAAAAACAAAAAGAATGATCCTGACAGACTTGTTATGAGCAAATACTGCCCGTTCTGCAAAAAACACACGGAACACAAAGAATCTAAATAATCCAAAGACGCGTACGCTTATTTCCTTATTATATATACACGTACGCGCGCATTGAGGTACACAATGGCAAACGCAACAAAAACAAAAAACAAGAAACCCAGTTGGTTTCGTCGCGTAGGCGCTAAATTTAAGGAAACGTTCTCTGAACTGAAAAGAGTGTCGTGGCCTAAATTTACGACGGTGTTAAAAACGACGGGCATCGTGCTCGTAATCGTTTGCGCTTTCCTTGCGGTAGTGACCGGCATTGACGCATTGCTTGGTTGGCTGCTTGGCTTGATCTCGTAATCGGAGGGGTAAGTATGCCGATGAACGAACAACCCAAGTGGTACATTCTTCATACCTATTCCGGCTATGAAGCAATGGTAAAGGACAGCTTGGAAAAACTTATCGAAAATAACAATTTGGGCGATTACATTGTGGATTTGAAAATCCCGATGGAAGAAGTCATCGAAGAAAAGAACGGCAAGAAAAAGGTTGTCGAAAGAAAGCTTTTGCCTTGCTACGTGTTCATCAAGATGATTTATACCAACCAAATTTGGTATTACGTCACCAGTACGCGTGGCGTAACGGGTTTCTGCGGTCCGCAAGGCCGTCCTATTCCTATGAAGGAAGAAGAAATCCGTAAAATGCGCTTGGAAGACCCCGTACACACGGAAGAATTCTCCGTGGGCGATACGGTGGAAGTGGAAGACGGTCCTTTGAAGGGTTTCCTTGGTTCTATCAAGGAAATCGACAACGACGCGCAAAAGGCGAGAATTGTCACTACTATGTTCGGCAGAAGCACGGAAGTGGACGTGGAATATTCGCAAATCCGCAAAGTGGACGCAGTTTTGCCCGAAACAAACGCAGACGGGGAATAATATCCCCCCCCCATATCGTCGCGTGGAAAAGCGACGCAAAACAAGGTAATAAGTGGGAGAAGCGTCAAATCTTTCAAGGCGCTTTGTTAAAACCACAATAGGAGAAAATATTTATGGCTAAAAAAATCACAGCAGTCGTAAAATTGCAACTTCCTGCAGGTAAAGCTACCCCGGCCCCTCCCGTAGGTTCTACGCTTGGTCCGTTCGGTATCAACCTTCCCGGTTTTACCAAGGAATTTAACGCAAAAACGGCAGACAAACCCGGTCTCATTATTCCCGTTGTTGTAACGATTTATCAAGATCGTTCCTTCACGTTCGTATTGAAGACGCCCCCCGCTCCCGTTCTTATCAAGAAAGCTCTTGGTCTTGAAACGGCAAGCGCAAAGCCCAACAGCGTAAAAGTTGGTAAGCTCACCAAAGCGCAAGTGGAAGAAATCGCAAAGACGAAAATGCCCGATCTCAACTGCACGTCGCTTGAAAGCGCAATGAGCATGGTTGCAGGTACCGCTCGCAGTATGGGCGTAACCGTCGAAGACTAATAAGGAGGCGGTAGAAAATGAAACACGGTAAAAAATATCAAGACAGCGTAAAGTCGTTTGATACGACGAAGCAATATGAAATCGGCGAAGCAGTTTCCGTATTGTTGGAAACGGCAAAAGCAAACTTTGACGAAACGATTGAAATGCACGTACGTTTGGGCGTTGACCCCCGTCAAGCAGATCAACAAGTTCGTGGCGTACTCGTTCTTCCCAACGGTACGGGTAAAACCAAGAGAGTTTTGGTTATCGCAAAGGGTGCAAAAGCAGACCAAGCGGCAGCAGCTGGTGCTGACTACGTAGGCGCAGAAGAGCTTATCGCAAAAATCCAAAACGAAAACTGGTTTGATTTCGACGTTATGATTACGACGCCCGACATGATGGGTATGGTTGGTCGTATCGGTCGTGTGCTCGGTCCTAAGGGCTTGATGCCTAACCCTAAGAGCGGTACGGTTACGATGGACGTTGAAAAAGCAATCAAGGAAGTAAAAGCTGGTAAAGTGGAATACAGACTTGACAAAACGGCAATCATTCACTGCCCCATCGGCAAAAAGAGCTTCGGTGCAGAAAAGATCACCGAAAACTTCAACGCTCTTTTGGATGCAATCGTTAAGGCGAAGCCCGCAGCAGCAAAGGGTCAATATTTGAAGAGCGTAGTTATCGCTTCCACGATGGGCCCCGGCGTGAAAGTTTCCACGAAAGCGTAACAAAATTTAAGAAATTTTCGTCAAAGGCGGTAAAAACGATTGACTGCCTTTGACGAAGATGATATAATAATATAGTAAATTGAGCCGTAGAAAACGAGCATCGTAGATTTAATGGGCAACCACTCGTCGAGGTTTAAGGAAATATACGAAACGTATTGCGTCCTTATGCCTTGCGGCATAAGGTTTTTTTATCGACAGGCGGAAACGCTTAAAGGAGGTAAATATGTCGGCAAATATTCAAGCAAAGCAACAAGTAGTTGAAGAAATCAAAGCGAAAATTCAAAACAGCAAGTCTATCGTTCTCGCAGACTATAACAAACTTACCGTTTTGGAAGTTACCGCTTTGAGAAACAAATTCAAAGAAGCTAACTGCGAATACAAGGTGTACAAAAACACGCTTGTAAGAAAAGCACTTAACGATCTTGGCATCACCGATATGGACAACGACCTTAACGGTACGACGGCTACCATCTTCTGTGCAGACGAAACGAGCGGCGCTGCAGTACTCGCAAGAGAAACCAAAGCAAACCCTGCACTGGTGGAAAAGATCGTTCCCAAGTGCGCATACCTTGAAAACAAATATTTTGACAAGGCAGGCGTAAAAGAACTTTCCGCGATTCCTTCCAAGGAAACGCTCATCGCGAAAATGCTCGGTTGCTTCCAATCTTCGCTTTCCAAATTCGTTGGTGTTTTGGACGCGATTGCAAAAGCAAAAGAAAACAACTAATCTATTATTAAAAATCATTATTAAAGAAAAATCGGAGGAATTAAATTACTATGGACGTACAAAAACTTATTGAAGAAGTAAAAGCTATGACCGTTCTTGAATTGAACGAACTTGTAAAAGCACTTGAAGCAGAATTCGGCGTAAGCGCTGCAGTTGCAGCAGCTCCCGCAGCAGCTGGCGCAGCAGAAGCAGCTCCCGCAGCAGAAGAAAAGACGGAATTCAACGTTGTATTGAAAGACATCGGTCCCAACAAGATCGCGATCATCAAAGTTGTTCGTGAAGCTACGGGTCTTGGTCTTGCTGACGCTAAGAAAGCAGTTGAAGCTATGGGCGTTATCAAAGAAAACGCAGCAAAAGCTGACGCTGAAGCGCTTGCAGCAGCTCTTAAAGACAACGGCGCAACGGTTGAACTTCAATAATCAACTTACAAATAAAAAACGGACTGTGCGAGCAGTCCGTTTTTTTATGCTATTTTTTAGGTAGAACGGCATAATTGCACAATAAATGCGTAAATTGCATAAAAATTGAGAAAAATATCCTAAAAGCACTTGACGGAAAGCAAAATAAAAGTTAAAATAGTATAGTAGATAAATTGTATGGAGTTAAAGGCAATTATGAAAAAGTTTAGAAGAATTTTAAGCAACGCTTTGGCAGTGATCGGTCTTACCGCTTGCGTAGGTACGTTTAGCGCGTGCGAAACCAACCAACCCAAAGTGCGCTTGACGCTTGCGTTCAACGGCGAAACGTATGATTTGGAATATACTATGTACAGAAAGATTACGCCCACCACGGTAAAGCATTTCCTTGCGCTTGTGGATAACGACTATTTCGACGGGCTTTGCGTACACGATTACCAAGCGGGCAGTGCAATGCACACCGGTGCGTATACCTATGCGACGGACACGAAAGAGCTTGTTTATAAAAATTACTATTCGACGGTTGCGTCGTATATCCCCCAAAGCGTTTGGTTGGATAAGGACGGGCAAATGCCTACGTATACCTTATACGGCGAACACAAGGCAAACGATTTCGAAGTGACGAAAGGTGCGTTGCAAGAACAGTACGGCGCGCTTGTTATGACGTATGAAGAAATGGACGAAGCGAAGGACGTATACGTGCAACGCAACGACGGCGAAGGCGTATCGCGCCGCGATTATCAAGAAAACAGCGCAACGTCCAAATTCTATATTTCCCTTGGCACGACGGTAAAGGATAACAACGATTATTGCGTATTTGCTACGCTTACCGAAGACGGCGTGGAGCAGTTGAAGGCGTTGCAAGCGGCAATTAATGCGTATATCGACGATACGTACGATGGTGACAAAAGTCAATTTACGTCCGTTGTATACGGCGACGTTGTGGATACACTTGTAGGCGACAGCGAAAAAGCGTACGACGCGCCTAAGATGCCTATCGTGATTGAAAGCGCAGAAGTAATTAAATTTTAACGAAAGAAAACTCTTGGAAAAGCACCAAGAGTTTTTTTGCGCACGAAAATAAAAAATATCTGGATATTTTTTCAAAAAATCAAAACTTTTTTCTAAATATATATAGATTTATTTGTACAAATATGTTATAATAGATAAAATAGCTTACTGTGGGCTATTGCGGTATTTTTGCAAAGCACCCAAGGAGGAAATTATGCAACCGATTTACAAGAGAATTTTGTTGAAACTGTCCGGCGAAGCGCTTGCAGGCGATAACAAGTTTGGATTAAACCACGAAGTGATTGCACCCGTTGTCGACCAAATTGTGGAACTGCACAAAATGGGCGTGCAGGTGGGTTTGGTTATCGGCGGCGGTAACTTTTGGCGCGGCAGACAAGGCACGAAGATGGATAGAACCACGGCGGACCAAATGGGGATGCTGGCAACGGTGATGAACTCCCTTGCGATGATGGACGCGATTGAACAACGCGGCGTGCCCGTGCGTGTGCAAACGGCGTTGAATATGGTGTCCTTGGCAGAGCCCTTTATTTTGAGAAAGGCGCTTAGACATTTTGAGCTTGGCAGAATTGTTATTTTCGCTTGCGGAACGGGTAACCCGTACTGTTCGACGGATACGGCGGCGGCGCTCCGTGCGTGCGAAATTTCGGCGGATATTTTGCTTATGGCAAAGAACGTAGACGGTATTTACGATTCCGATCCCAAGACCAACCCTATGGCGAAAAAATACGAAAGCCTGCGCTATGCGGATATTATCAACCAAAACTTGAAGGTAATCGATTTCACGGCGGCGACGATGTGTATGGAAAACAACGTGCCTACGCTTGCGTTTGGGTTGGGCGAAGAAAATTCCATCGTTCGCGCGGTTTGCGGCGAATCGCTTGGTACGATTATCAAAGTGTAAATAATAAACGAAAGAAATAAAACCAAGAAAAGGAGAAATAATTATGATTGAAAACGAAAAAATTGAAGAGATGATGTTTGAGCTGGAAGAAAAAGCGGAAAATTCCATCAATGCTTTGGAAAACGAATACAACGGTTTACGTACGGGCAGAGCAAACCCGAAAATTTTGGATAAAATCGAAGTGGAAGCATACGGCGGTATGAGCAGATTGATTGAGCTTGGTAACGTTTCTGCTTTGGACGCACGTTGCTTGCAAATCAACCTTTGGGATAAGTCGCTTTTGAAAGCGGTGGAAAAGGCAATTTTGCAATCGAATATCGGTCTTACGCCTACCAACGACGGTAACGTAATCCGTTTGGTATTCCCCGTAATGACGGAGGAACGCAGAAAAGAGCTTGTAAAGCAAGCCAAGAAAATGGGCGAAGAAGCAAAAGTGGCTGTACGTAACCACCGTCGTGAAGCGATGGACGTAATCAAGAAAATGAAGACGGCGAAAGAGCTTTCTGAAGACGAAGCGGCAGGTTGCGAAGCGGACGTGGAAAAGGCGGTTTCCGGATTTATGTCTACGTTGGAAACGGTGATTTCCGCAAAAGAAAAAGAATTGATGTCCGTTTAATGTATGGCTAAGCGTACAGTAAAAACGCAAACGGCCATCCCCAAACATATCGCGCTGATTATGGACGGTAACGGACGCTGGGCAAAAAAGCGTATGCTGCCCCGTTCGATGGGCCATAAAGCGGGTATGGAGCGTATGGTGGGGCTTATAGAACACGCGTTTGCAATGGGCGTGGACTATATGACCGTGTATGCGTTGTCAACGGAAAATTTGAAGCGTCCCAAGCAAGAGCTGGACGGCTTGTACGATTTAATCCGCAATTATTTCGTTTCGTACATGGCGCGTATTTGCGCCAACGGTATTCGTTTGCGGATTATCGGCAACGTGCAGTTATTGCCCGAAGACGTACAAGAAATTTTACGTAAGGAAGAAGAAAAAACGGCGCATTTTACGGGCAAGGGTTTACAGATAGCGCTTTGCTACGGCGCGCGTGATGAAATTGTCCGCGCAGTCAATGCGGCGGTGCAGGAAAAATGCGAAGTGACGCAGCAGTCGTTTGCAAAGCTTTTGTATACAGCGGAAGTCCCCGACCCTGATTTGATGGTTAGAACGGGCGGCGAAGTACGGCTTTCCAACTTTTTATTGTATCAATCGGCATATACGGAGCTGTATTTTTCTAAGGTAATGTTCCCTGCGTTTAGCAATCGGCATTTGGAAAAGGCAATCCGTTGGTTTGGCACGCGCGTGCGTAGATTTGGTAAGACGGACGAACAGTTACAGGAAGGGAACGTCAAGACGATTGACAGGAAGGAGTAAGGTATGAAGGTGCGAACGATATCAGGGGCTTGCTATATGGCAATCTTGATCGGATTTTTCGCTTTGAAAATATTTGTGCACGCATTTTTCTTTGACGTGCTCATATACGCTTTTGCGTTGCTTGGCACGTTTGAAATGGTGCGTGCAATGCAGGATAAAATGACGAAGGCGGAACGCTTTATCGTGTACGCTTTCGCCGTTGTTTGCATACCTGCCTGCGCGTTAAGCGAATATTATTTCCGCTACGGCTTGCACGTGACCAGCATTTGCTTTACGGCAATGAGCGCGCTTTTGCTTTCGCTTTTGGTGATGAAGCACGAAGAAACGACGCCGGAAAATTTGGGCGTATCTTTGCTTACGGCAGTGTATCCTACGTTGCTTTTGATGGTGCTTGTGCTTGTCAACCACGTTTCCGACGCGGTGGCTGTGCAATCGGGCAGCTTCCCTTTGGCAATGTACGAAGCGGCGTTTAACTCTGATTTGCTTATCCTGTTCGTATTTACCGTTTCGCCTATGGCGGACGTAGTGGCGTACTTATTCGGGCGTTTCTTGCGTAAAAAATTCCCTGCGAAGATGGCGCCTGCGATTAGCCCCAACAAAACGGTGATCGGCGGTATCGGCGGTTTGCTCGGCGGTGTGCTTGGCGCAATCGGTTTGTATTTCGCCTATAATGGTATTTTGCAAACGGGCTTTGTGGATATGGGCATCTGGTTGCCCGTGTACGCGGCAATCGGTTTGGCGCTTGCGGCGGCGACGGAATTCGGCGATTTGGTGGAAAGCTGTATTAAACGCAAAATGGGCATCAAGGATATGGGTAAAATTATGCCCGGTCACGGCGGCGTGCTTGACCGCATTGACGGCACGATGTTTGCCGCGCTTGCCGTGTATTTATCCTACGTGCTTATTCGCTTGGTGGTATAAATGAAAAAAATTGCACTTATCGGCTCTACCGGTTCTATCGGTAGACAGGTGTGCGAAGTAGTAAACGCACAGCCCGAACAATTTGAGATTACAAGTATGGTAGCGCACGGCTCTGCGCAAACTTTTTTAGAGCAGGTACGTACGTTTAGACCAAAGTACGCCGCGCTGGTTGATGAACGGGCGGCGTTGTCTATTGTCAACGATATCCCCAAAGGCGTACAATTTGCCTACGGGAAACAAGCGGCGCTGGACGCAATTGCCTACGGAGACGTGGCGTTTATTGCCGCAACGGGCTTTGCAGGGCTGGAATATTCCTTGCGAGCCGTGGAGCTTAAAAAAGATATCGCGCTTGCCAACAAGGAAACGCTTGTTTGCGGCGGTGAACTGGTTATGTCGAAAATTAAGGGGGCAGGTACGCGTTTAATGCCCGTTGACAGTGAACACTCGGCGCTTTGGCAGGCACTCAATTTCCGCGTCGACGCGCCCTTTAAGCGACTCATTATCACGGCAAGCGGCGGCCCGTTTTACGGATATACCCAAGAGCAGCTGCAAGCGGTTACGCCTGCGTCTGCGCTCAAACACCCCACGTGGAATATGGGCGCGAAAATCACGATTGATTCGGCAACGCTCCTTAACAAGGGCTTTGAAGTGATAGAAGCCAAATGGTTGTTTGGCGCGCCTTTGGAGAAGATTTCCACCATCGTACAGCCGTCTAGCATTATCCACTCTATGGTAGAATTTGAAGACGGTGCGGTGATGGCGCAAATGAGTTATCCAACCATGAAATTGCCTATACAGCTTGCGCTTACTTATCCAAACCGTCTGCCTTGCGGCTTGCCGTCCTTGGATTTTGCCAAGCTGGGTACAATCACCTTTTTACCCTTGGAAAGAACGGCGTTCCCGTGTTACGATTTGGCATTGTCTGCCTTGGAAGCAGGGGCGAACTATCCTTGCGCGCTGAACGGTGCAGGCGAAGTGGCGGTGCGCGCGTTCTTGGACGGAAAATTGCCGTTTTTGGGCATTGCGGACGCGATGCGCGCGGCGCTCGAACAAACGAAAAAACAACAAATTACCGATTATCAACTGCTGAAAGAAACGGATGAGCGCGCTCGCGCGTATGCAAAAGCGTACGTAGAAAAGCACGCGTGATATACCAAAGCGGGAAAATATCATTTAGTAAGGGGACAAAACATTGCAAATTTATACGCATTTATTGCAAGCCGGCATACTTAAAAGCATCGGCGGCATAGTGCTTGCCGTTGCCATTTTGCTTGTGATGATTACCGTCCATGAATTTGGACATTATATCGTGGGGCGTATTCTTGGTTTCAAAATCAACGAATTTTCCATCGGGTTTGGACCTGCCATTTTCAAAAAGCGCAGCAAAAAGAACGGACAGCTGTTTGCTTTGCGCGTAGTGCCGCTTGGCGGTTATTGCGCGTTCGACGGCGAAGACGAATTTGCCGACGAAAAGCAAGAAGAAACGCAGGCGGAACAAGAACAGCCCTTTGACGAACTGCAAAACGCTGGGGACGCGTCTGCGTTGAAAGAAGAAAACACGGAAGAAACGCAAGAAAAAGCGGACGAATACCCTGAGCCGCAGGGCGCGCGTTTTAACGACCAAGCGCCTTGGAAACGCATTTTGGTGCTGCTTGCAGGCGTGACGATGAACTATATTTTGGCGCTTTTGCTGATTATGACGATGTTTTTATGTATCGGCAGACCGCTGTATAGGGTGCAGGTGGAAAAACCGACCGCCGACGTGGCGGCGGCAAGCATAGAAACGCAAGCCAACGGCTTGCAAACGGGCGACGTGATTTTAAGAATAGACGGCAAACGCGTGTATTTAATCACCGATTATTTCGACGCCTTGCAAGGCAAAAAAGCAGGCGAAGAAGTGCCAGTTTTGGTGCTTGCTGACGGCGAAGAAGTGACAAGAACGCTTACGCTTGCCGTAGACGCGGATTTTGCGAATTTATCGGATACCAACACGCTTTTGGACAGTATGCATATTTGGGGCTTGTTCACCGTGACGGAGAAGCAGGGCTTTTTCCCGTCGCTGGGCAATTCCGTGGTGTACTCTTTCAAAATCGGTGGTTCGCTGCTCCGTTCGCTTGGGGAGCTTTTAACGGGCAAGCTTGGCTTGGAAGCGATGGGCGGACCGGTTACGACCATCAAGGTAACTTCGGAAGTGGCAACAAGCTCTATGATGTCGTTTTTGAATATAGCGGCGTTTATCGGCGTCAACTTGGCGGTGTTTAATTTGCTGCCCGTGCCTGCGCTGGACGGCTGTAAGATTATTTTCTGCTTGATTGAGTGGATACGCAAAAAGCCCGTCAATCGAAAAGTGGAAGCGATTATCAATATCGTCGGCTTATTCTTCTTGCTCGGCTTTGCTATTCTCATCGATGTGTTACAATTTTTCTAAAAAATCACAACTGTCAAGTAAAAATGCTTGACAGTTGCTTTTTTATGCGGTATAATAGAGAAGCAAAAGGTAAGAAAAGGGGGCGTTGCGATGATTGACGATTTGAGATTTTTGCAACTTTGGGATTTGTATTCCCCTTTGCTCACGCCCACGCAACGGGAAATTACCGATTTGTATTTCAACTTTGATTTGTCTTTGGGGGAAATCGCGGAGCAAAAAAACGTGTCCCGTCAAAGCGTGTCCGACTGTTTGCAAAAATGCAGAAAACAGCTGGAAAAATACGAAGAGAAATTATGTTTTTGCAAAGCGTTGCAAGAGCTTTCTGCCGAGTATTCTGCGTATATGACGGCGGTGCAACGCTTTATTCAACAAGAAAAAGAGCATTTTCCTGCCTTGGCAGGGTTACAAGACGAGCTGCGCGCTGTCATACAAGCGAACGGCAGTGAAACGTTGGAAACGGAAAACGGCACGATAATAGGAAGCGTTTTCCGCGGAGAATAAGGAGATTTTAATGGCTTTATTCGGTGGATTATCGGAAAGATTAAATCATATATTTTCCAAGCTGACCAAGCGCGGAAAGCTGACGGAACTGGAAATCCGCACGGCAATGCGTGAAGTGCGCGTGGCTTTGCTTGAAGCCGACGTCAACTTGCGCGTAGCAAAGCAATTTATTGCGGAGGTTTCGGAAAAGGCGGTCGGGCAAGAAATTTTGTCTTCGCTCAATCCTGCGCAACAGGTTATCAAAATCGTCAACGACGAATTGATTGAGCTAATGGGCGCGAAAAACGCGAAATTAGAAGTTTCGCCCAAGCTTCCCACGGTGATTATGATGTGCGGTTTGCAAGGCGCAGGGAAAACGACGCTTTGCGGTAAACTGGCACTGCAACTGAAAAAACAAGGCAAAAATCCCTTGCTTGTAGCCGGCGATATCTACCGCCCTGCGGCAATTACGCAGCTGCAAGTGGTGGGGAAAAACGCGCAAACGGAAGTGTTTGAAAAGGGTACGCAATCCCCCATTAAAACGGCGAAGCAAGCGATTGATTATGCGAAATCTAAGGGCTACGACACGGTGGTGTTGGACACGGCAGGGCGTTTGCAAATCGACGATACGCTCATGCAAGAGCTGGAAAACATCAAAAAGGAAGTGGACGTAACGGAAACGTTGCTTGTCGTGGACGCTATGACGGGGCAAGAAGCGGTCAACGTGGCGCAAACGTTCAACGAACGCTTGCAAATCACGGGCGTGATTTTGACGAAGCTGGACGGCGATACGCGCGGCGGCGCGTGCTTGTCTATCAAAGCGGTGACGGGCAAGCCCATCAAATTTATCGGCGTTGGCGAAAAGCTGACCGATTTAGAACCCTTCTATCCCGACAGAATGGCGTCGCGTATTTTGGGTATGGGCGACGTGCTGTCCTTGATTGAAAAGGCACAGCAAGCGATCACGGAAGAAGACGCGAAGAAAATGCAGCAAAAAATGCTTGCCAACACGTTCACGCTTTCCGATTACTTGCAACAATTTTCCATGATGAAGAAAATGGGCGGCGCGCAAGCGATGCTGTCTATGCTCCCCGGGGCAAGCAAGTTAAAGGTAGGCGAAGGGGATATCGACGAAAAGAAAATCGAACGCACGAAAGCGATTATCCTTTCTATGACGCAGCAAGAACGCGACAATCCTGCCATCATCGACAGTAAGAGAAAACGCCGTATTGCGGCAGGTTCGGGTACAAGCGTGCAGGAAATCAATCAGCTTTTGAAACAGTATGAGCAAACGAAGCTGCTGATGAAACAGCTCAAAGGCGGTAAAGGCCGTTTCCGTTTGCCGTTCTAAACAAAAAAACAAATGGTAAAACGCAGTGCAAGCTGCTAAAATAAGCAAAGAAAAAAATATTTTAAGATACTTTGGAGGTATTTATTATGGTTAAAATGAGACTTTTGAGAATGGGCGACAAGAAGAACCCTATCTACCGTGTAGTTGTTGTAGACAGCAGAAAAGCTGCTACGGGCGAATACATTGAATGCGTTGGTCATTACAGACCTACCTGCGATCCCATCGAACTTACGATCGACGTGGAAAAAGCAAAAGCTTGGCTTTCCAAGGGCGTTCAACCTACCGAAACGGTTAGAAACCTTCTTGTAAAGACGGGTGCAATGGAAAAGAGCGCAAAGCTTAGCCCTGCAAAAACCAAATCCAAGAAGAACGAAAAATAAGTAAACGCACCGAATCGGCTGTAAGGAGCAAAAACATGTTAGATTTAATCAAATACATCGTTGGCCAATTTGCCGAAGATACGGAGAACGTAGAATACTTGGTGAACGAAAAAGACCGCGCAATCGAAGTGACGGTTGTGCTTTCTCCTTCGGATATGGGCAAGGTAATCGGTAAACAAGGCAAAATCGCAAAAGCGATGCGCACGCTCGTGCGCGCGGCTACGCCTGCTGACAGCAAGAGATACGTTGTGGAAATCTGCGAACGCGGCAGCGACGTGTCCAACTGCGATGAAGCGGCGGAATAATTGCGTTTTGTGTTCTAACGCGCAATAAAAGGCTTTCAAGCGGAAGCCTTTTTTTGGCTTTTCACGAAATACAGGCATAAAGGAGTGCTTATGAAACGTTTGGTGCTTGCGGAAGTGTTAAAACCGCAAGGAATTCGCGGAGAATTAAAAATTAAAACGTTTACGGACACCCCCGAAGTGGTCAAACAGTTCGGCACGGTGTATATCGACGACGTGGCTTATAAAATTTTATCTTTCCGTATCGGTAACGACGGTGCGGCGTACGTGGGGCTTCGGGGTATTCCCGACAGAAACGCGGCGGAGCTTTTTAGGGGTAAGCTTTTAGAAGGCAACCGCGAAGACGGACCGGAGTTGGAAGAAGGCCGTTTTTATATCGTCGACGTAATCGGGCTTGCTTGCGAAACGGAAGAAGGGGAATTTTTAGGCACAGTCGTGGACATTAGAAATCTTTCTTCCGACGTGTACACCATAGAAAAAGCAGGAAAAAGAATACTTTTCCCTGCTGTAAAAGGTGTGATTAAGCGCATTGATTTACAAGCGCAAAAGGTGATTATCGTCAAATCGGTGTTTGACGAAATAGCGGTAGATTAAAAGGCGTTTATCTGTTTTTGCGTTTAGTGATTTTCAGCAGTGCGTCCAGCGCGCCCGTTTTGGCAAGCGCAATCAGCGTGGCAAGCGCGATGATGCAATCGATGGGAATATACACGCATTGATAGATAAACGAATAGACGAAAGCGTTGGCGGTTGCCCAAGCAGGGAAGTCCACCCAAACGGCGCCTTGCAGGAAGAATATCATACCCGACGCAAGGTGGAAAATAAAGCGTGTAGCAAATGCGCAGGCGCAACCAAGAACCAACGGAGTTATGCCTTTGGGCTTGCGTTGCATTTTTCCAAATAAGCCCATAAAGCAAACGCCCGTAAACGCCAAAAGGTAATCCAAAAGGAAGGTCGCAGGGGTTAAAATGTACGGGCTTTCAATGAAATTGAGTAGGCCATGTATGAGACCAACCAAAAGTCCGTCGGTGAATCCGTACGCGTAGGCGTAGAGTAAAATGGGTACTAGCGACGCAAGCGTAATAGAGCCGCCGTATTGTACGGGGCTGATTTTGATGAACGATAAAACGAACGACATAGATACGCAAACGCCGGCAAACGCCACCTTTTTCGTGTCAAACTTTTTGGCGGACAGCGCGCTTAAAAGCGCGATGACTAAGATAAGGACAACGACGGCGGCGCAGGAAATCATGCGCACGGTTTTCGTGGCTTGTTCGCTCACGTCAAGCAGGGAATAAAGAAACATAAAAACTCTCCTTTTCCGTCGTACGTTGATAAGAAAAAACCACGCAAACAATGCGTGGGTACAAGCTGGATTACGCGCAAAAACAGCGTAAAGCAAACGTATATCAATCTCTCGCTCAAGTATTACCTTGCCGATTCAAATGGTATAATCTCAGCCCCTTGGGGCACCCACGACGGATATTATATTTTGTGTTTTTATTATAATACAACGCAAACGCAATGTCAAGCGTTTGACGAAAAAAACAGGAGCAAATTTATGCGATACGATTTTTACGCGTATATGGATAGGATGAAATATATCAAGCGTTGGCAGCTTATGCGCTCCGTGCGCGAAGAAACGGTGATGGAGCATTCCTATGCCGTTACCCTTTTAAGCCACGCGCTTGCCGTTATTCACAATAAGGAATTTGGCGGCAACGCGGACGTATTGAAAACGGTTTTGTACGCAACCTACCACGAAACGGGCGAAGTGATGACGGGGGATTTGCCTACGCCTATCAAGTATTATAACCGCAGTATTCACGGTGCGTATAAGGAGCTGGAAACAAGCGCTTGCGAAAAGATTGTGGGTATGCTGCCGCAAACGATGCAGGAAGAAATCCGTCCTTTCGTGCTTGCGGACGAAGACAGCGTCGAATACAAGCTGGTAAAGGCGGCGGATAAGCTTGCCGCATATATCAAATGCTTGGAAGAAATGCGCGCGGGTAACGGCGAATTCGTCAAAGCAAAACGCAGCATTGAAAAGGAATTGAAGGAGCGTAATATGCCGGAAATCAATTACTTTTTCAAACATTTTGTTTCGTCTTTTGAACTTACCTTGGACGAACTGGAAGGATTTTAAGAAAATTTCGTAAAAATCCGCGTTTTTTTCAACTACTTTTATGGAAACGTGGGTATAATGTAATAAAGGGCTGTGCGCAGCGTGCGCATAGCGACCAACCAAAACGGAAGGGGAAACGCTTATGAAAAAAATATATCAAAGAATTTTAGCAGGCGCGCTTTGCTTGACGTTTGCACTTGGCTTGACGGCTTGCAAGGAAGAAAAAGTGACTGCTTACGAAATTGCAGTGGAGAACGGCTTTGTAGGTACGGAGCAGGAATGGCTTGCGTCTTTGCAGGGCATTAACGGGCAAGACGGCAAGGATATGGATATCAACGACGTGTACGAAAAAGCAAAAGAAAACGGCTTTGAAGGCACGCTTATGCAATTTATTGAGCAATATTTCAACGTGGAATTGCGTGAAGATAACGATACGGGTATGATTGCCAACAATATTTGCTCCACGGTGAGCATTTATTCCGCGTTTAGAACGACGCGTACGGTGACGGTGAACACGGGGCTTATCCAAACGTCCAGACAGGAAACGATTGCTTCGGCATCGGCAGGCAGCGGCGTTATCATTAACTTGGATAAACAAACGGGCGACGCGTTGATTGTTACCAACTATCACGTTGTTTACGATCCCGATTCGGATACGCAAACGGGTATTTCCGATTGTATTTATCTGTACACCTACGGCGCGTTTAACGGCTTTACGTCGGGCGCGGACATTGAAAACGGCAATAAGCTTAGCGACGTCAACGGCGACGGCGTGGCGGACGCAAAAGACCAAGGCGACTTTGACGGCGACGGTATCAAAGCAACGTTTGTGGGCGGCGCGATGGCATACGACGTGGCAGTGCTTCGTGTTTCGGGCAGTGAATATTTGAAAAACAGTATTGCGCAAAAAGCGAATATCGGCAGCTCCGCAAACGTAACGGTGGGCGAAAAGGTATTTGCCGTGGGCAATCCCAACGCGCAGGGCATTTCCGTTACCAGCGGTTTGATTTCCGTGGAATCGGAATATATCGCGATGTCGGCAATGGATAATTCCAACACGACGCTGGAATTTAGAGTAATGCGTACGGACGCGGCAATCAATTCGGGCAATTCGGGCGGCGGCTTGTACGACGTGTCGGGTAGATTGATCGGTATCACCAACGCGAAAAACGTCTCCGAACAAACGGATAACATTTGCTATGCGTTACCCATTGACCAAGTGATGGGCTTGGTGAATAACTTGCTTGCAAACAACGGCGTGGTGCGCCGCGCGATGCTGGGGATTATGACGGTAACTTACGGTTCTTCCGCGGCAATGGACGAAAACGGGAAATTGATTATCACGGAAAAATGCAAGGTAGATACGGTCAACAGCGGTGTGGCGGCAACGGGTAAATTGCAGGTCGGCGATGAAATCAAAGCGGTGACGGTACGCGGCGTTACGACGAATATTACGCGTATGTATATGATCGGCGAAGCGCTGTTCGCTGTGCGAAAAGGCGACGTGGTAACGCTCAAAGTGTTGCGCGGCGGACAGGAAATCGACGTGGAAATTGCGTTTGATAAAGACGAATATTTTACCATTTACAACTAAATAAGTGCAATAATACGGGCGCACGGAGTTTACTCCGTGCGTTTTTTTATATTTGCTTGACATTGTGATTATTTTGTGATATACTTATAAATAGCTTAATGCAAAATGAAACAGTTTGCCGCTGTTGCAAACGAAAGGAGCAGGTATGCGCGAAGAAGAATTTATTACGCTTGCACTGGAAAAAGCATCGACGGAAGAAGAGCTTATACGCTTGCGCGCAGGCGTTCCGCTTGGCTTGGACGCCGTGGGGGAATTTGCTTTGTCACAAACGTGCGAACATACCTACACCTGCGAACATACCTGCGTAACGGGCAGTAGACGCAGTGTGTTTATCCGTCGTTTGATTTGCCTGCTTTCCTGCTTATACGATAACACGACCGCCAACGTTTTGGTGCTTTCTCCGCGTGCGGAATACGGGGAGCTTTTGCGTTTACACGGCGCGGATATCACGGTGCCGTACGTACGCAGCAAAGAAGATTTACAGCTTGGCCGCGCGTGCTTGCAAGAACTGCTTACCCAGTATGCAAGCGGCGGAAAATACCCTAAACTCTTTTTGGTGTTGGACGCTTTGGAAGAATTGCCTGCTTGCAACGACGGCGGCGTCTTGGAAGAATACCGCACCATTTTAGAGCTGGTTGCGCGTGAAAAGAACGTGCACGTTATCACGGGCGTGGATTTGATGAAGAGTATATTCAGCGGTAACCCCGGCGTATTCGTCGGCGTGGGCAATTGCTTGGTGACGACGCGCGAAGAAGACAGGGCGGACGTGACGTACGTAAAGGACGATATGTCGTTGTCTGTGCCGGTGGCGATTAGCTACCCCGACGCGCCGTCCTTGACGGAAACTATCATCTATCTCAACGCAAAAGCGGCAAAAACGGCAAGCGAAGAAGAATAAACTGCGCTTGATACATATGAAAGAACAGGAACAAAAAATTTTTCAACGAATAACCCGACCGTTGCTTGCTTGGTATCAAGAAAATAAGCGTGATTTGCCTTGGCGCGATAATCCCACGCCCTACCACGTATGGGTATCGGAAATTATGCTCCAACAAACGCGCGTGGAAGCGGTGAAGGAATATTATACGCGCTTTATCCAAGCGCTACCGACCGTGGCGGCGCTTGCCGCTTGTGAAGAAGAAAAGCTTTTGAAGCTTTGGGAAGGGCTGGGGTATTATAACCGTGTCCGCAATATGCAAAAGGCGGCAAGAACGCTGATGATAGAATACGGCGGACAGTTCCCCAAAGACGTGAAAAGTTTGCAAGCGCTTTCGGGTATCGGCAGTTACACGGCAGGCGCGATTGCGTCGATTGCGTTTGACTTGCCCGTAGCCGCTGTAGACGGAAACGTACTGCGCGTAGCGACGCGTTTGACGGAAAACGGCACAGAAATTTCTTCCGCCGCGTATAGAAAATATTTGGAAAACGCGTTGAGTAGCGTATATCCCAAGAAGAAAGGGGCTTGTTCGCAGTTCACGCAAAGCTTGTTTGAGCTTGGCGCGCTTGTTTGCAAACCGCAAAACCCCGATTGCTCCGTTTGCCCGTTGCAGGAGCTTTGCAGGGCGAACCAAAACGGCACGCAAAGGAATTTCCCCGTGTTGCCGATGAAAAAAGCCAAACGCGAAGAAAACGTATACGTGTTTTTGTTGCAAACGCCGCAGGGATTTTGTATACGCAGAAGAGAGCAAGGCGTGCTCAAAGGTATGAACGAATTTCCGTCGTGCGTGTTTCAAGGCGAAAGCGCGGAGCAGGTATTAAACGGCTGGGGCATGTATGCGTTCACGGAAGTCCAAAGGCGCAATTTCACGCATATTTTTACACATATCAAATGGAATATCACCTGCGTATGGGTACGGATGGACGATGCGCCGTTTGACGCGTACACGCTGGATGAGATACGGGAAAGCATTTCCTTGCCGACGGCATTCAAACAATGCTTAGCAACGGTTGAAAGCGGATAAGCGTAAATTAAAGTAAATTAAAGGTAAATAAAATACACTCAAAGGAAAGAAAAAATCATGAAAGTTTTACTTGTAAACGGCAGTATGCACGAAAACGGTTGCACGTACACGGCGCTTGCAGAAGTAGCGAAAGCGCTCAACGAAAACGGCGTGGAAACGGAGATTTTCCAGCTTGCTGACAAACAAATTTCCGGCTGTAAGGGCTGTTGGGCTTGCAAAAAGGCAGGCAAATGCGTGTTTGACGATTGCGTGAACGAATTTGTGGAAAAGGCGGCGTCGTGCGACGGGTTCGTGTTCGGTTCGCCCGTGTACTACGCGTCGGCGGCAGGCGCGCTGGTGTCTTTTATGGACAAAGTGTTTTACAGCGGCGGTAAAAAGTTTGCGCATAAACCTGCGGCGGCTGTGGTAAGCTGTCGTCGCGCAGGCGCAAGCACAACGTTTGACGTTATCAATAAATATTTCACGATCAATCAAATGCCCGTTGTTTCGTCTAATTACTGGAACGAAGTGCACGGCAACAAGGCGGAAGAAGTGTTGCAGGACGAAGAAGGTTTGCAAACGATGCGCGTGTTGGGTAACAATATGGCGTGGCTGCTCAAATGTATTCAGCTTGGCAAGGAACAAGGTCTTGCACCGAAAACGGAAAAGAAAATTTGGACGAATTTCGTTCGTTAACGCATAAAAAATCAAAAAAAGCATTTTCACAAACAGGAAAATTTATGGGAAAAGCAAAAAAGCAAAAAAAATGGACGCGCCTGCGTCATAAAATCATTACCGCCGTCGTACGCGTTTTCTTAGCACCGTATACGCGAAGAAAATACGGAATAAAGGTGGAGAAGTTCGCAGGGCAAGGCAAAAGGCAGTACGTGGTGCTGTTTAACCATCAAACGGCGTTCGACCAGTTTTTCGTGGGGATGGCATTCAAAGGCGCTGTCTACTACGTGGCGTCGGAAGATTTATTCTCTAACGGTTTTTCTTCCAAGGTGATTAAATACATTGTCGCGCCCATTCCTATCCGCAAGCAAGCCACCGACCCGCGCGCCGTTATCAACATCATGCGCGTGGCAAAGGAAGGGGGAACGATTGCGCTTGCGCCTGAAGGCAACCGCACGTTTAGCGGTAAAACGGAGTACATAAACAAGGCGCTCGTTCCGCTTTTGAAAAAGCTGGGCTTACCCATTGCGCTGTTCCGTATCGAAGGGGGCTACGGCGTGCATCCCAGATGGAGCGACGTGGTTAGAAAGGGGAAAATGCGCGCGTACGTCTCGCGCGTGGTAGAGCCAGAAGAATATAAGGATATGACTACGGACGAATTGTACGCTTTGGTGGAAAAGGAGCTGTACGTCAACGAAGCCAACGCGGAAAATACGTTCACGCACGAAAAGCTGGCGGAATATTTGGAACGCGCCGTCTACGTTTGTCCCGATTGCGGACTTTCCACCTTTGAAAGCCACGGCGATTTGATTACGTGTAAAAAATGCGGAAAAACGGTGCGGTATTTGCCTACTACTAAGCTTCAAGGCGTGGATTGCGATTTCCCGTTTGCGTTCGTGGACGAGTGGTATAATTATCAGTGTGATTTTATCAACAATTTGGACGTAAACGCTTATAACGACGCGCCCATGTACGAAGATACCGTGCGGTTAACGGAAGTTATCCCCTTCGAAAACAAGGTGCTTTTGGGCGAAGAAGTGCAGGTCAAATTGTACGGCAACCGTATAGAAATGCAAATAAAAAACGGAGAAATGCAAACGTATTCGTTTGATAAAGTTTCCGCAGTGACCGTGCTTGGCAAAAATAAAGTGAACGTATATGTCGATAAACGCATTTATCAAATGAAAGGCGACGCGCGGTTTAACGCGTTGCGCTACGTGAACGTGTATTATCGATATAAAAACATACAAAAAGGAGACGCAAATGACAAATTTTTGGGACTTTAACGTATGGGGTGGATTTTTCCTTATCGCAACGCTGCTCGTCAGCTTGCTTTTGGGGAACGCTCTTAAAAAGAACGTGAAATTTTTACAGGAATCTTTAATTCCTACGTCCGTTGTCGGCGGTTTGATTTTGTTGGCTTTCTCAACCGTTTTGAAGGTAATCACGAAAAAAGACTTTTTCGATATGGACCTTTTCGGCGGAAACGGATACGCGAATTTGGAAATTATCACCTATCACGCTTTGGCGCTTGGGTTTATCGCGTCGTCGTTCAAGGCGTCCGATAATAAAATGACCAAGGAACGCTCCGTGGAAATTTTCAATACGGGCGTTACGACCGTTTCGACCTATCTTATTCAAGCGATTTTCGGGCTTGGTATCGGCTTGCTTGTCACGCTGTTCATTACCGACTTTTTACCTGCGGCAGGCGTGCTTTTGCCGTTTGGCTACGGGCAAGGTACGGGACAAGCGCTCAATTACGGCAATATCTATGAAACGGAATACGGCTTTGCAGGCGGTAAGAGCATGGGGCTTACCATTGCGGCGTTTGGGTTTTTGAGTGCGGCAATCGGCGGCGTTATCCATTTGAATATTTTGCGAAGAAAGGGCAAAATCAAAATCGTCCAAAAGAGCGACAATATGGGCATCGTAGACCGCGTGGAAGGCGACAACGAAATCCCTATGCAAGACAGCATTGATAAAATGACGGTACAGCTTGCGCTGGTTGCGGTTGCGTATGGTATCACGTTTGGTATGATGTACCTTTTGGGATTGTTGCTTCCCGGTATGAAATCGACGATTTTCGGCTTCAACTTCTTGCTTGGCGTGTTGTCGACGATGCTTGTCAAAATGGCAATTAAGTTTTTGAAAAAGAAAAATATCGTCAAGAAAACGTACGTAAACAATTTCCTTATGACGCGTGCAAGCAATCTTTTCTACGACGTAATGGTGGTTGCGGGGATTGCGGCTATTCGTTTGGATTTGCTGGAAAATTACTGGGGCGTTATCCTTATCCTTGGCGTGGTTGGGTTTATCATTACCTACGTATACAACCGCATCGTAGCGCACGCGCTGTTCCCCCATTACGAACAAGAACAGTTTTTGGCGATGTACGGTATGTTGACGGGTACGGCAAGCACGGGTATCATTTTGCTCCGCGAAATCGACGGAGAGTTCAAATCGCCCGTTGCGGATAACTTAGTATATCAAAACCTGCCTGCCATCGTGTTTGGTTTCCCGATGATGATTTTGGCAACGTTTGCGGCGTCACAGCCCATTTTGACCTTTATCATTTTGGTGGCGTTCTTTGGCGTAATGAACGTGATTTTGTTCCGCTCCAAAATTTTTAGACGCAAAAAAGCGGTTGCGCAGGCAAGCGAAGAACAAACGGAAAACGTCTCGTAAGCGAATTGTCAAATAAAAAAGGGTAGAGAATTCTATACAAGGGGATAAAAATGAAAAAATTTTTTATAGCTCTTTTGGCTCTTTTAAGCGCGCTTTGTATGTTTACGGCGTGCGATATGGTTAGCATTAGCATAGGCAAAAAATCTACAAATTCGACAAGCACCAGCGCTTCCATAGGCGATAGCGGTTCGACGGACGATAACAGTTCGACGGACGACAATTCATCGTCAAGCTCAAGTAGCAGTAGTAGTTCTTCGTCAAGCTCAAGTATCAGTAGTAGCAGTTCTTCGTCGTCAAGTTCAACGGGCGGAAACGGTTCGGGTACGCAAACGGACGAACAAAAAGCTATTTTGGACGCGGCGTATGCGCTTGGCACGGGCGAAAAGCTGGGAACAAGAACCTTGACGGGTACGGTAACCAACATTGAAAAGACGGGTACGGGCACGAACGACGTGTGCTTGACCATCGTTGTCGGCAATTATACGAATATGCCCGTGTATTGCTTCTGGTTGCAAGACGCGGCGGATAAAGTCAATCTTGGCGATACCATCACCGTTACGGGTACAATCAAAAATTACAATGGTACGATTGAATTTGACAAGCCCACGCTTGTCAACGTTGTAAGCGGTAGCGGTTCGGGCAGCGGTTCGGGCAGCGGAAACGGCAGTGGTAGCGTAGGTATGACGGCGGCGGAAATTATCGCTGCTGCAAAGGCGCTCACGGAAGGTCAATCGCTTTCGGGAACGCATACGCTTACGGGTGTTGTAACGCAAATCAAGAAGGCGGACACAAGCACCAACAACGTGCAATTATATATGGAAATTGAAGGGTTTTCGATGTATTGCTTCTGGTTGCAAGACGCGGCGGATAAAGTCAAGCTTGGCGATACCATCACCGTTACGGGTACAATCAAAAATTACAATGGTACGATTGAATTTGACAAGCCCACGCTTGTCAACGTTGTAAGCGGTAGCGGTTCGGGCAGCGGTAGCGGCAGTGGAAACACGGGCTATACCTACACCGAGTTCACGTCGACGGAAAAAGCGTTGCTTGCCGATTTGCTTGGCGATACAATTCCTTTTATTGCAAACAACGAATATTATTTGGAAGAGTACACGTTGAATTACGAAGACGGTACGGGGGAAGAAGGGTACAATTTCTACACCTTCGGCAACACGCAAGCAGAATTTAACGCCTATAAAGCATTGTTTACGCAAGCAAACGGATATACGGCGGCTGGTACGGATACGGACGAATACGGCGACACCTGGTATTATTTTGACGCAAGCAACTTCTACGTCGATATGGCGTATTATGAAACGGATGACGGCTACGTGGTAGACGTGTACGCGTATATTGTGGTGGAAATGAGCGGCAGCGGTTCGGGCTCTGGCAGTGGTTCGGGTAGCGGCACTGGCAGTGGCAGCGGTTCGTCGAACGCGAACGTAATCACCAACGCAGGCAAGGGCTTGCCCACTGGCGCAAACGGCGTGTATAACGTGGATTTCACCAAAGCGACCTACGTGAAGGACGTGCATGATCAATACAATTATTTGGACGGCTGTCCTACGGTAGGTCAACCCAAAGTGTTGGTTGTTCCCGTGCAGTTTAGCGACGTGACGGCGGCAAGCAAGGGCTATACCATTGATAAAATTAAAACGGCGTTCAACGGCACGACAGGACAAACGGATTATTATTCGGTACACGATTATTATTACATATCCAGCTACGGAAAGCTGGACGTGCAGTTTACCGTTTTGGACGAATGGTTTAAACCGCAATACAACAGTTCCTATTATTTGGATAAGACGATTGATTATTTCGGGCAACAAATTGACGGCGGCGATCAAATCATCATCGACGAAATTTTAAAGTATTTAGAGCCCAAAATGGATTTGTCGCAATTTGACACGGACGATAACGGTACGATTGACGCCATCGTGCTTATCAACACCTTGGAAATTGATTCCAGCGAAGACGCAAGCGTTATGAAATGGGCGTACCGCTACTGGAACTTGTACGTAGATAGCACAACGAAAAATTATTACTATTACGACGGCGTTTCGGCAAACGATTATCTGTGGGCTTCTTATCAATTTATGTTGGAAACGTACGACGAAGACGGGGAAGTGGAATACGTCAATTCCGCGCTCAATACGTACACGTATATCCACGAATTTGGCCACGTGCTTGGCGCGGACGATTACTACGACACGGCGTACGTGGAACACCCTATGGACGGCGCGGATATGATGGACGCGATGCTTGGCGACCACAACGCGTACACCAAATTTAATTACGGCTGGCTCACTTCGTCAAGATTGATTGTGGCGGAAGATAGCGTAACGGTGGATTTGCAAGCGTTTGCAACAAACGGCGACACCATCATCATCGCCAACAACTGGGATGAAAAGCTTGGCGTATATCAAGAATATTACGTGCTGATGTATTACACGAACACGGGCTTGAACGATGAAGATTTCGGCGCTGGCTACTTCGCGCGCGACGGTATCGTGGTGTACCATATCAACGCGTCGTTGTACAGCGAAACGTACGACGGCGAAACGTATTACGACGTGTATAATAACAACACGGACGCTTCCGATCAGTACGGCACGGAAGATAACTTGATTGAATTTGTTAAGAGCACGGCAAACGAATTTACCTATATCGTAGGTTCGACCATCTCTGCAGATACGAAAGATAGTAACGGCAACAAAATTGCGTACACCTTTACGGTGGACGCATTGACGGCAGAAAAAGCAACGATTACGTTTACGAAAAACGCATAAAAAACATAATAAAACAGCTCCGCAGTGCAAGCACTGCGGAGCTGTTTTTATATAAGACGATTATTGTACCTTGAATGTTTCAGGGGACGGGGGATTTGCGGAAAGTCCGCCGCCGCGTGTGTAATCGGCGATGGCGTCGCGCCCGTAATAGGTTTTGTCTGCGCTGTAATATTCCACGATTTCCATATATCCGTAGCCGTAGAAATTATAATTCGCGCAATACGTATCCACCACGACGTAATACGTTTCGCTGTCCACGATGTTGTTTTTGATTGCCGTACCGTCCACGCCGTAATACATATAGTATTTCGAGTTGGTTGCATTGATAAATTGCGCTTTCAAGCGCGCGCCCGACACTTTGCAAAGCACCAAAGCGTTGTCAAAGGGGAACAGGGGATAAAGGTCGGCATAGGTCACTTGACCTGCGTACAGCTTGTACGGGCTGCGCACGCCGATATAACCGCCGCCCAGCACGATTTTACCTTTATACGTAGGGTTGCTGCCCCAGCGCGACATGCCCACGGCGAAATAGGATTTTGCCGCGTAATTGCTCAAATCGTCGTAATCGCGATAGCTTGCGTTCGTGCCTAACGCTTGCTTCATAGGCGCAAGCACAGCGTCGTATTTTTGCAACAGCTGGTCAACGATAGGGTCGTCCGCTAAGCTTGCATAGGTGCTGGAGCTGACCACTTTCGCCGATTGCGCGTTCACGGTATCGTTTAACAAATTGACGGTAAACGTGGCGCTGGAAAGTCCTTTTTGATTGTCGCCGCCAGCCTGCAAATGCCAAACGCCGTACGTGTCTTGATATTGCACGGTTTGGTGCGTGTGCCCTTCAAACACGATGTCTACATACCCGTTAGAAAGCGCCGTGTCGTAGGTAGACGAGCTTTCCGAGCCGTCGTGGAGCAGGTACACAATCATATCCGCGCCCTGTTCGCGTAAACGCATACTTTCCGTTTTGACAAGCGCAGTCAACGCCGATTTGGTTTTGAACGTCACGCCTTGTACTTGCTCTGCGGCAATATCCCCGTAGCAATCGCCGATAGCGCCGATAACGCCGATTTTTACACCGCTCATATCAATCATTACGGACGCGTCGCAATATTCGGCGCGTTCGCCCGTCGATTTATCGTACACGTTGATGGCAAGCAGGGGGAAGTTGGCAAGCTGTGCGTTGGCTTTGATGGCGTTTTCGCCCCAGTCGTATTCGTGGTTGCCAAGCGCCATAGCGGCAAAGCCCAAATCGTTCATCCACTCCGTTACGATATTGCCTTTGGTTGCGTTGGATTCCGTGCTGCCTTGCCACATATCGCCTGCCGATAAAAGCACAGTGTTTTCATTGACCGTTTTTGCGTTGCGTAAATACGTGGTCATTTCGTCTACGCCCATATTGCTGTCGGTATCGTCGAATTTACCGTGTAAATCGTTGATAGAATAAAAGCAAACGGTGGTTTGCACGACGGTTTTGCAAACGTCGCACTTGCCGTCGGCGTTCGTATCGGCGTGGTCGTGCATCGTAGCGTTACAAACGCTGCAATATCCGTCTACCGCCACGTGCGTATGTAAAAGCGTTCCGCACGTAGAACAGTAACCGTTTACGTTGACGTGCGCGTGCAACGAAGCTTGGCACTTGTCGCAAATCTCATTGTTGTCCGCGTCTTTATGTACGTGCGGTAACTGCGCGTTGCACGTATCACAAATTTCGTTGCCGTCCGTATCCGCGTGCGTGTGGGGTGTGGCAGTGGAATTTGATGAACTTGACGAGCTTGACGAACTGTTCGTGCCAAGAAAGCCCGAAAATGAAGAAGAGCTTTGCGATTGCATAAGCGAACAGCCCGAACAAATAAACAAAGCGATTGTGCATAAAAATGCGGTAAATTTTTTCATAAGTTATCCTTTGCGTGGGTATTGTCGAACGTATAAATACATTATATATTGTATCACGCGTGCGCGCGGTTGTCAAGCGGTTATTTTTACAAGCGCATGATTATTTTTTGCCGTAAAGGTTGACAAGTTGATTTTGGTGTGTTACAATAATAAAGATATCGGCAAAGAGAGAGCCGAACAAGGAGAGAGAGTATGAAAACGATTTTTTTTGACAAGGAGAGCCAAACGTTTCGTTTGCAAACCAAGCGTACGTCATACGTGTTTCGCGTGTCCGATTTGGGCTACGTAGAGCATTTGTATTACGGGCAAAAGATTAAGGACAGCGATATTCGCTATATCAGCAATCGGCAAATTTATTCGTTTACGTCGACGGCGGATTCCACGGGCAGAGAGTTTTCGTTAAGCACTATCGGCAGAGAATACGCAGGGTTTAACGAAGGGGATTACCGCGTGCCGTCAGTGGTGATTAAAAACGGCGACGGACAGCACGGCAACCGTTTTGCCTATCAATCGCACAGGGTTATCAAGGGCAGGGAAGCGTTGCCCGATATGCCGTATTCCAGAGAAAGCGCCGATTGTGAAACGCTGATCGTCAAAACGTACGACGAACAAAAGAAAACGGCGTTGACGCTGTATTACACGGTATATCCCGAAGAAGACGTCATTTGCCGTTATCAAAAAATCGAAAACAAGAGCAGAAAGCCCTTGTACATAGAAAAATGCGCAAGCTTGTGCTTGGATTTCTACCGCAGTGATTTCGACGTGGTGGATTTGAAGGGTATGTATTTATACGAACGCGCAGGCGTGCAAAGAACACCGCTTGGTAAGGGCGTGTACAGTGTAGGCACGTCTTGCGGTACGACGACGCACCACGTCAATCCCTTCTTTGCGCTTTGCGCGAAAAACACGGACGAAGACGCAGGGGAAGCGTACGGCTTTAACCTTTTGTACAGCGGCAGCTTCTTAAACGAAGTGGAAGTAGACCGTTTGGAAGACACGCGCGTAGTTTGCGGTATCAATCCCACGGGTATGCGTTGGAAGCTTGGCGCAGGCAAGTGCTTCTATTCGCCCGAAGCGATTATGACCTTTACCGACCAAGGGCTTGGGCAAATTTCCCGCAATTTCCACGACCATACGCGCAATCATATCGTCAATCCCGCGTTCGCCAAAGCGACGCGCCCCATCGTTATCAATTCTTGGGAAGGGGTGTATTTCGACGTAAACGAAGCGTATATGTTGGAGTTTGCCAAGGGCGCAAAGCAAGTCGGCGCGGACACGGTGGTGCTGGACGACGGTTGGTTTAGACCGGACAGCGAAGGCGGCTTGGGCGACTGGCGCACGACGAAAGAGAAGTTCCCGTCACTCAAAAACTTGGCGGATAAGCTGCACGCGCAGGGCTTAAAATTTGGGATTTGGATTGAGCCGGAAATGGTTTCCGAAGACACGGATTTTTATAAAGCGGACGAAAATTGCTATTTGAAGACGCACCTGCCCCCCATCAAGAACAGAAATCAACACGTTTTGGATTTCACCACCGACGACAACGTGTACAAAATGTACAACCGTATCGTGGAAGAATTCGACGGCGTGGATATCGATTATATCAAGTGGGATTGCAACCGCTATATCGCGGAAGCAGGCACGGATAAATGCGACGCAGGGGAGCTGTATCATAGACAAATTTTGGGCGTGTATAAGCTTGCCAAACTGTTGACGGAAAAATATCCCAACGTGCTGTTTGAAGGCTGTTCGGGCGGCGGCGGCCGTTTCGATTTGGGCATGCTGTATTATTTCCCCCAAATTTGGACAAGCGACAATACCGACCCGTATGCGCGTATGTATATTCAATACGGCACGAGCGTGGGCTATCCCGTATCGTCGGTGAGCTGCCATTTCACCAAAGGGATTTGTACCAGCGGCAGAGAATCCACCTATCAATTGCGTTATCTCGTATCGTCCTTCGGGCCGTACGGGTACGAGCTGGATTTGAACAAATTAACCGACGAACAAAAGGCGGAAATGTACGCGTGGACGCAGGAATATAAAAAGGTGCAGGCGTTTACAATCGATTGCGATATGTACCGCTTAATCAGCCCCGAAAAGCACGAATTTTGTTCGTATATGCAGGTAAAAAAGGACAAGAGCCAAGCGCTGTTTACCTTTATACAGCTGTATTCGACGGGCTTTACGGAAAACTTTGTGTTGCGCTTGAAAGGGCTTGATCCCGATAAACGCTACCAAAACGATAAGACGGGCGAAATTTATTACGGCTCTACGCTGATGAACGTTGGGTTTAGATTGAATAAGCTGTACGGCGGCGTGAAAGAACTTGCTTTCAAAGGTAAGAGCGGCAGCGGCTTCCAAGTGATTTTCACGGAAGTAAAGTAAAAATTAAAGACAAACGAAAACCGTATCCCTTGCAGGGGATACGGTTGTTTTTTATTTGGTAGGGGTGTGGTCTAACTCTTCGTTATCCACCCAACGCCGTTGGTGATAGAACGGCCGCCAGCTGGGCGGATATTCCATAATTTGGCAAAAATTGCGGTAAAAGCTCTTGTAATAGGTATATCCCAGCGCATTCGCCGCTTCCTGCGGCGTAGAACCGCTGTGCAACATTTGCGCGGCAAGATGTATCTTTTGCGTGATGATATATTTATGCAAGGGCACGCCGATTTCCTGTTTGAAAGTGCTTTGCAGGTGCGACGCGCTAAGATTTAGCCCCTTGGCAACGTCCTGCGCGGTCAACGGCAGGTGGATATGGTCGTTGACGTACTGGATACATTTTTGGGAAACGGTATGCACCGTGTGTTTGGTGGACTGTCCCGTTTGCCCGATCAGCGTGGAGTTTTCCGGCAGCGTCAAAAGCTCTGCCAACACGTCGTATAACACGCGCAGTGCGTATAAATCGGTAAGCGTGGATTTGTTGGAAAAAATCTTTTTCAAAGCGTTAAAATGCGCTAAAAGATTTGTTTGCTTGACTAATTTTGCAGGGATTAGGTGGGAAAGATGCTTGGCTTGCTTAAAGGGCGCAAGCAGGTCGATGTCTTTAAGCTTTGCCAACAAATCAAGGGAAAAATGCAATACCATACGTTCGTACGGCGCGGACGTGTCGATTTTAAGCGAGTGCAATTCGTGCGGAGAAACGATAATCAAATCCATCGGTTGCGGATGATATTGTTTCCCTTCGATAAAATAGGTGACCTTTCCGCGCAGTAAAAGGAAAATTTCGCACAAATCGTGCGTTTCGGCAATGACCGACGCTTTTTCTCCTTCTTCATAGGTGTCGGTGCTATGATGAAAGCGAATTCCGTTTTTTGAATCGTATTTGATAAAGATGTGAACCATATACATTTTCCTTTTTTGCGGTTTTCTATCCTTATCATATCTTTTGCCATAAGATATGTCAATATATTCGTATTGTCCATTTTCGGGCAACCGCGGCAAATCGTTAAAATTGCCATAGATATGGCGAAAACAGCCATTTACAATGGGCGGTTTTATGTGATAAAATGATGATATAAAGTGACGTGAGTTCAAAAAAAGCGTGAAAACGCAAACACGTATCGTTATACCTCCTTTTTGGCGTATCGCCCGCCGTTTTTCAATGCGCACAATCCGCAGGGATTGAGAACGACGGGGTTGGGCGATGCGTAAAAGGTGAGATAGACAAGGACGCGTCCTTTACTTGCTTGTAGAACAAGCAAGTAAATATTTATTTGGATACAACCCGTAACAGGGCATAAATCAATAAAAAATCTTATAGGAGGATATAAGAAAATGAGAAAGTATGAAGCTTTTGAACTCAAATTGCTTATCCTTGACGATGCAGACGTTTTAACGGCGTCGGCGGAATTCACGGAAGCAGAAACAGGGGACAACGGTGTTTGGTTCCCCGGCAACGCAAACAGCAAGGAGGAAACGTGGCAATGAGAAAGAAAATTTCTTTGGTAGCTTCTTTGGCATTTGCAGCGGCGCTTTGCGCAGGCGTAGGCGCGGCTGACGTGACCGCACAAGCGGAAACCGACTGGGCAACCTTTACGATTACGGACGCTTCCGTGCGTTTGGGCGTAGCGGACAGCGCAACCAACCCCACGGGCTTGAGATTTAAGGTAAACTGCCCCGACGTATTGAAAGATACGGAAGGCGCGGAACACTACACGGTGCTTTCGTTCACGTCCAGCGTGTTGGGCGAAGCACAAGAATACAACTTGAAAGTACCTGCAAGCGTTTGGCGTGAAGACGGCAGCGGTTGGAACGCAGTGCTTTTGGGAATTCCCGTAGGCGATTACGTAACGGAAGTTACGGCTGTTTCGTACGTAGAAGTAAACGGCGAAGTGGTACATCAAACAGCGCCTGCAACGACCAGCATCGCAAAAACGGCTTCTAAAGTTTTGGCAGGCGGTGCGGTAGACGCGCAATTAGACGCGTTCGTTGCAAATGCAGTAAGCGCAATTTCGCTTGGCGAAAACGACGGACAAAGCATCGAAGCGGAAGTTGGCGAAACTGTGCAGCTTACGGCAACGACGACGCCTGCCGGATATAGCGTTATGTGGTCTTCGTCCGACGACAGCGTTGCAACCGTAGATAACAACGGTAAAGTGACGGTAACGGGCGCAGGCAAAGCGAAAATCAACGCGGTTATGGGCGGCGCAGGTACGGTTTGCGAAATTGTAAGCACTTGGGGCGAAAAATACGGTTTTGAAGGCGATACAACCGCTTCTCCTTTGGCTAACGTACAAGGCGGTCAAAACTGGAACGTGGCAACGCTGGAAGGCGGCAACCAAGCGCTTGCCGTGTATGAAGACGCGGAAGTAAGTATGTTCAAATTCCAGTTTAACACCGATTATTTAAGCTGGGTATTTGAAAACCACGATTTCTTCTCTTGGACGATTTATTCGGATATGCCTTACGTGCGTTATTTGCAAGAAAACATCGACATTTCCTACAACGTAATGTACGGTTATCACAATAACGGTGCGTTCTTTATGGAAGGTACGCCCGTAGACGGCGGCTTGTATGCGTTCTATTTCACGTACAGCAAGGACAACTGGGAAAATATGCAAGCGCTTGGCGACGGATTTAGCCACCACATGCGCGTTGCTTTCTCCGCGACGGGTGCGGCGGATGCAGCAGAATACGCCCATGCAAGTAAAGTGTATTTCGACGATATTATTGTGGGCGACTACACGTTGGATACCATCACGTTTGAAGACGGTTATGCGCACGGTGCAATCCCCGGCGGTACGACAAGCGCAAACGTTTCTACCAACCTTGTAAAAACGACCGACGGTTATGCGATGAAGATGCAAGCGCAAGTCAACTCCAACTCTATCAAGATTTCTCAATCGTATTTGCATTACATTTTCAATGAAAACGACGCGGCATATCTTGAATTTAAGGTATATCCTTTAGATCTTGCAGCAACGGTTGTAAACTATGCGGGCTTTGCGGCAAATAAGGATGCATACAGCGGTTCGGGCAGTTACCTTACCTACGTAGCGGACGGCGGCTATTTCTTGGCACGCTTGCCCAAGGCGTTGTACGAAAAGCATTTCGATGAAAACGGCGCGTATAAAGCAAACTCCATTTCCGGTTACGCAACGCTTACCGACTTGTATTTGAACGTATGGTACAAAGCTTCCGGTTATTCGCAAGGCGGTTACGTGGATGATATCCGTCCCGTATTAACAACCCCTACCAACTCTATCAACTTTGAAGACGGCGACAACTGGTTTATCGGCGTAGATCCCAACGCAAAATGGACGCTCAACGGTATCGTTACGCACGAAGGCGATAAAGCGTTGAAATTCACGATGGGCTCCAATGCAGGCGGTTTCTCCATTTCGCATGAATACTTGCACTGGGCATTCTATGAAAACAATGCGGAAAGCATTACCTTCACGGTATCCGCAGAAACCGACATTACGACGGTTAGCAGAATGCACGAAGCGACGATTGCTTGGTACGGTTCGGCTGGCGCCTTTGATATTTGGCAATGGGGTATGTGCACGACGGAAATCGTGGACGGCAACGTAAAAGTAACGCTTCCTGCAGCCCTGTATAAGATCTCCTTTGCAGAAGACGGTACGTTCCTTCGCAATGCAAGCGGCGCTGTTTCGGGTACGCCTTATTACTTCGGTATTCGCGTTACGCTCAGCGATGCAAACGGTACGCTTGGCAGCGGTACGGTGGTTTACCTTGACGATTTCGTAGTGAACTACGCAGCATAAAAACGCAAACGCTCTTTGGAGGGCGAAAAGAAAAAAACCGCGGTGGGTTTTCCCACCGCGGTTTTCCTTGCGGTAAAACCCGTTTGCCCACTTGCTTTTTTGCGAAAAATTAAGTATAATATAGGTGGCTATACAAGGCAAAACAAAGTAAAAGGATATGAAACGGTTAGGGCAGGTACGAAACTATCGCTTTGTCCGTTTAAGGTTTGCTTAATTTTGATATGACATAATATCAAAAAAAGAAGGAAGGAAAAATATGCGAATATTGCTTGCGGAAGACGAAAAAGCGCTGTCGGACGTTTTGGTTGCGATATTGAAGAAAAATAATTATTCGGTGGACGCCGTTTACGATGGGCAGGAAGCCATCGATTATGCGGAAACCAACTTATACGACGTGGTGCTTTTGGACGTGATGATGCCGAAAAAAGACGGGTTGCAAGTGGTGGCGCATTTACGCGCGCGCAAAAACAACGTGCCCGTGATTATGCTCACGGCGAAAACGCAAACGGAAGATAAAATTATCGGGTTGGACAGCGGCGCGGACGATTATATCACCAAACCTTTTGAAATGAAAGAGCTGTTGGCGCGTATCCGTGCCGTTGCGCGTAGACGAAACCCGATGACGGACAGCATTTACCGTTTGGAAACTTCGCGCAATTCCCACAACGGCGGCTTTGGTATCGGGCTTTCGTCCGTGCAGGCAATCGTTTTGGCGCATAAAGGTAAGATAAGCGCGCACAGCGCGGACGGCAAGTCCTTGTGCATAAAAATACTTTTGTAAGCGTTCAACGCGTACATGGTGCGTGGCTATACCCCTAAACATCTCCCGTAAAGCTTCGGCTTTACGGGAATTTTCTATATTTTTCGCAAGCTTTGCGGTGGAGCGTTGACAACGCGCATACGTTTATGGTATAATATGAAATGGCGTAGTGTGAACTATGTGCAAAGCAAAGGAAAATAAGTGGGGAAACGCATATATGTTTCAAGAAATTTTACAAGAAATCGAGCGGTTTGATACGATTATTATTCACCGCCATACCAGCCCCGACGGCGACGCGATGGGCAGTCAAATAGGCTTAAAGCATATCATTTTGGACAATTATCCCGATAAAAAAGTGTATATCGTGGGCGACGCGCCCAAGCGTTTTGCGTTTATGGACGGCGCGGTGATGGACGAAATTGCCGACGAAACGTATTTTGGCGCGCTTGCCATCGTTTTGGACACGGGCGCAAGCACGCTTATCAGCGACGAACGGTATAAAACAGCGCAAAAAACCGTGCGTTTCGACCACCATATTTATGCGGAAAAAATTACGGATATCGAAAAGGTAGACACGTCGTATGAAAGCTGTTGCGGACTTATCACGGATTTTGCAGTGCAGTGCAATTTAGCGCTTTCCCCTGCGTCGGCAAAGGCGTTGTACACGGGCATGGTCACCGATTCGGGGCGTTTCCGCTACGATTCGACAACGTCGCAAACGTTTCGTTTGGCGGCTAAGCTTTTAGAGCAGCCGTTCGATATCACAAGCGTGTATTCGGCGCTGTATGCGGACGATTTTTCTTCGGTGCAGCTGCGCGCAAAATTTATCTTAAAAATTCAATTCACGGCAAATAACGTAGCGTATATTTACACGACGAAAGAAGAATTGCCCACTTACGGCGTGGATACGTTCACCATTTCGCGCGGTATGGTCGGTACAATGGCGGATTTGCGCGGCGTGGACGTGTGGGTGAACTTCACGGAAACGGACGAAAAGGTGTTGGTGGAAATCCGTTCTTCTAAATACAATATCAACCCGATTGCCGTCAAGTACGGCGGCGGCGGTCACGCGAAAGCAAGCGGCGCGTCCGTAGCGGATAAAGCCGCGGCGATGGCGCTTTTGGCGGATTTAGACGCGCTTGTAACGGCAAATCACGGCGAATAAAGGAGAATAAAGACAATGAACGAGCAAATGCAAAAAGTTTTAGATAAAATTAAAGAGTATGATAAAATTATCATTTTTCGCCATTTCCGTCCCGACGGCGACGCTATCGGTTCGACGAAAGGTATGCAACGCATTTTACAGCTTAGCTTTCCCGAAAAGAAAATCTATCTGCAAAACGCGGATTTTTCTGAGTATTTGGCGTTCTTGGGCGGTGAAGATGCACCCCTTGCCGATGAAGAATACAAGGACGCCGTGGGGCTTGTGATGGATACGGGCACGCACGATAGAATTTCCAACAAGAAATATACGCTTTGCAAGGAGCTTATCAAATTCGACCACCATATCCCCGTGGAATCGTACGCGCAAACGGAGTGGGTGGAAGAATTGCGTTCGTCCACTTGCGAAATGGTAGTGGCGTTTTACGACGCGTTCAAGGACGAATTAAAAATCGACAAGCAAGCGGCTACGTATTTGTATACGGGCATGGTCACCGATTCGGGCAGATTTCAATTTAGAGACGTATCGGGCGAAACGATGCGCCTTGCAGGTATTTTATTAAACCAAGGCATTGACACGGACGTGATTTATGCCAACCTGTATTTGAAAGATTTTTCTTCGTTCAAGTTTGAATCGCAAATTTACAAAAAAATGCACATCACGGAAAACGGCGTGGCGTATATCTACGTAAGCAAGCGCATGAAACGCAAATTCGGGCTCTCCAACGAACAGGCAAGCGCGGTCGTTTCGTATATGGAAAAAATCAAGGGTTCGCTTATTTGGCTTGCGTTTATCCAAAACGACGACGGCAGTATCCGCGTGCGGCTTCGTTCGCGGTTTGTGACGGTGAGTGAAATTGCAGAAAAATATAACGGCGGCGGCCATGCCTGCGCAAGCGGCGCAACCGTACACTCCAAAGTGGAAATGCAACAGCTTATTCAGGACGCCGACGCGCGCTTGAAAGCGTATAAGCAAAAAAATGAGGGCTGGTTATGAAAATATTGATCACCAACGACGACGGCGTAAACGCGCTGGGTATTCGTCTTTTGGCGCAGTGGGCGAAAAAGCTGGGCGAAGTGACCGTGATTGCGCCCAAAGTGGAGCAAAGCGCGAAAAGCCACGCCATTGAAATCGTCAAAAAAATAGAGATAAAAAAAGTGCCGTTTATCGAGGGTATCACGGCGTATTCGGTAGATTCCACGCCTGCGGACTGCGTGCGTTTCGGCGTGCTGGGCTTGGGCGAAAAATACGATTTGGTGCTGTCGGGCGTGAACAAGGGCGTGAACGTGGGTGCGGACATCGTGTATTCGGGCACGATTGCGGCGACCTTTGAAGCAGTGCGTTTGGGCGTACCTGCCATTGCGTTTTCGGCGTTTCACGACGACCAAGAAAACGCCGTCAAGCATTTGGATAAGGCGTACGGTTTTATTATGCAAAACAAATTGCTGGACGAAAACCCCGTGTATAACGTGAATATTCCCTACCAAGTGCAGGGCGTGCGTGTTACGGAGCAGGGCTCTTTCTATTTTTCCGATAGATTTATCAAGCTGGACGAAGAAGATATGTATATCCAAGACGGAGAGCCGATTCCCGACGAATTCCCCGACGATATCCACCGCGACACCGTAGCGATTGTCAACGGGTACATTTCGATAACGCCGCTTGCCATTACGCGCACGAATATGCAAGTGTTTGAAAAGTGGAAGGATAAGTGAAAGGGTTACACAGGTGTGTCATTCTGGAGCGGAACGCGCGAGCGTTAGCGACGCTACGAGCGAATGCGAGTATGGAATTTCCAAAACAAGAGATCCTATCAGTCGTTGCACTCCTTCCAGGATGACAGTGGGATTGTCATTCTGGAGCGGAACGCAGTGGAGTGATAGAATCTCAAAAAACACCCCAAAAATAAACAAAGACAAGTTCCCGATGGTGAACTTGTCTTTTTATATATCGTGCGAAATTCGAGCGAAAAATAGCGTAAAAACAAGCCGCACCAAGTCGGAGGCCAAGCGGTCTTAGGAAGACAAGCAAGTTGTTCAACTCCTTGGCTCACAGAACGACATGGCTACGATCCGACTTCCCAAAAATAAACAAAGACAAGTTCCCGATGGTGAACTTGTCTTTTTATATATCGTGCGAAATTCGAGCGAAAAATAGCGTAAAAACAAGCCGC
>JAZSHX010000033.1:0-17165 GCA_045533485.1 Candidatus Scatosoma sp. | reverse complement strand
AAGGAAAATCTCGTGTACCTCGTCGGGGGAAAGCTCTTTATGCGCATGGTCGGAAATACTCTTGACGTGGTAGCCGAACACCTCGCGCATTTTCGCAGGCAACACCAGCTTGGACTGCGGTTCGAGGATATACCCGATACCCCCCTTTCCCGACTGGGAATTGATACGGATAACGTCCGCCTCGTACACTCTGCCAACGTCGGCAGGGTCGATGGGAAGATAGGGTACTGTCCAACAGCCTGCGCCCTTTTCCACGCGGTATTTCATACCCTTTGCAATCGCGTCTTGGTGCGAACCCGAGAATGCCGCAAAGACAAGCGCGCCGCTGTACGGCTGACGTTCGCTTACTTTCATACGGGTCACTCTCTCGTACACCTCGGTGATGGCGGGCAGGTTGGAAAAATCCAAATTCGGCTCTACGCCCTGCGAATACATATTGAGCGCTAAGGTGATGATATCGACGTTGCCCGTCCGCTCGCCGTTGCCAAACAGCGTACCCTCGATACGGTCGCCGCCCGCAAGCAAGCCCATTTCACTGTCCGCCACTGCGCAACCGCGATCGTTATGCGGATGCAGGGAAATAATCACGTTTTCGCGATTTTTCAAATTTTTGCACATATATTCCACTTGGTTTGCGTATACGTGCGGCATAGAGTGCGCTACCGTGACGGGTAAATTGATGATTGCCTTGTCGTTTTCGGTGGGTTGCCAAACGTCCAAAACGGCGTTGCAAATTTCCGCGGCAAATTCGGGTTCCGTGCCCGTAAAGCTTTCAGGGGAATATTCAAACGTGATTTTATCGCCCGATTTATCACGGTACTGTTTACAAAGCTTTGCGCCGAACACGGCGATGTCGACAATTTCCTTTTTGTCGCGCTTGAATACCTGTTCGCGCTGTGCCACGGACGTGGAGTTGTACAAATGCACGATGGCGTGCTTCGCGCCCTTAATGGCTTCAAAGGTTTTCGCGATGATGTGTTCACGCGATTGCGTAAGCACCTGTATTGTCACGTCGTCGGGGATTAAGTTTTGTTCGATGATGGCGCGGCAAAATTCGTATTCCGTTTCGCTTGCCGCAGGGAAGCCCACTTCGATTTCCTTGAACCCGATTTTGCAAAGCAGCTTGAAAAATTCCAGCTTTTCTTCCAAGCTCATAGGAATAATCAATGCTTGGTTGCCGTCGCGCAAATCGACGCTGCACCAAATGGGCGGTTTTTCAATGGCGGATTTTTTCGTCCAGTCCATCGTCACGCCGCTGGGGGTGAAATATTGTTTTACGTATTTTTGATTGTTTTTCATATCCTATACCTAAAAATATCTTACTCGTACCGATATAATAAAATTTCGTCCCTTTCGGTTAGAAAGAGACGAAGATGCTTTCTCCGCGGTACCACTCTTTTTGACGAACCTTGCGTCCGTCCGCTTATGCTCCCTGTCACGGGGGATAACCGTCCAAATCTACTAAGCGTTGCCGCCGTTCTGTTGGAAGCTCGGGGATGAGTTATATTTCGCGGTGGTATCGGCTCGCACCAAACGCCGACTCTCTGCACAACGCACCTTACGAATTTCCTTCCCGTCAATGCCTTTATATGTAATATAAAACTCTCTAAAAAAGAAAGATACGTATATTGTATAACAATTTATTTATTTTGTCAACAACTCACTGCCACTTTTTTTACGTTTTTTGCGGAAATTTTTGTAAATTTTCCGCTTTCATACAATTATCTTAGGATAATTTGTATACCCAACCGAATTTGTCGGGCTGTTTGCCCCATTGAATACCCGTCAGCGTATCGTAAAGCTCTTGCGTAACTTCCCCGATTTTTCCACCGCCGACCACGTATTCCTTATCGCCGTAGGCAAGCGTGCCGATGGGAGAAACGACCGCCGCCGTACCGCAGCCCCACGCTTCTTCCAGCGTGCCGTTTTCCAAAGCGCCGATCAATTCGTCCACGGACAATAAGCGCTCCGTCACCTTGTAACCCTTGGCTTTGAGCACTTCGATACAGCTCTTTCTGGTAATCCCGGGCAGGATAGAGCCCGTGAGCATCGGCGTGATAATTTCGCCGTTTATTTTGAACATAACGTTCATTGCGCCCACTTCTTCGACGTATTTTCTTTCCACGCCGTCCAACCAAAGCACCTGCGAATAGCCCTTTTGCGCCGCCCGTTCGCCTGCACGCGTACTTGCCGCGTAGTTACCGCCGCATTTTGCATAGCCCGTACCGCCGCGCACCGTGCGCACGTCTTCGCTTTCAATCATAATTTTTACGGGGTTGATGCCTTCTTTATAATAGCTGCCGCTGGGGGACGCAATCAACATAAACGTTGCGTTGTGTACGGCGTGTACGCCAAGCGCTTCGTCGTTGCCGAACATAAACGGCCGAAGATACAGCGACGTACCGAACGATTTGGGCACGAAGCGTTCTTCTAATTTGACAAATTCCGTCAAAATTTCCAACGCGTCGTTTTCGTCCAAAAGCGGCAAGCTCATACGCTCTGCGGAACGGTTCATACGGCGGATATTTTCCATCGGTCTAAACAGCTGTACGCCCCCGTCTGCACGGCGGTACGCTTTGAGCCCTTCAAAAATTTCCGCGCCGTAATGGAGCACCGTCGAAGCAGGGTGCAACGCAATCTTGCCAAAGGGTACGATGCGCGCGTCGTGCCAGCCCTTTTCCGCGCTGTAATCCATCAAAAACATATGGTCGGTAAACACCTTGCCAAAGCCAAGCTTATCTTCTTCCACAAGCGCGGACGGTTGGCAGGTTTTCGTGATTTGTATTTTCATAATCAAACTCCTTTTTGTTATTCGTTTTTTGAATAACGCACGCGTGTTCAATTTATTTATATAATTATACACCGCAAAAACCGTTTCGTCAACAAGAATTGCGGTGTATTTGCTTTTATTTTTAATTTTTTTTGCGTTTTCCCTTAGGCAGCGTATTTTTGCGTCGTACAAAGCTTCGCCCGCCTTCAAAAGCCACTCTTGCATAATTTTCATCTTTCCCTTATTTTTTCGCCGTAATAAGTAGACATTTCCCGTGAATTGTGTTATACTTATGCATACTATACTATTATCGTTTTTTTTGGGTGCGCTATGATTGAAAAAACCTATTCTTTTAAAAAAAACGGAAAAATCAACGACGTGTACACGCTTTCCAACGCACAAGGTATGCAAGTGGATATTTGTACGCACGGCGCGCGCCTTACCCGCATTTTCGCACCCGATAAAAACGGCGTGTTCGACGATATTTTGGTGGGCTGTAAGCGCGTGGAAGATTACTATCAGCCCAACCCCTATTTCGGGGCGACCATCGGGCGGTATGCTAACCGTATCGGCGGAGCGCAGTTCACCTTGAACGGCAAAACCTACACCTTGGAAAAAAACGATAACGACAACTGCTTACACGGCGGTTTTTCGGCAAATTTCGACAATCTGGTTTGGGAAGCGAAGGTGGAAAACGACGCGCTCGTCTTATACCTGGTATCCCCAAACGGCGCAGGCGGCTTTCCCGGAACGCTCAAAGTGCAGGTGACTTTTTCCTTGTCGGAAGACAACGCTTTGCGTATAGATTACTTGGCGGAAACGGACGAAGATACCCTTTGCAACTTGACCAACCACGCCTATTTTAACCTTGGCGGACAGGACACGGTTTTAGACCACGAGCTGATGATAAAAGCCAAATACATAACACCCGTGGACGAACAGCTTATTCCCCACGGCGAGCTTATGGATATTCAAAACACGCCGTACAGCTTTTTCCCTGCAAAAACCATCGGGCAGGACACCTTTTCGAACGCAAAGTTCATCAAGCAAGTGAACGGGTACGATTTCAATTATTGTTTGGATAGGCAAACGGAACGCGATTTGGAGCACGTTGCCTACGTATACGATAAAGAATCGGGCAGAAAGATGGATTGTTACACTACGCTCCCCGCTTTACAGCTGTACACGGGCTGTTCCACGGGCGGTTTTATCGGTAAAAAGGCATACGTAACGCACTGCGCGCTGTGCTTGGAAACACAGGGATATCCCAATTCCCCCAACTGCCCCGAGTATCCCACTACGGTGCTTAAAAAAGGGGAAAAATATCAAGAAACGACTGTGTATAAATTTTCTATCGTGCAATAAGTAGGTGGATATGTTAAAAATTCTTTTGACAAAATTGAAAGAAGCGGCGGTATCGGTATTTCCCGTTACCGCTATCGTCGTTTTATTAAATATCACGCCGCTGGTCAATTTTACGGGCACAGAAACGCTCGTTTTTTTATTGTGCGCGTGCGCATTAGTGCTCGGTATCGCGCTTTTCAACCTTGGCGCGGATATGGCTATGACGCCTATGGGCGAACAGGTGGGTTCGGGTTTGCCCAAGTCGGGAAAATTTAAACTGCTTTTCGTTATTTGCTTTATTATGGGCTTGTTCGTTACCATCGCAGAGCCCGATTTGTCCGTGCTTGCGTCGCAGGTAAAGGATTTAATCAACGGCACGACCTTAATCGTCACTATCGGCGTGGGCGTGGGCTTGTTCCTGGTTTTGGGCGTGGCGCGCATCGTGTTCCGTTTGCATTTGGCGCACCTGATGACCTTTTTCTATATGCTGCTTTTCGCGCTTGCGTCGCTCATGCTCGTGCAAGGCAAAACGGCGTTCCTGCCCTTAGCGTTCGATTCGGGCGGCGTAACGACAGGGCCTATCACTGTTCCCTTTATCATGGCGTTGGGCTTGGGCGTTTCGACGGTTTTGGGCGATAGACACGACAAGGAAAGCAGCTTCGGTTTCATCGCGCTTTGCTCCATCGGACCTATCCTTGCCGTAATGACGCTGGGCTTGTTCGCGCAAGGCGAAGTGCAATACACGCTCCCCGATTATTCCATTGAAAATATGCTTGGCAAAGCGCTGTTTAGCACGATCGGGCACACTTGCAAGGAAGTGCTTATTGCGCTTTTGCCGATTGCCGTGTTCTTCTTTATTTTGCAATTCACGCTTTTAAAATTACCCAAAACGCGTATTTTACAAATCGTTATCGGTATTTTCTATACCTTCTTTGGGCTGGTAATTTTCCTTGCGGCGGTTGCCGTCGGGTTTATGCCTATCGGCTATAAAATGGGTACGGAGCTTGCAAAGCAAAACGATTTCGTAATCGTCATTTTCGCATTCCTGCTTGGCTTAACCGTCGTGCTTGCCGAACCTGCCATCCACGTTTTGAACAAGCAGGTGGAAAGCGTTACGGGCGGTGCAGTGAGCAAGCGTTCGATGCTGCTTGCACTCTCTATCGGCGTAGGCGTGGCAATCGCTTTATCGGTGGTGCGCGTTATTTTTGGGTTTAGCGTTTTATATTATATGATACCCGGATATCTCCTTTCCTTGGGGCTTTCCTTCTTCGTGCCCAAGCTGTACACCGCGATCGCGTTCGACTCGGGCGGCGTTGCAAGCGGTCCGCTTACGTCCAGCTTTATCCTGCCGTTTATTATCGGCGTTTGCGCGGCGTTGCAAGGAGAAGCGCACGTACTTACCGACGCGTTCGGGCTGGTGGCAATGGTTGCTATGACGCCGCTTATCACCATACAAGCGTTGGGCTTTAAGGCAGTTGCAAGCAAGAAATTACGGCAAAATATCGCGATGCGCCGCATCGTCAGCGCGGACGATAAACAAATTATATCCTTTATGTGAGGGGAAGTATGGCAACGGAAAAAACGGTAAAAAAACCGCGTACAACAAAATCCGCCCCGACGGCTGTGGAAAAATTGAAGCTGCTTGTTACGGTGGTCAATAGAAGAAAAGCCGAATTTTTTATCGACTTTTTACAGGGCTTTCAAGTCAATTTTCAAACGTCGGTGTTGGCGCAAGGAACGGCGCGTTCGGAAACGCTGCACTTGCTTGGTTTGGAAGACGCCGACCGCAGTGTGATTTTTAGCGTAATCAAGGAAAGTCAAGCGGAAAGCGCACTGCAAGGGCTGGAAGATAAATTTTACAAGCTGCGCGGCGGTAAGGGAATTGCGTTCACCGTCCCCCTTTCGTCGGTGATCGGCGCAGGACTTTACAAGTTTTTAAGCAACAACAAAGCGTTTGGTTCGGAGGAAAAATGATATGACGAAAAAATTTGCACACGAAGTTATTTTTTGCATCGTGAATATCGGGTATAGCGAAGCGGTTATGGACGCGGCGAAAAAAGGCGGTGCGCGCGGCGGTACGGTTATCAACGCGCGCGGCACGGGCGCAAAGGAAGCGGAAGCGTTTTTCGGGATTACCGTTGAGCCGGAAAAGGAAATCGTGATGATTTTGGTGCCTGCCGCGGATAGGGACGCCGTTTTACAGCATTTGTACGACGAAGTGGGTTTACACACGCAAGGGCAAGGCATTGCTTTCTCCCTGCCCGTAGACGCCGCCGTGGGTTTGACTTCGCCCGTGAACGGAAAATAAGAAACGTATAAACCGCCCTGAACCCGTTTGGTTCAAGGCGGTTTTTCTTTTTATTCGCTTGTTTGTTGTTCGCGCTGTTTTTCTCTTTGCGCTTTGGAAAATTTACAACCGCAAAAATCTTGCCGATATAAGTGAAATTGCTTAGAAAGCTGAATAGATTTTAAATATCCGCCCTGCTTTTTGAAATCGGTGTATAAATAGTTAATCTCATACCTGCCCCCTGCCTTTTCGCCGATTTCGTTTAACCAGTCCGCATTTTTCAAGGGGCTTAACGTTAAAGTCGTAGCAAAAAAGTCAAAAGCGTTTTTCTTGGCAAGCTCCGCCGTTTTTTCAAGGCGTAGCCCATAGCAAAGGTAGCAGCGCTTGCCCCGTTCGGGCTCTTCTTCCAAGCCCCTTGCCATTTCTTCAAACGCTCCCTTATCGTGGTCACAATCTAAAAAATCTGCCCAGCCCGTTTGCTCTAACAACCGTATTTGTTCGGCTTTGCGTTTTTGGTATTCTTCTTCGTCGTCAATGTTGGGGTTATAATACAAAACCGTTATCTTGAAACGGTCTTTCAAGCGTTCCAAGCAAGCGGTCGAACAGGGCGCGCAACAGCTATGCAAAAGCAAGGTTGCGCCTTTGTTTGCGTTTTTTATTTGTTCCTGCATTTTTTTATCGTAATTTGTTTTCATACGCCTATTATACTCTCCTTTCACGTATTTTGTCAATAAACTATTGACAAATTTATAAAAATCGGTATAATGAATAGCGTATGAAGCTTTTAATTCCCGTTGCCGCCGGTTTGGAGCAGGTGACGAAACGACAACTTTTTGCGCTTGGATATGAAAAAGCGCCTGCCGAAAACGGCAGAATTTCCTTGGACGGCACGTGGCAAGACGTGGCGCGTTTGAACGTGTTTTTACGCGCAGGCGAACGGGTGCTTTTACAGCTTGCGCAATTTCAAGCGGTGACCTTTGACGAACTGTACGACAATATCTACGCTATCCCTTGGGAAGAATATTTAACGCAGGATTCGCAAATGGTTATGGACGGCAAAAGCGTTGCAAGCACGCTTGCGGCAATCAAAGCGGCAGGCGGCGTTGTCAAAAAAGCCGTTATCCGTCGGCTTGCCGATAAGCTGAAATCGGGCAATAAAACGTTCACGGAAACGGGCGCACGGTCGATTATCGGGTTTTCTATCTACAAGGACCAAGTGACGGTAACGCTTGACACTTCGGGCGACGGCTTGCATAAGCGCGGTTATCGCTCTTTGGCGTACAGCGCACCCTTAAAGGAAACGCTTGCGGCAGGGCTTATCGACCAAACCTTTTACAATCCCGACAGCGACGAAGAAAAACCGTTCGCCGACGTGTTTTGCGGCAGCGGCACTTTGCCCATTGAAGCAGCGTTAAAGGCACTGCATATCGCGCCCGGGAAAAACCGATTTTTTGATTTTGAAAAATGGAAATGCGCGCCAAGCGGCATCAAAAAAACCGCCTTGCAGGAAGCGTTAGACGGTGAAAAGCTACATCGAAAAGTGGATATTCAAGGCGTTGATATCAACCCCAAAGCCATTTCAATTGCCAAGTTCCACGCCAAACAGGCAGGCGTAGAAAAGTACGTGCGCCTTTCTGTGGGCGACGCGACCAAATTTGCCTGCCAAAAACCGTACGGCGTGTTGGTGAGCAATCCGCCTTACGGCGAACGATTAGGCGATGAAAAATCCGTGCAAGCGCTTATGCGCGCGTTTGGGAAAGCGTTTTTTGCCTTGCCAAACTGGAACGCGTACGTGTTCACCGCCCTGCCCGAATTAGAACGGTATTTCGGCAAGCGCGCCGACAAAAAGAAGAAGTTTTCCAACGCCAACCTACCCTGCGCGCTGTATTCGTACTTCGGCAAACCGCCGAAAACACAAGAACGATTAGACAATAAGGAGTGAATCTATGTTTGATTACACCAAAGCCGCTATGGAGAAGATAAAAACGGATTTTCAAGTGTTCGTTTACCGCTTTACCATCGCGTCGCAAATTTTATATATCGGGTATTTGCTGTATATGATTTTCGCGCCCATAGGGTATTTGTGGGCAAATATCCCCTTGCTTATCTTTTCCGTGGCGTATTTCGCCGTCTTTTTGATTGCAAATATGCCCAAGCTCGCAGAAAAAACCAAGAAGCTGAAAAAGATTTCGCAAACTATTTACACGCGCACCAAGCTGTTGATTAAGTTTTTCACGCTGGGCATTACCTTGTACGGCATCTACGCAACGACGGCGCACGTAACGCCCTTTTCTATCATTTTAACCACTCTTTCCATTTTGGCGTGGGTGTTACAGCTTTTGTTCCATATCGTACTTACTTATTTTATCGACCGCTTTAATCTGCTTAAAGAAGGGTTGGAAGCGGACGTGCAATCGATTAAATCGGCAATTCCTTTCTTGAAAAAGGACGTAAACACGGGCGTGCAGGAAAAATCCAAGCACCGCATATGGCTGGACGAAAAGGTGGAAGAAAACCGCTTAGCTAAAGCGCAGGAAAAACTGCAAGCAAAACTGAATAAAAAACAGGAAAAGAAGCAAGCGAAATTAAATAAAGCGCAGGCGAAGCTGGATAAAAAGCAAGCCAAGCTTAGCAAAAAGGGGGAAGAAGATGCACAATAAAAAGAGTGCGATAGGCGTTTTAGACAGAGCCGTTATTATTCTGTTTAATTTGTTTTTATGGCTTACGGCAGTTATGTTACCTGCCGTAAGCATTGCAAAATCCGAAGGATTTTACAAAACGCAGCTGGAAAAAACGGGCATTTACGCTACGGTGGACGAAAACGGTGAAGAAGAACGCGCGTACGTTTATTATATCAGCGGCGATCCGTACAAGGTAGCGCAATTTTCCAACGAACAGCTGGATAGCATCGTGTCGCATATTATTGATTATTTATTCACAGATATGGAAAGCTTTGCACTGGTGATGGACGGCGTTTTGCTTAACGGTGCGGAGCGCGACGGCGTGAATATTTTCAGCGATGCGTCGGTATCGCATATGCAAGACGTGAAAAACTTGTTTTCGCTTGTGATTATCTTGACGGCAATCTTTGCCGTTTTGACGGTGGCGCTGGGCGTGTATATCGTGCTTCGACGCAAACAGCTTGCCCCTATTTTGCTCAAATATTCCCTGCTCTTTTATTTGGGGCTATTGCTTGCGGCAGGCGCGTTTTTGGGCTGGGTGGCTTTGGACGCAAAGGCAAGCGGGGAAACGTTTGCAGGACAAATGTGGGGAAATTTCCATCATATTTTGTTCCCGTTCCAAGCGGATAAATTTTCCGGTTCGTTTTTCAACGACGCGCTCACTTGGATTTTGTCTTTAGATTTCTTCCTTGCCGCCGTGTACACCGTGCTGATCGTTATGGGTATCGTGGTTGCCGTGTGGTTTGCGTGTACGGTATTTTTGAAACGGTTATATAAGTAAATTTAGCAAAAAGATAAGGGCAGGTGTGCGTTTAATTGCATACCTGCCCTTATCTTTTTTTTCTTATAAGCTTTGTAACAGCGCGGTAAGTCCACGCATAATGTCTTGATAACAAGCGGAAAAATCACGGGTGTACCAAGGGTCGGCAACGTTGGCGTTTTCCCCTGCAAAGGAAAGCAATTTTTTGCATTTGTGCGCGTTGCTTTCGCCTACGATACGCTTCGCCCTTTCCACATTGCTATCGTCCATACAAAGCAACAAATCGCAAGCTTCTCCATCCTGCTTGGTCAGCTGTTTGGCGCGCTTTTCTTCGCAGGAAATACCCAACGACGCAAGCAATTTTTTCACGGGCGGATAGACGGGATTGCCCATGCCGCCCCAAATTTCTTCACTGCTCACTGCGGTGGAGCAAATGAAAAATTCTTTTTCCCTGCCTGCCTTTTTGACCATATCCTTGAAAAGATATTCCGCCATCGGCGAACGGCAAATGTTGCCGTGACACACGAAATTGATTTTATACATTTTCTTCTTCCTTTGTTTGCTTTTGCACGGCGTTACAAGCGCAGGCGCTTGGACAGTTTTTACAGCTACAGCCACAGCCCGTTTCGCCTTTTTTCTTGCGCACAATTGCACCGACAACGGCGCTTGTTACCACCGCCGCCGCGGCGATTATAATCACTATATCTATCCACGTCACTGTGATTTTCTCCTTTTAATTGCGTACCCGCCCCTTTGTTTTGGGTAAATACGCTTATTTTTTGCCTTTTTGTCCTGCGCCTTATTATACCAAACGATACCTACGCCAGTGGCGACAGCCAAGGCAAGCCAAATAGCGATCGTCCAAGCCCTGCTGCCCACTGTATACACGATAGTAGAAGCTAAGTACGACGTGAAAATCCAGAACAAAAGCGTCCATCTAAATTTGCCTTTGCCCACTTCCCCTTTCGCTGTTGCGACCGCCGCAAAGCAAGGGATTGTCAACATATTAAAGGCGATAAAGGAAATGAGCGCAGGAATGGTGATACCCGTTTGCGCAATCATCACCGTCACTTCGTAAACGCCGTCTTCCGTCGCGCCCGTAAAGCCGGCAAAAATACAAGCGGCGAGCGTACCGAAGGTTGCGATAACGTCTTCCTTTGCAATCAAGCCCGTTACTGCCGCAACGGCGAATACCCAGCCTTGATTAGACAATTGCGAACCAAAGCCAAGCGGCGTGAACAGCGGTTGAATTAACTTACCGACGGACGCGAGAATGGACTCGTTCATATTTTCTTCGCCAAGATATCTCCAGTCCCAACCAAAGTTGGATAAGAACCAAACGACGATACACGACGCCATAATAATCGTGAACGCTTTATGGATAAAGTGTTTCGCCTTATCCCAAAGGTGGAGCATTAAGCTCTTGAAGCCGGGCAAGTGATAGGTGGGCAATTCCATAATAAACGGAGACGCCTCGCCGCGCATCGTCGTGTTGCGCATAATCAGCAAGGACACAAGCGCCGTCACGATACCCAAAAGATACATCGAATAGGTGATTACGTCGGCATTCCCCACGCCAAACCATTGTACGATACCGCCAGAAATGGCAAGCAAAATGGGCATTTTCGCGCCACAGGAGAAGAAAGGAATTACGCGAAGCGTCGCTTCTCTTTCTCTCTCGTCCGCCATCGTTCTGGTGTTAATCATAGCAGGAACGGAACAGCCAAAGCCCATAATCATAGGCATAAACGCCCTGCCCGAAACGCCGAAACGGCGGAAAATTCTATCCAGCATAAACGCTACGCGCGCCATATAGCCCGTGTCTTCCAAAATGGAGAAGAACAAAAACAGCACCAAAATTTGCGGCAGGAAGGAAAGCACGGACGAAATACCGCCCCACACGCCGTCGCATACCAAACCGATCAGCGCCGAGTTCGCGTTCAACGCTTCCAAGCCGACCGTCAGCCACTCCCCTATGCTTGCCGTGAGCAAGCCAAGCGCGTTATATAAGATAACGCCCGGAGAGTTCAAGCCGCCCGCAAAGAAAATTGCGCCCACCGTCGTTTCGCTCATTTTACCTGCCCACTCGCCAAAGGCAGGGATAATACTGCCCAAATACAGTAAATTTTCCGAGAACGTCAAGTGGAAAATTGCAAACAAAACGACAAGGAAAATGGGAATACCAAACCATTTATGCGTAAGCACTTTATCCGCTTTATCGGACGCGGTCATCTCGCCTACGTGCGCTTTTCTTGCACGCGTGAGCGTAGAAGAATAATGCGCCGTTATGTATTTATAGCGTTCGTCGGCAACTACGGCTTCCACGTCTAACGCTTCGCCGCCCTTTACGTTTTGACGGATAAACGCCTGCGCCGCAGTGGCTTCCGCAGGGTGGTTTTTTACTTCGATTTCGTCCTTTTCCACCAGCTTTACCGCGTGAAACAAGGGCGCGTCTACTCCCTTTAATTGCAGGGCGATTTTTGCGTTGGAAATTGCCGAGCCAAGCTTGCTGAGCGTAAGCACACTGCTTGCTTCCCTGCCGTCCTTCACCGCTTGCACGGCGCGCTGCATCAGCGCGTCCACGTTGGTTTCTTTGAGCGCGGAAATTTCCACTACGGGTAAACCGATACGTTTTTCCAGCGCGCGTACGTCGATTTTGTCGCCGTTTTTATCCAACACGTCCGTCATATTGAGCGCCAACACCATAGGCACGGACAGCTCCATAAGCTGTGTGGTTAAATATAAATTACGCTCTAAGTTTGTTGCGTCCACGATATTGATCACGCAATCGGGATGTTCTTCCAAAATAAAGTTACGCGCAATCACTTCTTCGGGCGTGTAAGGGGAAAGCGAATAAATACCCGGCAAATCGACGATATTTATCGGCTCTTCGCCCTTTTTATATACGCCGACGCGTTTATCTACCGTAACCCCGGGCCAGTTGCCTACGTGCGCCGTACTACCCGTGAGCGCGTTGAACAGCGTGGTTTTTCCGCAATTTGGATTGCCTGCTAATGCAAAATTTAACATTTTATACCTACCTTATTTGATTTCTACGTGCGCCGCTTCCGCTTTTCTAAGCGTCAATTCGTACCCACGCAGGGAAATTTCGATGGGATCGCCAAGGGGCGCTTTTTTTCTCAAATACACTTGCGCGCCGGGGGTGATGCCCATATCAAACAAACGGCGGCGCACCGCTCCTTCGCCCTTTACCGCTACTACTTCTCCGCTTTCGCCAACGGACAGCTGTGATAACAACTTCATATACTTTCTCCTTTTCTAAAACTTAACCGCGGTTAAGTTTTACTATCAATAAAAAGGTCGATTTCGTTCAACCGTTTTATATTTTACTACTATTTTATGTGTTTGTCAACAAAAAATTAACCTTGGTTAAAAAATTTCCCCAAAAATTTTTGGTTTTTAGTTGATTTTTTCGTATAATGCTTTGATGGCTTCAAACGTTTGGCCCGACAAAACGTGTTCCATGTGGCAAGCGTCCTGCTCTGCCGTGGCAGGGGCTACGCCGATTTTTTCTAAAAACGCGCGCAAAAGACAATGGCGCTGATAAATTTCCGCCGCGTATTTTTCGCCGTCTTTTGTTAGATACAAATGCTTGCCGTCTTCGTACACGTACGCTTTGGCAACCAAGTTTTTGACGGCTTTATTCACCGCCGCCTGCGAAACGTTCATACGCTTCGCCACGTCGATGCGGTGCACCGTTTGCTTTTCCTTGGCAAGCAGGTACACACTTTCTAAATAATCTTCGATGGATTGACTTTTTTTGATTGTTTCTCTCATAATTTTTCCCTTGTATATTATGTACGCGCGTGTGCGTATGGTGCATTATTTTAGAAATAGCAGGTCGCGAAACAGACAATTACGTTTGGTTTTAGAAGCGAACAGGTTAAAGCTTTGGGTTGTGTTTGGTTTTAGAACCGAGAAAGACAAGGCGGCGCGAGCGAGCGTACCGCGTAGTACGTGAGCGAGTGCCAACGCTGTATTTCGAAGCGTTATAAAATCAAACAAGCGTCGCCGAAGGAAAAAAATCTATAAGAGTTTTTCACCGCGTATTCATACACGGACAAAATCTCTTCCCTGCCCGTCAAGCAAGCGACAAGCATAATCAGCGTACTTTCGGGCAGGTGGAAGTTGGTGATAAGCGCGTCGACGCATTTCATTTTATAGGGGGGATACAAGAAAATTTCCGTGTTGCCGCTGCACGCGCGCACAAGCCCGTTTTCGTCGGCTACGCTTTCCAAGGTACGCACGGACGTCGTACCCACGGCAATCACTCTGCGCCCTTCTTTTTTCGCGGCGTTGATAATTTTCGCCGCATCTTCGCCCACTTGGTAAAATTCCGCGTGCATTTTATGGTCGGTGATGATGTCTTCGCTCACGGGACGGAACGTACCAAGCCCCACGTGCAACAAAACCTCGGCTACCTGCACGCCCTTGTCCTTGATTTTTTGCATAAGCTCGGGCGTGAAATGCAAGCCTGCCGTGGGCGCGGCGGCACTGCCGTCTACCTTGGAATACACGGTGTTATACCGCGCTTGGTCGGCAAGCTTTTCCTTGATATACGGGGGCAAGGGCATGGTACCTACGCGCGATAAAATGTCTTCAAAAGCGCCGTCGTAGGCAAATTCGACGATGCGTTCCCCTGAATCTGTAATGCCCGTAACGGTAAAGGAAAGTTCGTCGTTGACAGTCATTTTCGTGCCGATTTTGCCCTTTTTGCCCGGGCGCATCAGCACTTCCCACACTTTCAAATCGTGACGCTTTAACAGCAAAATTTCCACGTTGCCGCCGTGCTCCGTTTTCGCGTACACGCGCGCGGGAATAACCTTGGTGTTGTTGACGACAAGCACGTCGCCTGCCTGTAAATAATCGATTACGTCGCGAAAAATTTTATCTTCTAAAATCTTTTTATCTTTATGATACACCAAAAGCCGCGAAGAATCACGGGGCATAGCCGGCGTTTGCGCGATTCGTTCTTCGGGCAAATGGTAATAAAAATCGCTTTTTTTATACTGTACTTTTTGCATAATTATTCGTCCGATTCAAAGATAGACATTTGCTTTTTGGCTTTTAAGCTGGGTTCGATGCCCATGTGCCTGTAACCGTCTTTTAAGCAAATTCTGCCGCGCGAAGTACGCGCGATAAACCCAAGCTGTAAAAGATACGGCTCGTACACGTCTTCGATGGTGTTGGCGTCTTCGCCCGTCGTTGCGGCAAGCGTTTCCAAACCCGCAGGCCCGCCGCCGAACTTTTCAATGAGCGCGCGGAGCAGGCTTCTGTCCGTTTGATCCAAACCCAAGTCGTCGATTTCCAAGCGTGCAAGCGCAAACTTTGCGTCCGCTTGCGTGATGGTCGCGTTGCCCTTGACTGCCGCAAAATCGCGCACGCGTTTCAAAAGTCGGTTGGCGATACGGGGCGTACCGCGGCTGCGGCGCGCAATTTCGTCCGCGCCTGCGTCGTCGATGGAAATATCCAGCGCATTTGCCGAACGGAGCACGATTTCTTTGAGCTCCGCAGGCGTGTAAATTTCCAAGCGGTTAATGATACCGAATCTATCGCGTAACGGGGGCGCAAGCATACCCACCTTGGTGGTCGCGCCGACCAGCGTAAATTTATTAAGCGTGAAACGAATATTGCGCGCGGACGGGCCTTTGCCTACGATTAAGTCGAGCGCATAATCTTCCATCGCCGAATATAAAATTTCTTCCACGCTTCTATGCAGGCGGTGAATTTCGTCGATAAACAGCACGTCGCCTTCGTTTAAGTTGGTCAAAATCGCCGCCAAATCGCCCGAACGCTCAATGGCAGGGCCGCTGGTCATTTTAATGGCTACGCCCATTTCGTTGGCAATGATATGCGAAAGCGTGGTTTTCCCCAAGCCGGGGGGGCCGTATAACAGCACGTGGTCCAGCGCTTCGCCGCGCGCTTTCGCCGCTTCGATATACACGCCTAAATTTTCCTTGACTTTGCTTTGCCCGACGTAATCCGCCATCGTTTTGGGGCGCAGTACGTTTTCTTCCGCGTCGTATTCCGTTTTCGTGCTGACGATTAAGCTTTCGTCGCTGACAAAATCTTCTTCAAACATAATCGCTCCTTATCAAAAAGCGTTTTGCAACGCTTTGCGAATAATCTCTTCCGTCGTTTTCGCTCCCGTTTCCTTGGCGCGTTTGACAGCTTGCACGCTTTCGTTTTTAGTAAAGCCCAAGCCCATAAGCGCGGAAACCGCGTCTTCGTCTTCTCTCGACAGCGCAGGCTCTGCCGCCGCCTGCATCGCCGCCGTGATGGGATCGGCGCTGGCGTTGATCACTTCCGCCGCCGAAATTTTGCCGTTGAGCTCTAACACGATTTTTTCCGCCGTCTTTTTCCCAAGCCCTTTGACTGAAGCAAGGCGTTTTACGTCCGCCGTAGCCACTGCCGTGGCAAATTCGTCCGCGGTCAAGCCCGTAAGCACCGCGATACCCAGCTTAGGCCCAACGCCCGAAACTTCAATGAGCTTTAAGAACACTTCCTTTTCCTTGGGGCTGGCAAACCCGAACAGCGTTACGCCGTCTTCTTTTATTTGCAAATAGGTGTGCAATTCCACCGTTTCGCCCACTGCGGCTTTTTTGAACGCGCTACCGGAGCAGTACACTTCATACCCGATACCGCCCACTTCTACAATCGCCGTTTCCGCCGTGAGTGTCAACACTCTCCCTTTCAAATACGCTATCATTTTTTCTCTTCCTTATCCTGCACTTGTTGTTTGGCTTTCGCCTTTGCCTGCGCGGCTTTGATTTTTTCCGCGCGGCGTTTTTCCGCTTCCGCTATGAGCGCGACTGCTTGTGCGGAACTGTTTTTGCCTTTCGTTCTGGTCATATTACCCACCGCGAACAGTTCACCGAAACGGCTGGTGAACGCGTGACACAGCGCTACCGCCAAAGCGTCCGCCGCGTCGTCGGGTTTGGGCACTGCTTTTAATTTCAACAGCGAAGTGACCACCGATTGCATTTGCTTTTTATCCGCTTTTCCGTACCCCGTAATCGCTTGTTTGATTTGCATAGGCGTATATTCGTATAACCGTCCGCAACCTTTCACGCAAGTTAAAAGCGCAACTCCGCGCGCGTGCGCAACCGCAATACCCGTGGTAATGTTTTTGGAAAAAAATAATTCTTCCATAGAAATTTCGTCGGGATTGTATTCTTGTAAAATTTTACGCAGATTTTCTTCGAGCATAGCCAAGCGCACGGGCAAAGTTTCTTCTTTGGGAGTCGTGATAACACCACAGGCAATCGCCCGACAATTCCCACGCGCGTCTTTTTCTATTAC
>JAZSHX010000020.1:0-56506 GCA_045533485.1 Candidatus Scatosoma sp. | reverse complement strand
GCACGCGTGCAACCTGAACACAAAACGCGTATTGTAACAGCATCGAAAAAGATGGGCTTCGTTACGGCCATGACGGGCGACGGCGTAAATGACGCCCCTTCCATTAAAACGGCGGACATCGGCGTCGGTTTAGGTATTACGGATACGGACGTTACCAAAAACGTTGCGGACATGGTGCTTGCCGACGACAATTTCGCAACCATCGTAGGAGCAGTGGAAGAAGGCAGACGTATTTACGACAATATTCGTAAATCTATTCAATTCCTGCTTGCGTCGAATATGAGCGAAGTGATCTCTATTTTCTTGGCTACGTTGATCGGCTTTACCATTTTGAAGCCCGTGCATTTGCTTTGGATTAATCTTGTAACCGACTGTTTCCCTGCGCTTGCGCTTGGTATGGAACGCGCGGAAGCAGACGTAATGAAGCGCAAACCGCGTGATTCAAAGGCAGGGGTATTTGCCGAGGGTATGGGCTTGGATATCGTATACCAAGGGCTGTTGGTGTCGATTTTGACCTTATTCTCGTATTTCCTTGGGCATTATTTGGAAACGGGCACTTGGGCTATTGAAAATAGCACGCATGGCATGACGATGGCGTTCTTGACAATGTCAATGGCGGAAATTTTCCATAGCTTAAATATGCGTTCGCAGCGCGGTAGCTTGTTCACGATGAAAACGTTTAATAAAACGCTTGTATTTGCGGCGCTTGGCTCGCTTTTGGCTACGACGCTCGTTTGTGAGATTCCTTTCCTTGCCACGGCGTTTGGGTTTGAAGCGGTTAGCTTGATGGAATACGTTTATGCGGCGGCGTTGGGCGTTCTCGTTATCCCGATTGTGGAAATTGTTAAGCTTGTTCAAAGAAAAATAAGCAAAAACAAATAAAATAATGAAATTTTGATAAGTAAAGGGTGTTTTTCAAGCGGAAAGACATCCTTTATTGATAAATTCAAGGGTTTGCCGAGCGGCCGATTTCTCAATATGGGGCTACCGTGTCCGCGTTGAAAATAAAAAAAATTAAAAAAACGGTGATTTTTCTTGATATTTTTCCTTAAAATCCTTGACCGAAAGCGTTTCATGTGATATAATATAGAAAGACAATGGTAAATTATTGTATTTTACTGTTGCTTGATAATGTATTTTTTAGAAAAAATACGAATAACAACCGAGGTGTAATATGGCGGATAAGAAACAACTTGAAACATCTAAAATTGACGCGTTGTACAGCTGGCTTTCCTACGACATTCAAAAGATGAAAGCGGAACTTGTTAAGGAGATGAAATATTCTTCCGTACAAATGGGTTCTTTGTACCAAGCTTTGCAAGCGGATAAAGACAAATCTTCGCAAGCTATTTCGCAAGAAATTCGTTATAGCTATAAGCAAAACCAAACCATTTACGACGGTTTGGCAACGTTGCTTACCCGCGAAGTTGGCGATAGATTAAATTCGATGGATGCTACCACCTCGGAGCTTAACGCAAAGATGGACGCATTGCTTCCTAATCTTATGGAACAAGTAGATTTCGCATCTATCAAGCAAGCGTTGGGCGACGTATCGAATTCCGTAGAAGAAACGGTAAAATACAGCTTTATGCAACAACAAGCGATTTACGACACCTTGTTGGAAAATATTCAAGTTGCCGTTGCGAAAGTAGACGAAGTGGACGCGAAGATTGCACTTTTGGATCGCTTCGATGCAGTGCTTGCGGAAATTAACGCAAGAGCAGCTGCGATTGAAAATGCAGATTATCAATCCTTGATTGAATCGGTTGCAGAAAAAACGGAAGCAAGCGTTGCTGAGCATACCCGCCAAGTGCTTGATGCAGTGGAAAACTTTACGCTTCCCGAAAATGTGGATTATAACCGTATCGTAGACGAAGTTGGCGATAAAGTTCTCGAGCTTTTGAATGAAGCAGGTCTTAACGAAGCGCCTGCAGCGCCCGTTGAAGCTGCGGTTGATTACGATAAAATCGTATATGGCACGGCAGAGAAGGTTGTTGAATCCTTGCCGTACCCTGAAAAAGTAAATTATGCGCTTATCGAAAACAGCGTGCAAAAGGCAGTAGATACAGCGGTAAACAGTGCAGTTGAAAAGCTGGTAGCTGCATTCAACGTAGATGCGCTTGCCGATGCAGTAGCTGCGAAATTGCAAGCCCCCCAAGTAGATTACGATTTGCTTGCGGATATGGTTGCGGAAAAGCTTGCGGCGAACACCGAACAAACCTTCGACGTTACGCTTGATGAAGCAGGCGTTGACCAAATTGCGGATAAAGTAACCGAAAAGATGGGTGAGCTTGATTATGACCGCATCGCGTTGATTGTTGAAGAAAAATTGAATAAACAAGCGGAGAATGCTGTTGAACCTACATACGAACTTGTTGTTGACGAAGAAGGAGTGCAAGCTATCGCGAAGAGCGTTTCCGAAGAAATTTGCCAAATGTGCGCAAATTGCGAAGAAATCTGTGACGAAGTTTGCGAACAACCCGTCGAAGAAGTTGTAGAAGAAGCTCCTGCTCAAGAACCGGTTGAAGAAGTTGTAGAAGAAACTCCTGCTCAAGAACCGGTTGAAGAAGTTGTAGAAGAAGCTCCTGCCCAAGAATCGGTTGAAGAAGTTGTAGAAGAAACTCCTGCCCAAGAACCGGTTGAAGAAGTTGTAGAAGAAGCGCCTGCTCAAGAACCGGTTGAAGAAGTTGTAGAAGAAACTCCTGCTCAAGAACCGGTTGCAGAACCGCAGGCAGAGTTAGCGGTAGCGGAAGAAAAGCTTACGTTTGATGAATTGACCGATCAACTTGTAGATGCGGAAACGGGGTTGGTGATTCGTTTGAAGAAGAGCTTCACGGCAAAACTCAAACAAAGCGAAGACAACGTAAAAGCATATTACAGCGATTTGAAGAACGAGCTTGTTTCCTACAAGAAAATTAATTCAAATATTAGCTGGCACGGCGATAGATTTAATTTTGGTCGCGACACGGTTGCAAAAGTAAACATTTGCGGTAAGACGCTTTGCTTCTACCTTGCATTAGATCCTGAAAATCCCGATTTGAAGACGACCGTATATCACCAAAAGAACGTTGGTAACCAAAAGGCGTATGAAAACACTCCGTTTATGGTAAAAATTAAGAGTGACGCCGCAGCAAAGAAAGCGCTCCGTTTGGTTGGTATTTTGGCAGAAAAATTAGGTACGGAAAAAGAAGAAGCGTTTGCTCCCGTTGATTACGTTGCTGAATTCCCTTATGAAACGACCAAGCAATTATTCGACGCAGGTTACATCAAGGCAACGAAAGAGAAAAAAGTCGAGCTTGACTTTTGATATCCGTTAAGATAAAAATTACAAACGAATAATGAGAAAGAGAGCTGATAATTCCATAATTTTCGGCTCTCTATTTTATAGCGAATACATATTCGCCAAGGAGTATAATAAAAGAAGTGAAGGACAGTAAACAAACAAAAACACCCACCAAAGAGAAAAACAGTACGCCCGTAACCAAAAAAACGCGTACTGCGTTGGGGAAAACTGTGCGTTCTGGGTCCAAGAAAAATCCAAAAGGAACGGCACTCAATATGTCGGAAAACGATTTAAGCGTCTACGTTACGCAATCGATTTCTGTAAAAAAACGTGTATCCAAGGAAGAGATAACCCAAAAAAATTTAAAATTCCCATCCAAGGAAAACAAGGACGTAAAACAGACAAACGCCAAGAGAACGGTGCAAAAGCAGCATAAAAAGGCGGTGAAACCCTTAAAAATCATTTTCTTGGGCGGTGTGGGCGAAATCGGCAAAAATATGACTGCGCTTGAATACGAAAACGATATCATCGTTATCGACGCGGGATTAACTTTTCCTAACAGTGAAGATATGCCGGGCATTGATTCGGTAGTTCCTGACGTTACCTATTTATCGCAAAACAAGGACAAAATCCGCGCTGTCATTTTAACACACGGACACGAAGATCATATCGGCGGCGTTCCGTATTTATTAAAGGAAATCAACGAACAAACGCCCGTTTACGGGACGAAACTGACGTTAATGCTGACGGATAATAAACTGCAAGAACACCGCATTGTAAGCAGCGTACAGCACGTTGTGGAAGCAGGCGATAAGGTGCAGCTTGGCGCGTTTAATGTGGAATTTATCAACGTAAACCACTCCATTTCCGGTGCTTGCGCTTTGGCAATTCAAACGCCCGTGGGGTTGGTATATCACAGCGGTGATTTCAAAATCGACTTAACCCCCGTGGCTGGTAGTCCCATTGATTTTAAGCGCATTGCGGAGCTTGGCAACGAAGGCGTGCTTTTGTATATGGCGGAATCGACGAATATCGAACGCGCAGGATATACGATGAGTGAAACGGTGGTTGGCACTACGTTAGATCACTTGTTCTCCGAAAATACAAACCGTAGAATTATAATTGCTACGTTTGCGTCTAACGTGCACCGTTTACAACAAATCGTAGATTTGGCAGTAAAATACAGACGTAAAATCGCCTTATCGGGCAGAAGTATGTTCAAGGTAGTTGAAGCGGCGGTGAAAATCGGGGAATTAAAAATTCCCGAAGGCGTCTTAATCGACATTGAACGCACGAAAAACTTGTTTGACGGGGAGCTTTTGGTGCTTTCGACGGGTTCGCAGGGCGAGCCGATGAGTGCGCTTACGCGTATGGCGTCGGGAGATTTCAACAAATTGACGATCGGGGAAAACGACACGATTATCATTTCGGCAAATCCTATTCCCGGTAACGAAAAAATGATTTATCGGGTTATCAATAACCTGTATAAAAAGGGCGCGCGCGTTGTATATGAAAGCTTGGAGAAAATCCACGTTTCGGGACACGCTTGCCAAGAAGAACACAAGATTTTGCATTCGCTTTTGAAACCCAAATTTTTCATCCCCGTGCACGGCGAATATAGACATTTAAAGCGCCACGCACAGCTTGCGGAAACGCTGGGTATGCAAGCGCAAAATATTCTTATTACCGAAATCGGCAACTGCGTAGAGCTTACGGATAGCGAAATTAAGCTGGGCGAAAACGTTCCTGCAGGCACGTTGCTTGTAGACGGCGAAGGATTTGAAGATTACGGCACGAGCGAAGTGATGAAACAACGCATTAAAATGGCGGCAGACGGCGTATTTTCCGTATCGCTTGCCGTTAGCGGCAATTATATCGTCGGCGAGCCGACCATTGAATCGTACGGCTTTATGTACACGGATAATACAGGCGATGTAAACGATTTGAAAGCGCTTGTGGGCTATGCAGTGCAAGCGTATGCGTTTGAAAACGAACCCAAACAGGAGCTTTCTTTGTATATCCGCAAAACGCTGAAAAACCATTTCTATAAAACGACCAAGCAATCTCCCTTGTTGATTGTATCCGTTGTCGAATTGTAAACAAAGGAAAAGTAAATGAAATACACGGCAGAATTTGTCAAAACACCCATAAGCACAAAGCTTGCGGCGCGACGCGCGGACGCATTATCGCGCTTGATACCCGTTGCGGACGACGAAACGCTGAACTTTTTGCTTTTGACCTTGCAAATGTGCAAGCCTGCGCGTATTTTGGAAATCGGTTCGGCGGTGGGTTTGTCGGGCGTGGCGATGTTAGAAGCTTGTCCAAACGCGCGCTTGACTACCATCGAGCTGGAAGAAGAACGCTATTTGGAAGCCAAAGCGAACTTTATAGATTTTGGCGTTGCGGAGCGCGTAACGGCGCATTTGGGCGATGCAGGCGAAATCCTTGCTATGATGGAAGGGCAGTTTGATTTTGTCTTTTTAGACGGGCCTAAAGCGCAGTATGAAAAATATTTATTTGATTTGAAGCGGTTGATGAAAAAGGGCGCGGTTTTATTTTCCGACGACGTTTTGTTGTTCGGCTGGGTAAGCGGAGAAGAAGAAACACCGCAAAAACGTCGCTCTATCGTTGAAAAAATCCGTTCCTATTTACACGTACTCACGGAAGATAGGCAGTTCCATACGTCCGTTTTGAATGTGGGCGACGGCGTTGCGCTGTCCGTTTATTTGGGAGATGAAAACAATGCGCGTTGAATTGTTAGCCCCTGCAGGCAATTATGAAAAATTACGCACAGCGATATATTTTGGTGCTGATGCGGTATATTTGGGCGGTAAAAACTTTTCTTTAAGAACGTTTGCCGACAATTTTACCATGGACGAGCTTGCGTCCGCCGTGCAATTTGCGCACGAACGCGGTAAAAAAGTATACGTAACGGCAAATATTTATGCGCGTAACGCCGATTTTGCGGCGTTGGAAACGTATTTTAAGGCGCTGGAAAATATCGGGGTGGACGCAGTGATTATCAGCGATCCCGGTGTTGTGTATATGGCGAAAAAGGCTGCGCCAAAGCTGGATATTCACATTTCCACGCAAGCAAATACGACGAATAAATACGCGGTCAAATTTTGGCAGGAGCAAGGCGTTTCTCGCGTCATTTTGGCAAGAGAATTGCCGCTTGCCGAAATTGCGGAAATCCACGAATTTGTTCCCGATATGGAGCTGGAAGCTTTCGTGCACGGCGCTATGTGCATATCGTACAGTGGCAGATGCTTGCTCTCCGATTATTTGGACGGACGTTCTTCTAATCGCGGTGCTTGCGTGCAGTCTTGCAGGTGGAGCTATGAAGTGCGCGCAAAAAATCCTGCAAACGAAAACGGAGCATGGTTGCCCGTAGAGCAGGACGATAAAGGCACGTATATTTTTAACAGCAAGGACTTGAATATGCTTGCGAAAATTGACGAAATGCAAAGGGCAGGTATTTGTTCATTCAAAATTGAAGGGCGTATGAAGAGCGGTTATTATTTGGCGACTGTCATCAATGCTTATCGCCGCGCATTAAACGGAGAAGACGTAAAAGTGAGCGAAAATGAACTGCTTGCGGTGGCGCACCGTGATTATACGCTGGCGTATGCGATGGGCAAAAACACGCAAACGGTCAACTATCAAGACAGTCAATCAAAAGGCGATTACGTGTATATTGCAGACGTAGAACGCAGTGAAAACGGCTTTGTATGGGCACAAATGCGCAATCGTTTTCAACGCGGCGATGTTTTGGAAGTGCTTTCGCCCGATGGAAATTTCCAAAAGAGCTTTATCGTAGGCGAAGCGTACGATAGCAAGGGGGAAAGCGTTGACGATTGTAAGCTTGTACAAGAAATTTATAAATTACAATGTCCGCTTGCGTTGAATAAAGGCGACTATTTAAGAAGAAAGCAGATATAATCGCAAAACCGAAATTGCCTTAGATGGCAGGCAGGTATGCGATGAATAGATAAAATAAACATAAAAAGGAAAAAAGGATTATGAGAAAAACGCAATTACAAAGATATGCAAAATTGATTGCACGCGTGGGTTTAAACGTAAAAAAAGGCCAAACGGTGTTCATTGCCGCAGGATTAGACCAACCGGAATTTGTAACGATGGTTGTTGAAGAATGCTACAAGGCAGGCGCAAGCGAAGTGTACGTAGAATGGGCGTATCAACCCGTGGAAAAACTCAGCGCGCAATACCGTAGCTTGCAATCGCTTTCCGAAGTGAAATCTTGGGTAAAGGCAAAATGGGAATTCAAGGCGCAAAACTATTCTTGTCGTTTGTTCATTGAATCGGAAGATCCCGATGGAATGAAGGGTATCGACCAAGCGAAAATGAGTGCAGCGCGCCGTGCTACGTTCCCCGTTATCAAGCCGTATAGAGTGGCGATGGAAAACAAGCATCAATGGTGCATCGCGGCTGTACCCGGCGCGGCGTGGGCGAAAAAAGTATTCCCCGAGCTTCCCACAAGACAAGCGATGGAAAAAATGTGGCAGGTGATTTTGCAAGCGTCGCGTGCCGACGGTAGAAATCCTATCCGCGCTTGGAAGGAACACAACGCCGATTTGAAATCCCGTTGCGCGTATTTGAATGGTTTAGATTTGAAGTATTTAGAATATAAGAGCGCAAACGGCACGGATTTGACGGTAGAGCTCAACGAAGAAGGCAGATTTTGCGCAGGACAAGATAAAACCATTCAAGGCAGAGCGTTCAATCCCAACATTCCCACCGAAGAAGTGTTCACTTCCCCCAAGGCAGGCGCAGCGGAAGGTATCGTATATTCAACCAAACCGCTTTCGTATATGGGCGAACTTATCGACAATTTCTCTTTGAAATTCGTTGGCGGTAAAGTGGTGGAAGTCAAGGCGGAAAAAGGCGAAGAGCTTTTGAAAGAAATGGTTTCGATGGACGAAGGCGCGGCTATGCTTGGCGAATGTGCGTTAATTCCTTACGATTCCCCCATCAATCAGTCGGGCGTGCTTTTCTTTAATACACTGTTTGACGAAAATGCAAGCTGCCACTTTGCACTTGGTCACGGCTTTAACGATTGCTTGAAGGGGTATGAAAAGCTTACTGATGAAGAATGCAAAAAACGTGGCGTCAACGACAGTATGATTCACGTGGACTTTATGATCGGCGCAAAAGACACGTCGATTGTCGGTATCACGAAAGACGGCAAGCGTATTCCCTTGTTTAAGGATGGTACGTGGGCATTTTAACGGAGTTTTTGAGGTGACAAATGACGAAAATTGATATTTTTTCCGGCTTTTTAGGCGCAGGCAAAACGACGCTCATTAAAAAATTAGTCAAAGAAGCGTACGCAGGCGAAAAAATTGTCTTGATTGAAAACGAGTTTGGCGAAATCGGCATCGACGGCGGCTTTTTACAAGAAGCTGGTATCAACGTAACGGAAATGAACTCTGGGTGTATTTGCTGTTCACTCGTCGGCGATTTCTCAAAGGCGTTAAAGCAGGTTTATGCGCAATACGCGCCCGACCGTATCGTGATTGAACCGTCGGGGGTGGGTAAGCTTTCGGATGTTATCAAGGCAGTGCAATCGGCGCAGCTTGAAAATGCAAAGCTCAATGTTTTTTGCACGGTTGTCGATGCGTCGAAGTGTAAAATGTATATGAAAAATTTTGGCGAATTTTTTAACGACCAAGTAAAGCACGCAAGCTGTATCGTTTTATCGCACGGTGCAAAGGCAGGTACGGACAAGCTTTCCGCAGCAGTTGCGCTCTTAAAAGAAAAAAATCCCACCGCAAACCTTGTTACGGCGGAGTGGGCCGATTTAGACGGCAAAACCATTTTGGCGGCTATGGAACGCGTGGATACATTACAGTCGCAGTTGCACACGTTGGAAGAAGAAGTACACCATCACGAACATCACCATCACGAACATGAGTGTCACGACGAACATTGTGATTGTCATCACCATGAACATCACCATCACGAACATGAGTGTCACGACGAACACTGTGATTGTCATCACCATGAACATCACCATCACGACTATGAGTGTCACGACGAACACTGTGATTGTCACCATGAACACGGACATTGTAGCCACAAACACCATCATCACGCTGACGAAGTGTTTACAAGCTGGGGTAAGGAAACTACGAAAAAATACACGAAAGAACAGCTTGAGAACGCGCTGTCGGCTTTTGCGGATACAGAAAAATTCGGCACAGTTCTTCGTGCGAAGGGCATCGTAGAAGGGGAAAACGGGTGGTTGCATTTCGATTACGTACCCGAAGAAATTGACGTGCGCAACGGTTGTGCAAACGTTACGGGTAGATTGTGCGTAATCGGTTGTAACTTGAACGAAAAAGCGTTAGAAGCGTTGTTTGAAATTTGAAAAGGAAACGGATATGAATAAATTACCCAAAGGAACGCCCGTTTATCTCTTTTTAGGATTTTTAGAATCGGGTAAAACGAAATTTATACAAGAAACGCTGGAAGACGTGCGCTTTTCCAACGGCGAAAAAACGTTGTTGCTTGTAACGGAAGAAGGCGAAGAAGAATACCAAGCGGAAAAGTTTGCGAACGCGCAAAGTACGCAAGTCGCCTTTATTGAAAAGGAGCAATTAACGGAAGAATATCTTGCGCAACTGCAATTACAAAGCGGTGCGGAGCGCATCGTCGTGGAGTATAACGGCACGTGGCTTTTGGAAGATTTCTTTGCCGCAATGCCCGAAGGTTGGATGATCAATCAAGTGATGACCTTCTTTGACGCGCGTACGTTTATCAATTTCAATACGAATATGCGTCAATTTACGTTTGATAAAATTCAAAACACGCAGTTGGTTGTGTTTAACCGTTACAGCGACGATATGGACAAAATGCAACTGCATAAAATTGTTCGCGGCATTTCCCGTCGTTGCGACATCGTGTATGAACGCGAAGACGGCAGGGCGGATTTTGACGATATTGAAGATCCGTTGCCTTTTGACGTAAACGCGCCCGTAATTCAAATCGAAGACAAAGACTATGCGTTCTTCTATCGCGATTTGACGGAAAATTTAGAAACGTACGTAGGAAAAACCGTCAAATTTAAGGGGCTCGTTGCAAGAGACAACCGCCTTGCGCCCGAAGACATTGTGCTTGGCAGGCACGTGATGACCTGTTGCGCAGACGACATTGAATATTGCGGCGTGGCGTGCGTATTGCCCCAAGCGATGGATTTGAAAACGCGTGACTGGATTGTCGTTACGGCAAAAGTGCAATTCCAAAAACACCGTATTTACCGCGGAAAAGGCCCTGTGCTGATAGCGGAAAGAGTGGTGATTTGCGAACAACCGCCCGAAGAAGCGTTGGCAACGTTTTATTAATTTTTAACAAAATGAAGGGGGCAGGTATGCGTTGATTGCGTACCTGCCCCCTTATATTATGCAATTTTGAGCTTACGTTTTACACAATGCCGTGTGCCATCATTGCTTCGGCTACCTTTTCAAAACCAGCGATGTTCGCGCCCATCACGTAGTTGCCCTCATAGCCGTATTTTTTCGCCGCATTTGCCATATTATGATAAATATTTACCATAATTGTTTGCAATTTCGCGTCTACTTCTTCCGCCGACCAGAACAATCTGCCGGACGATTGCGCCATTTCCAAGGCCGACGTTGCAACGCCGCCTGCGTTTGCCGCTTTTGCCGGCAAGAAGATAACGCCTGCGTTTTGGAAGGTGGAGATTGCTTCCAAGGTGGACGGCATATTTGCGCCTTCGCCGACGTATTTTACGCCGTTCTTAACAAGCGCCGCCGCGCTTTCCGCGTCAATTTCGTTTTGCGTTGCGCAGGGGAGTGCTACGTCGCAAGGAATCGTCCAAATGCCCTTGCAACCTTCCACGTATTTAGAACCGGGCACGCGTGCGGCATATTCTTTAATACGCGCGCGTTCCACTTCTTTGATTTGTTTTACAACGTCAAGCTTGATGCCGTCGGGATCGTAAATATAACCGTTAGAGTCGTACATGGCTACGACCTTTGCTCCGAATTGTTGTGCTTTTTGGCAGGCGTAGATAGCTACGTTACCGCTACCAGACACGATGGTAACCTTGTCCTTAAAGCTGTCGCCGCGTTCCTTCATCGCTTCCGCCGTCATATAAACCAAGCCGTAGCCCGTAGCTTCCTTTCTAACCAGCGAGCCGCCGTAGGAAAGTCCGCGTCCAGTTAAAACGCCTACGTGTTCGTCACGAATACGCTTGTATTGACCGAACATATACCCAACTTCACGCGCGCCAACGCCGATATCGCCTGCAGGTACGTCCGTATCCGCGCCGATGTGGCGGAAGAGCTCCGTCATAAAGCTTTGACAAAAGCCCATAATTTCTCTATCCGATTTGCCTTTCGGGTCAAAATCCGAACCGCCTTTACCGCCGCCGATAGGAAGTCCAGTCAAGCTGTTTTTCAAAATTTGTTCAAGCCCCAAAAACTTAATTACGGAAAGGTTTACGGACGGGTGGAAACGAAGTCCGCCTTTGTAAGGACCGATTGCGCTGTTAAATTGTACACGATAGCCCTTGTTTACGTGCACATTGCCGTTATCGTCCACCCAAGGTACGCGGAATAAAATAGTGCGTTCGGGTTCGGTAAAGCGTTCCAAAAGCGCCGCCTTTTCATATTCGGGATGCGCGTTGATAACGGGCTCTAACGTAAGCAAAATTTCCGTTGCTGCTTGGTGAAATTCCTTTTCACCGGGGTTGCGAGTTTTCAAATCTTCTAAAACTCTTTCTACGTAGCTCATATAAAAATCTCCTAATAAAATAAATTACAAACACAATATCAATCGAAATTCTTGATACAACTATATCATACCACCTTTGCAATTTTTTTGCAAGGAAATATACACGATATTTATAAAAAAGTCGCAAAAATAATTGCTTTTTTTAAGAAAAAGTAGTATAATATTGCAGTAAAGTTATGTATGGTATAAGTTTTTGTTATATCATATCAATAAAATTCGCCTGCATAGTTAAATGGATATAACAAACCCCTCCTAAGGGTTAATTACAGGTTCGATTCCTGTTGCGGGTACCAAAACAGCCAAGGCACGACGCTTTGGCTGTTTTTATCATAAAATTTGATAAAAGCTAACGAAAAAATCGATTATGTGATGCTATGCAATCAAAAAAATAAAAATGTCAAGCAAATTCGTCGTGCAAATTAAACAAAATTTTTGATTGATTTTATACAAATTAAACAAAATTAAATTTGAACAGCATAAATATTATTTATGTGGATAAAAACGCTTGACAAAAATCGGGGGGGGGGATATATTATATACCATATTATTATGCTATAATGGGGTTATATATATTATATATAACGAAACAATAAAAAAACAATTTTCGCAGTTTTAGACACTTGCGCCATGTAGGAGACGGCAATATGCAACGTATCCTACGCTGTAGGAGGGTGTGTTTATGAAAAAGAAAAGAAAAATTAAAAGAGTTGGGCTAATAAAGACCATTATCGTATCGTTGGTCAGTGCGGTAAGCGTTTCTGCAGTTTCGATTGCATACGTGGAATTCGGTTCCGTTCCAAACGCATATCAAGCTTTTGTGGACAGCGGTTATAATGGTAACGTGCTGGAATGGTTAGGTTCGCTTGCTGCCGAAGAAACGGGAGAAGGGAAATCCGCTTATGAAATCGCAGTAGAGAACGGTTACGAAGGCAGTGAAGATGACTGGCTCAAAGCTTTGGTCGGCAAGGCTGGCAAGGACGGTGCAAACGGAAAGTCTGCCTATGAGCTTGCTTGTGAAAACGGCTTTGAAGGTACGCTTGTCCAATGGCTTGATTCCCTTGTTGGGGAAAACGGCTTTGACGGCGCGTCCGGTTTGAGTGCGTATGAACTTGCTTGCGTGAACGGTTATGAAGGCACGGTAACGGAATGGTTAGTATCGCTTGTCGGCGCAGACGGTACAGACGGCAAAGATGGTGCGGACGGTCAGGACGGTCAAGACGGCGCAAACGGTAAATCTGCGTATGAGCTTGCCGTGGAGAACGGCTATGAAGGCGACGTGCAAACGTGGATTGCTTCCCTTGTCGGCGCGAACGGTGCAGACGGTACAGACGACGCGGAGGGTAAGTCTGCGTATCAGCTTGCGGTGGACAACGGTTACGACGGTACTTTACAGCAATGGCTGCAAAGCCTTGCTGGCAAAGACGGCATAGGTATTCGCTCCATTGAAAAGACGAGCACCGCCGACAATGTCGACACGTATACGATCACGTATACGGACGGTACAAAAGGCACGTTCACGGTAACCAACGGTAAAGACGGCGTCGACGGTATTCAAGGCGTCCAAGGTGAAAAGGGCGATAAAGGCGATAAAGGCGAAGACGGCCACACACCTATTATCACGATACAAAACGGCAGTTGGTATATCGACGGACAGGATACGGGCGTATCGGCTGTCGGTGCGAACGGCGTAGCAGGCGCGACCGGCAACGGCATATCTGCTATCCAAAAGACGGACACCGCCGATAAAGTAGATACATATACGATCACGTATACCGACGGTACGTGGACCACTTTTACGGTAACCAACGGTAAAGACGGTATCGACGGCGTGCAGGGCGTAGACGGCAGAGAAGTGCTGCTTGGTTTAAGTGAAACGCATATTCAATGGAAATACAACGAAAACGACGAATGGAAAGATTTGATCTCCATTCAAGAAATCCGTGGAAGCAAATGGTTTGTCGGCGAAGGCGTGCCCGTTGCGGTTGCGGACAGTAAAATCGGCGATCTCTATTTGAATACGCTGAATTCCAACGTTTACGAATTGACGGAAAGCGGTTGGACGCTCACTGCGAATATCAAAGGCATCGGCGTTCAAAATATCACCATTGCCTATTTATATGACGAACAAAACAATTACGTGTGCCGTTATACGATTACATACACGGACGGTAGTAAGCATATTATCGACGTAAGCGAACCGCGCAGAGTGTTGGAAATCAAAGAGGAAACGTTCTGCGTGCCTGCGTCTAATGCTCCCACCGAGCCGCCTTCGCTTAAATTTGCGGTAGTATGGTCGGATGGCACGAACGAGCGTATTCAACTTGAAAACTATATGGTTGTCAACCTGCACGAAATTTCCTTTTCCGTGTCGGGTACGTATCGCGTATTTATCAGCTACCGCGGCGCATACGGCTATATCACGATGAGCGTGTACGGACAGGAATTGATGGCAACGGAAGAAAGCTATTTGTCGCACGATGCTTTCGTGAATTTCGGTTCTTCTTTCGACGTTGACAAAATTTATTTCAATACATATTTTACCAACCCGTATATTGCGATGCGCACACTGTCGCTGGCGGATGAAAACGTAAAATTGCTTTCGGTGAAATTTGCCGACGGTACGTCGCCTGCAGGCACGTATTCCATTTATGACGGCCGCTTGTCAAGGTCGTCAAACTCCTATTCCGATCCCAGCGCCGTGCTGATTGGTAAGACGTTTGCTTTGGAAGTGGAATGCTACGGTGTGAAACGTACTCTGCAATGTAAATGGCTTGCAAGCGAACAAGACTTCTTGAATGCAAAGGTCAAAAAACTGGAATATCGCGGCGGACCTATTTTCTGGCAAAACGGCATTGAATTTGCCGACGTGGATTATTCGGCGTACGGGTATTTGGATTTCTACCTTGAATTTATCGATTTCAAAGGTTACTATATAAGAGAAATTGACGCTGTAAACGACAAGTTTATCGGTTTGGATACGCAAGCGCCGATATTGCTGGAAAGAGGGGATGGCAACATAGACGTATTCTGCGATATTCAAGCAACCATTTATCCCGGTGTAACGACGCGCTTGTATACGACGGACAATATCGTATCTATCGTTGTTTTGGAAGGTAACGTAACGTTGCAATCGGCAAGCTTTTCTCAAGAAAGCGTAATTGCAACGCGCGGAATTCCCGATATGTCGGTAACGTTTAATATTGACGTTGCGCCGTATCAGCTTACCGTTCCGTTAACCGAAGATATGCTGTATTATAACGGGTCTGATTACGGATTTAGTCAGGATACGTCAACAGGAACGCGCAGTATTTCCGTAAGATACAATTACTATGGGCAAATTCTTCAAGCGTCTATTCCCATAGGGATTATCGATTTGGGAAAATACAACAACACGACAGGGCTTAATTACGGTGATAAATACCATGTGATAACGCTTGCGCAAGAATTAATCCGTACGACGAAATCGCCGCAAATGGTACCTACGATCGAAGCTTCGATCGATTACTACTTTAAATATCAGTTGGCAGGTGTTAACGGTGCGAAAACGGAAGAATTGCTGTATTCGGAAACACTGACAATTACGGCGGATATGATTACCAACCTTGCTTTGTTGGATTTCAGCAAACCCGGCTTAAAAACAATAGAATTCTATCATTATGGGTATAAAACCGTTACGATTGAATTGTATTCGATTGACGAATGCGTCATTGAAAGCGTTTCGCCGATAAGTACGTCTATGACGATAGATAAGGGCGAAGATTTGCTTGCGGTATTGAAAGAAAAATACATCGGGCAAACGATGACGGTTACCTATTTTGAAAACTACGATCAGGAAACGTCGTTCACGTTTGTGTTCACCGAAGAGTTGGTGGAAGAATGCTTCGATTTATCTACGTTTAATTGTAATTACGTAGGCGCGCAAAAGATTACGTTTAGATATACGACGGCAGATAAAGGCACGTACGAGCAAGCGATTGCGGTGACGGTCGAAATGATCGACGACGGCGTCGTTTATACGGTGGAAGACGGCGTGATCGGCGGCGTAACGACGGAAAGCGTTACAGTGTATTTGGACGATAACTACGTGGATCTTGGCACTGGCAACCCGTTATATTTCTATCACGTAAAAGACGTAGCGGAAGGGGAAGTTGTGCAGGTTATTCACGGAAACGGCGAAACGCCTAATTTATCGCTCGGCGACGGCTCGGCTATGTTGCTTCCTGTATCTTTTGAAGATAGCTTAAGGGATATGGACGTGTATTATTTATTTGACCATGAAAACAAAACGGTCAAAGGATATTATATGTTCAGTGAAAATGAGCAAAGATATAAATTAGACGCGACTATTCTTGAAGCGGACGAAGACACTTCGCAAAGCTATGTTATCGTCGACGGCGATGTGGTTGCGCTTCACCTGATTGCGGAAGACGCCGAAGGCAATGTCAGCGAGCAGGTAATCTATATCAATGCAGAGTGGAATCAAGCGCAAACGGCGCTTGTGCCTACCAACTATATGCAAATCGGCGTTTTGGTGTATCTTGCTCTGCAAGAAGACGGAGAGACGCTTAAGATGATGCACGGTAAGCCCGACGGCGTTAGTTACTTGCTGGAAACGAACGGTATCAATATAGGTCTTGGCGAAGGCGACGTATATATTGCGCTTTGTCCCGACGGTACGTGCTATCCCGAGCTTGGAGATATCATTTCTCTTGAAATGCTCACATATTATCAATATTACGGCGAGAAAGACGGGCTTCCTATAGTAGTGCTTTATGCGCAAAACGGTCAAGTGCAGCCCTTCTATGCAACGTTGGATGCAGAAAACAAGATTGCGACCTTACATCAAGACGTATATCAAATCGACTTTTCCGCGTATAAAGCGTTGCTTGAAACGGAAAACAGCGATTACACCTACGATATAACCGGCTCTGTGAGCTTGCTTCCTACCGGCGATGGATATATCAGCATTACCGTCAAGAGAACGTATACGGACGGAAGCGAATACGTTGATTCCGCTACGAACGTTGCGCTTACCTATTATTACTTGGATGAAAATGCTATCAAGTACGACATTGACGATTATTATTCTGCGCTCAACCGTTTAAGAGACGGCGGCTGGCATTTCGTTCATACGGAAAACGCAAACGAATTGAAGCTTACACAGCAAACACTTACGTATACCTATCTTGTGGATTACGCAGGGTTCAAGGGTATTCCCACGGGCATTCAAGTTGTTAAAGCTGAGCTTGTGCTTGACGCAAACGATAGCGATGCAACGCTTGTCGTATACCTTAGCGAAACGCAAACGATAGATATTACGTTTAGGTATCGTGAAATTCCCGAGCTTGGCTTAATCGTTGCAACGGATGCAGATACGACGTATATCTTTGCGATGAGCGAAGGCGGCGTAGACGGATATGCAGGCGGCGCGAAACTGCTCAACGGCGTCCCCGGCGAACAATATAAGTTGGATGCAAGCGCGATAGAAAATATTTTGAAACAGGAAGAAGACGTCCGCTTCTTAGAATCGTATTTGTTTATGAACGAAGAAAAGAGCTATGCGTCGATATTTATCCGTATGAAGGCGTATTACAGCGACGGTTCGTATGAAGAAGTGCCGTTGATTATGCTGTTCCGTTACACGCAAGAAGACGATTTGATCGTGCCTTTGGGCGACGCGTTTGGGGATATGCCCATTACGTTCTCTCCTTCGCAAGATAATGCAGAGGAATACGTTGCTTCGTTTGGCGCAAATTACGGTATTAAAGGCATTTACTACAGCGATAAATACGGTACGGTCGTGCTGTATAACAATGGCTACTGTGATTTGGAAACACCGATTGTTTCTTTGGGCAGTAGTAATGATGGTCAACTTCCCCATTATTATAAGATGATAGGCGACGACGGCATTTTGATTATGTCGATTCTCATCGGCGGTGCGACCTTCAAGATTGTCGACGATTATCTTTTGGTACAGGATTACACTTACTTGACGGCGCAAGACAATTTGCAAACCGTCAGCGTACAAATGGGCGAATACGACATCACGCTTTACATTGATTCGGCTACGGGTGAAGGATATGCTTTGTATGCCGCGGCAAATCAAGAAGGTAGTGGGTACGTAACCACTGCAACTAAGATAGGCGACGGCTTATACAGAATGGTCTTCCTGTTAACAATAGAACTTATCATTGAAATTCACGAAGACGGTGCTGTAACGGCAAATGTAGCAACGTACTTGGAGATGTAAAACTTATTAAAATAAAAGCAGCGGGATGAGTGTAAGCACCTGCTGCTTTGCATATACGAATAAAATCCAAAACGCTCCCTACTTTGCGTAGGGAGCGTTGTTTGGTGCCTTGAGGTGGAATCGAACCATCGACAGACAGATTTTCAGTCTGTTGCTCTACCAACTGAGCTATCAAGGCAAAAAAAATGGCGACCCAAAACGGGCTCGAACCGTCGACCTCCAGCGTGACAGGCTGGCGCTCTAACCAACTGAGCTACTGGGCCATTTTATATAAGTATTCAATTTTGGTGGGCCTTCAGGGATTCGAACCCCGGACCAATCGGTTATGAGCCGACAGCTCTGACCACTGAGCTAAAGGCCCAAGTGCCGTTTTAACGTGCGTTACATAACAGCTTGATAATAATAAACGATTTTGATAAAAAAGTCAAGTGATTTTTTACAAAAATTAGAAAAATTTTTTTCGACAAAAGAAAATTTTTTTCGCCGTAATGATACAAAATTCTATTCGCCGTGTTTTTTACAATATACGCACGGTGTTTTTTTGCCGCAATTTTACAAAGCGACGTTGGGTATTCGTCGCAAAGGAGCGTGTATGCAAATTTCCACGTGTCAGGTCAAAGACGCGTTATACATTAAAATGAGCGGTGAAATGGACGAATATACCTGTTCGTTTGCCCGTCGTGAAGCGGATAAATTAGCGGAAACGCACACGCAAGCAAACAGGGTAGTGTTTGATTTAAGCGAAGTGACGTTTATGGATTCCACAGGCATAGGTTTTTTGATAGGCAGGTATAAAAAATTTCTTCGCTTTGGTTTGCGTTCGTACATAATCAACGCTTCGCAAAGCACGGACAAAATCCTGTCGATGAGCGGTGTGTATACGCTTATCCCCAAATTGTAAAGTATATCTCAAAGGAGTAACGAGATGGAAAATTATATGAAACTTGAAATTGCCGCAATCAGCGAAAACGAAAGCTTTGCGCGTAGTGCGGTGGCGGCGTTTGCGCTCACTTTAAATCCGTCGCTTAGCGAGCTTTCCGATATTAAAACGGCGGTGAGCGAAGCGGTGACCAACTGTATCGTGCACGCGTACGCGGGCGGGGGCGCGCAAAATAAAATATTGATTGAATGCTACACGCAAAAACTACAAACAGAAAACGGGGCAACGCAGGGGAAATTACATATTCAAATTACCGATTACGGTTGTGGGATTGAAGATATCCAACGCGCGACAACGCCCTTTTTCACTACGCTTGCAAGCGAAGAACGTTCGGGAATGGGCTTTACCATTATGCTGACCTTTATGAGTGATTTTTCCGTGGAAAGCCAAGTGGGGAAAGGCACGAAAGTGCAAATGTCTAAGCTTATCGGCACGGAAGAAGTCGTGGCGTAAAATGGCAAAAAAGGGGTAAATATGCTTGACGAAAAGAGTACAATAGAATATTTGCGCCAAGCAAAAGCGGGGGATTTACAGGCAAAGGAAAGGCTCATTGCGCATAACGTTTCGCTTGTGAAGTGTATCGTCAAACGTTATCTTGGTAAGGGGGTGGAATACGACGATTTGTTCCAAATTGCCTGTATGGGCTTTTTGAAAGCGATTGCCGGCTTTGATGAAACGTTCGGGGTAAAGTTCTCTACCTACGCCGTACCGATGATTGCAGGGGAAATTAAGCGGTTTATGCGCGACGACGGCAGTGTAAAGGTATCGCGCGCGATGAAACAAACTGCTAAGGAAATGAACGCTTTTGTCGAAACGTACACACAGGAACACGGTAGACAACCGGCGATTGCGGAAGTGGCAAAAGCGTTTGGCTTTGACGAAGCGGAAACGGTGTTTATTATGGGTTCGTCCAAAATGCCCGTTTCACTGTACGGCGGTACGGAGCAAAAGGACGGAAAGGAACGCGAACTCATCGACACTCTACCGTCGCAAGACAATCAAGACGACTGGCTGGACAGTATGCTCCTGCGCTCCGCTATTGAAACGCTGAGCGAACGGGATAGAAAAATTATATTTTTGCGGTATTTTCGTGATATGACGCAAAGCGAAGTGGCGAAGCGTATCGGCGTAAGTCAAGTGCAGGTGTCGCGCATAGAAAACCGCATCATTAAGCAGTTTCGCGAAAAATTAACAGGATAAAACGCAGGCAGCGATATTTTTTTGTCGTTTGACTGTGTTTTTCTTTGCAAATATCGTAAAATTTGTTATAATATAGCTATGAGCAATTTGCGTGATAACAAATGGAATACTTGGCTTGGCGAAAGCACGGCGGCAAAAGCGTCGGGGCTTGCTTTTTCGCTTGCAAGCGTATTACCGTCTTTGTTTGCTATCGTGGTTTTAGTTGCGCTTTCTATATTCGGCGTTTCCGTTGCTGATAACGCTCCGCAACCCGACTGGTATTTGTATCTCAATTTCCTTTTACCGCAAGCGGCGTTTGCCGTAGTGGCGTGGCTGTTTTTGCGCTATCGTAATATCCCTGTAAAACAAGCGTTGATGAAGCAAAAATGCAAAGCGAAATATTTTGTAATTGCGTTGCTTTTACAAATCGGCTTGCTTTCCTTATCGGAATTAAACGCGTGGTTTTTGCAACTTTTGGGAAAATTCGGCTATCAAGACGCAGGTATATCGTTGCCGTCTATGGATGGGCTTGGATTTGTGGGCGTACTGCTTTGCGTAGCGGTGTTGCCTGCGATTATGGAAGAAATATTTTTCCGCGGTGTGCTTTTAAGCGGTTTACAATCGTTTGGGAAATGGGGCGGCATTTTGCTTTGCGGCGCGTTGTTTTCCTTATACCATCAAAACCCTGCGCAAACGCTGTATCAATTTTGTTGCGGTGTAGCGTTTGCTTTGATAGCGGTGCGTGCAGGCAGTGTTTTGCCCACCGTCTTGGCGCATTTTTTCAACAACGGTTTGATTGTCGTGCTGTATAAATGCGGCGTTTCGGCGATTACGGGTACAGCGCTTATCGTAGAGCTTTGCTTCTCCGTTGTGTGCTTGCTTATATCGCTTATATGGCTATTTGCTTTCGATAAACCGCAAGTGCAATCGACGGTAGATAAACCCGAACAAAAGAACTTTTTTAAGTGCGCGGCGTTCGGTCTTGCGGTTTGCGTGATTACGTGGTGCGCCGTTTTGATTAGCGGTTTATAAGGGGAAGCTATGCAAAAGATATATTTCGTGGTGGTTGGTAAAATCAAGGAAAGCTTTTACCGCGAAGCGGTAAACGAATACGTAAAACGTCTTTCCCGTTTTGCTAAAGTGGAAATCAAAGAAATTGCGGAAGGCGCAAATCCGCAGGCGGAATGCGACGATATTTTACGTGCTTGCAAGGGGTACACGATAGCGCTTGCCGTCGAAGGAGAAAAGGCGTCCAGTGAAAAGCTTGCGCAAAAGATAGCCGCGCTTACCGACAGCGGAAAGGAAATCACTTTCGTGATCGGCTCTTCCTGCGGACTTGCCGACCAAGTGAAAAGGGCGGCGGACTGGAAACTTTCCTTTTCCGATATGACCTTTCCCCATCAGCTTATGCGCGTAATACTTGCCGAACAAGTTTACCGCGCGTTTATGATTAACGCAGGCGCAACCTATCACAAATAACGCAACTTTTTACGCGCGCTTGCGTATATTGTTGCATGGATATTTATTCGCGCGTTTGCAATTTTTATAACGATACACACGTCCCCAAACGCATAATCGGTAAAAGCGTTTTAGATAGAAATATATACGCCGTAAAAATAGGCGCAGGGCGTCCCGTGGGGATTGCGCAGTACGCCTTACACGGCAGAGAATATATTACGGCGATGCTTGCGCTTATGCACGCACAAATCGGGGTTTATAAAGGCTCGCTTTGGGTGTTGCCGCTGACCAACCCCGACGGCGCGCTGTTGTCGCAGTGCGGCATAGACAGCGTGAAAAATCCAGTGGTAAAAAACCGTTTGCTTTACCTCAATAAAGGAAATGATTTTTCGCTTTGGAAGGCAAATGCACGCGGCGTCGATTTGAACGTCAATTTTGACGCACAGTGGGGCAAAGGCGTGAAAAACACGCGCGTTGCAGGCGCGGAAAACTATATCGGGGAAAAGCCGTTTAGCGAACCGGAAAGTCGTGCGCTTATGCGCTTTACACAGGAAATACGCCCCGATTATACCGTCAGTTATCATACGAAAGGGGAAGAAATTTACCGTTTATTTGCTTATTCGTCGCATACCTGCCCCATAGAGAGCAGGTTGGCGAACTGTTTGTCGCGCACCACGGGTTATCCCCTAAAGGTAGCGAAGGGCAGCGTGGGCGGATATAAAGACTGGTGTATACAAGCTATGAATATCCCGTCTTTCACTGTGGAAGTCGGCAAAGAAAAATATATCCATCCGCTTGATAAAAGCGCGTTTGGCGATATCGTAAGAAAAAACAAATACGCCTTATATGAACTGTCAAAGGAATTTTAATATGAAACGCTTAACAAGAGAAGAAAAATTTATGCGCGCGGCAATCCGTATGGCAAAGAAAGGGCTTGCGGAAGGAGAAGTGCCTATCGGCGCAGTGGTCGTGTACCAAGATAAGGTGGTGGCAAGGGGGTATAACCGTCGTGCGAAATTACAGCTTGCTTCCGCGCACGCAGAAATGATGGCGATTGATAAGGCGTGTAAAAAATTCCACTCATGGCGCTTACCTGAAGAGTGCGAGCTGTACGTTACGTTAGAGCCGTGCCCTATGTGTATGGGAGCTTGCTTGAACGCGCGCGTGGATAAAATTTATTTCGGCGCGTATGAACAAAAGGGCAGGTCGCTTACCAACGAGCTTGCGCAGGCGAATTTACTCAATCATACGTCGCAAGTGGTTGGCGGCGTACTGGAAGAAGAGTGCAAAGGCGTGCTGACGGGTTTTTTTGTGGCGATGCGTAACAAGCAAAAGGAAGAAAAACAATCGCAAACGGATTTTTCTAAGAAAGAAATGTAAAATGTGCGTTCATTTTGTTGACTTAAAAAACAAAATAAGGTATTATAATAAGTGTGATAGGGTGATAAGCAGCGTGTCGGGCACGCCAATGGGGAAAATGGAGTTTCATATTTAAAAAAAATCGCTGTTTCGCAGGAAAGCGAAAGAGCGAAAAATAATAAAAGGAAGGTTACATATGATAACGCACGGTAACGAAATTAAGTTGTTTTCCGGTAACTCCAATCGTGAACTGGCAAAAGCCATTGCTAAAAAGCTCAATACCGAGCTTGGCGAAGTGGAAGTCAGCACGTTTTCCGACGGGGAAATCAGCGTACACATCGCTGAAACGGTACGTGGTAGAGACGTATTTATCATTCAATCCACTTGCGCACCCGTCAACGACAATTTGATGGAATTGTTGATTATGATCGACGCGGCAAAGCGCGCGTCCGCAGGCCGTATCACGGCAGTTATACCTTATTTTGGGTATGCACGCCAAGACAGAAAGGCACGCTCTCGTGATCCCATCACGGCAAAGCTTGTTGCAAATCTTTTGACGGAAGCTGGCGCTGACCGCGTTTTGACAATGGATTTGCATGCCGACCAAATTCAAGGGTTCTTCGATATTCCCGTAGATAACTTGCTTGGCGGTCCTACGCTTTACAACTATTTCGCAAAACAAAACAACATCGACGTGGTGGTTGCTCCCGACCTTGGCAGTGTAAAACGTTCCAGAAAGGTTGCAGAAAAATTTGGCGTCCCCATTGCTATCATCGATAAACGCCGTCCCAAGGCGAACGTGATGGAAGTTATGAGCATCATCGGCGACGTAAAAGGCAAGCGCTGCCTTATGATCGACGATATGATCGACACGGCTGGTACGCTTTGCCAAGGCGCGCAAGCCATTAAGGACGCAGGCGCAACGGAAGTGTATGCAGGCTGTACGCACGCTGTATTGAGCGGTCCTGCCATTGAAAGATTAGAAAAATCTGCAATCAACAAGCTGGTTATGTTGGATACGGTACATCTTCCCGAAAGCAAAAAGCTTGATAAATTTGAAGTGTTGACCGTTGCGGATATCTTTGCGGCGGCAATCGAAAACGTATACCTTGACAAACCTATGTCGAAGTTGTACGATTGATAAAAAAATAAACACAAATGATGATGCCGCCGCTCAACAAACGGCGGCACTTCTCACGAAAAGGAAACAAATATGTATTTAATCGTTGGTCTTGGAAACCCCGAAAAACAGTACGAAAAAACCTTTCACAATATGGGTTTTATCGCCGTGGGCGACGCTGCGGAAATCGTAGGCGCAAAATTTAAGAAAAAGGAATGTGAAGCGTCCGTTGCGGAAGCGTACGTGAACGGAGAAAAGGTGATTTTTGCCCGTCCGCTGACCTATATGAACAATTCGGGCAGGGCGGTAAAACAGCTTATGGCAAAATATAAAATCGCGCCCGAAAACCTGCTTGTGATTTATGATGATTACGATTTACCCAAAGGCAAAATCCGTATTCGCGCAAGCGGTAGCGCGGGTACGCATAACGGTATGCGCAGCATTATCGGCGAAACGGGCTTAAACTCTTTTGCGCGTATTCGCGTGGGGATTCGTGACGAAAACGTAGATATTCCTATCATCAATTACGTGTTGTCGGAAGTGAGAAAGGACGATTATGAGCTGTTTGCGGCGGCTTGCCACAAAGCAGGGGAAGCGGCGGCGGCGTTTGCGAAGGGAACGACTATCGACAACGTAATGTGTCAATTTAACGGCTAATAACTATACAAGCAATAAGGCAACAATGAAACGCAATTTTTTTACGTTTGAACAATTAGGGAGTGAATATTCCGCTCTTGAACAAGACGTCCGTCGTGGTACACCCACGGCGGTTTTCGGCGTTTCCGATTCCTTAAAGCATTTGATAGGCGGTTGTATGCCGTACCCCGTTTTGTATATCACAGCGGACGCAGTTGCGGCAAAACGGGCGGCGGAAAATATTGCCGCTTTATCGGGGAAGCCCGTGGGAATTTTAGCGGCAAAAGACGAAGTGCTTTTTTATCGCAAAGCGCTTTCCAAAGACGCCCTTTTTAAGCGTTTGAAAGGCATTGACGCTTTGATAAACGGCACGGATGTCGTGGTGGCGGAAGTGGACGCGCTTATTCAGCTTTTTCCTAAAAAGTTGCCTTCTATTACCTTGACGGAAAATGAAGAATTTGATTTTACTCGCTTGCCCGAAACGCTTGTTCGCATGGGGTATGTACGCAATCACGAAGTGGAAAGCGAAGGGGTATTCGCTTTGCGCGGTGATATTTTGGATATCTATCCCGTAGGATCACAAAACCCTGTCCGCGTAGACTTTTTCGGCGATGCGGTAGAAAAAATCAAGCCGTACGACGCAGTGACGGGCGCAAGATTATCGCCCGTAAAACAAGTGCGCATTTTAACGGCTACGGACGTGATGGTGGAAGAAGCGGATAAGGCGGCGGTGAAGCAGGAATTAGAAGACGGCGTTTCGCGTTGTCAAAACGCAACGGCATACGCGCGCGCACGCGCAATTGCCGATGAGATTTTGTCAAATCCGCAAATGGACGACGCGTTTATATTGCCACTTTTACAAAATTCCGTTGACTGTTTTTCTATGATAGATAAGGACACAGTGCTTGTCTTTGACGAAGGTAAGGCGCTTTGGGATAAACTCAACGGCTTGTATAAGGAGCACGACGAACGTTTCCATATGCTTTTGTCCAGTGGCGAAACGTTTGCCTTTTCGCAAAAACAATACGTAGACAAAAACAACTTTATCGAAGGCATACAGCAATTTCGACGGGTAGTTTTACAAACGTTTACGGGCAATCCGTTCCTGTTTAATCCCTTAAAAATTTACAATTTATCCGCTACGCCTACCACTAAATACTTGAACGGTTTTCCGTCGCTTTTGACGGACGTGCAAAACTGGCGCAAGGGCGGCTATAACGTGCTTTTATACTGCGGCGATGAAAAACGTGCCGTAAAAATGACGGAGAATTTCGCGGAAAGCTACGTTTCCACGGTGAAATTATCCAACACGGCACAAACGCTGGGCGGAGTGTGCGTACTGAGCGAAAAATTAGATAAAGGGTTTGTCCTGCACGATTGTAAGCTGGCGGTAATCGGCGTAAACGATTTGTATACCAAAGCCCCCGACGTGCGCCGCATACGCCGTAAGCGTGGGGAAATGTTTGCCGCGCCCGAAATCGGCGATTTCGTCGTGCACGAAACGCATGGTATCGGTAAAGTCCTTGGCAGTAAAAAAATCGAAACGACGGACGGAACAAAGGAATATATCGCGCTTTCGTATAAGGACGGCGACACGCTGTACGTGCCTGTCGAATGTATGGACGTGCTTTCTAAGTACGTAGGGGACAGCAATCCTACGCTTAGTAAAATCGGCGGCGCGGACTTTGAACGGGTAAAAGCGCGCGTAAAGGCGTCGCTCAAAAAGCTTGCGTTCGACTTAAAACAGCTGTATGCCGAACGTACGCAAAAGAAGGGTTACGTTTTCCCCGAAAATCAAGCGTTTATGCAGGAATTTGAAGACGCGTTTCCCTATGAATTAACTCCCGACCAAGCAAGCTCGGTAGAAGAAATCAAAGCGGATATGTGTTCGGATAAGGTGATGGACAGATTGCTTTGCGGCGACGTGGGGTTTGGGAAAACGGAAGTGGCGTTCCGCGCTGTGTATTTGTGCGCGTTGGCAGGTAAACAAGCGGCGCTGATGTGTCCCAGCACGGTGCTTTGCAAACAGCATTATCAAACGGCGCTTGCGCGTTTTGAACAGTTCGGCGTGAAAGTTGCGGTGCTCAATCGCTTCAACACTCCCAAGGAAACGGCCACGGTTTTGCAGGGCTTAAAGGATGGCAGCGTGGATTTGGTGATCGGTACGCATCGATTACTCTCAAAGGATATTGAGTTTAAAAATTTGGGCTTGCTGGTTTTAGATGAAGAACAACGTTTTGGGGTGGAGCATAAGGAAAAAATCAAGCATATCCGCAAGGATATAGATTGCTTAACGATGACGGCAACGCCTATCCCCAGAACGCTGCATATGTCGCTTTCGGGGATTCGGGATATATCGACGATACACACGCCGCCCGTAGAGCGTTTACCCGTGCAAACGTACGTGGTGGAAGAAACGGAAACACTTATTCGCGACGCGTGCATACGCGAACTTTCGCGCGGCGGTCAAGTGTTCATTTTGTACAACAAGGTGGAAAGTATTTTTACGTTTGCGGCAACGGTAAAAGCCATTTTACCCGAAGCGAAAATTTCCGTTGTACACGGCAGGATGGATAAAACGGTGCTGGAAAACGCCGTACTCAATTTTTATAGCGGTCAAACGGATATTCTTGTCACAACGACGATTATTGAAAACGGCGTCGATTTACCCAACGCTAACACGATTATCGTGATTGATAGCGACCGCTTCGGCATTTCACAGCTGTATCAGCTCAAAGGCAGAGTGGGGCGCAGTTCGCGATTGGCGCACGCGTATTTTACCTATAAAGCGCAACGCGTAATGAGCGATAACGCGTCGGCGCGGTTGAAAGCGATTATGGAATTTACCGAGCTGGGTTCGGGGTATAAGCTTGCTATGCGCGATTTGGAAATTCGCGGTACGGGCAACGTGTTGGGTGCGGAACAGCACGGGCATATGGATAAAGTCGGCTACGAGCTGTATTCCAAGCTTTTGAAAGAAGAATTGACGGGAGAAAGTTTTACGCCCGTAGAGCTGGATATTCAAACGAACGCCTACATTTCCGAAAAATATATCGAATCGAGCGCAGGACGCTTGGATGCCTACAAACAAATTGCCGAAATTTCTTCGGTCGCCGATTATAAACGTGTGTACGCATCGCTGACGGACACTTACGGCGAATTGCCGCGCGCTGTCGAAAACCTGCTTGTGATTGCCGTTTTAAAAAGCTACGCGGCTAAATTTCACGTTAAAAAAATTACGGTGGCAAAGGGCGTGGGGAGCTTGGAGCTTCCGTCGTTGCAATCGCTGGGCGATAAACGCTTGCAAGGCGCGTTGGACGCATACAAAAATCAAACGCGCTTAAATATGAGCGCTGCACCGATTATAGAGTTCTATCAAGGCAAGGATGCGGCGCAGTTGATGGCACAAATGACAAAATTTTTGAAATTTGCGCTAACTTTCTCAACTTTATAAGCTAAAACGTTTGCACTTTACGAAAAAATGCGTTATAATATAGAGTGATAGCGTGTGTGGGCATACGTATGCGTATGCGCGCGAGAAGAAATCTGGATAAAAAAATCGGAGCGATTTTATGAGAAAAATGAACACCATTAAGAAAACCGTAGCATTATGTATGAGCGTTGCCCTTACGATGGGTGCAACGAGCTGTACCTTTTTGCTCACGGATAATGATTTGGATTTAAGACAAGTCGTTGCAAAAGTTGATATCACGGATACGTTGAGCGCAAGCAATGAATTTTCCTCGACGACAACGGCTGGCGTGGAAACGTTGATTGATAAAGGCGTTTTGGCAACCGACGTGTATAAACGCGATTTGGTTGCATACTTTATCAGCGTTGGATCACAATACGTAAACAGCTACGGCTACACCTATAAGCAAACGTTTGAATTGCTTATGGATGATTTGGTAAACCAAAAAATCTTGACGCAATACGCCGTTGCTTACTATTTGGAAAAAGGCTTTACCGATGAAGACGATAACGTAACGAAAGCGTCCGCGGAAGATTGCTTGACTTATGTAAATAAAGCAATTGAAGGCGCAACCGGTAAACAAAAAGAACTTTATCAGGAAAATAAAACCGCGCTTGCTATGGAATATTTCTTGACGGAAAACGGCACGGACACGGAAGATTATTTTGAAACCGTGTACGCGTTCCAACAAAGCATCAACTCCGCGCTTGACCAAGCGGAAGCAAATTACATCAAAGAAGACGACGAAGAACACGACCACGGCGACGCGCAAACGATGCCTACCAACGTAGACACGTTTGACGACGAATTCGTGCCTATGAAAGATGGTAAGTTGGATTACGGCGTGTACACAGGCCGTAACGCAGTTTCTTCCTGCGGTACGTATGAAAAGGTAGAAGGTTCGACGGCTACGACGCGTAAGCAAGCGTACAACGCATTCCTTTCCAACTTGCAAGGCTACGGTTTGATTAGAGAAGGGGAAGACACGGCTTCTTTCGTGGAGTTGGATTACTACTATATCGAGCTTTCCACTTCGCTTGCAAGAGCAGTGGCAAATAAGTATTTGACGGAATTGCAAGACCAAGCAATCGACAGCTTGAAAGACGACGATTATGCGGCTGTGAAAGCAAAATATGCGGAAATCCTTTCTGCGCAACAAAAGGCATACGAAAAATCCCCTGCGGATTTTGAAGGCGCTTTGTCCAGCTTGTCGGATACGACGTTCGTTTTGTCCGGCCTTGAAAACTTCGGTTTCGTATACAATATCTTGTTGCCGTTTGACGCAGCGCAAGAACAGGCATACGCAGCGGCAAAAAATATGGGGCTTTCCCAAGAAGAACTCTTCCAAGCGCGTAAAACGTTGCTTACGAAAATTCAAGCAACCGATAAGCGTAACACTTGGTTTAGCGAACACGACCACGCGGATTATTCTTACAAGGTAACGCAAACGACGGCTAACACCGATTTCTACGGCGCAACTGACGGCTACTTGTTCTTCAAGGACAACCTTACTAAAACCGAACAATATAAATCGCTTGACCATTATCAAGGCAAATATGCTTATAACGGTAAAGCGGAAAAGGTGGACGGCGAATGGAAGTTTACGCCCAACAAGCTTGGTATTGACGGTTTTATCGCTGAAATGAACAGCTATATCAACTTCGTTTCCGGCGCTACGGTTCAATCTATAAACGGCACTTGGGATTACGACGTTCCTTCTTATACCGTTGATGGTAAAGTAAATTATGAAAACTTTATCTACTATGAAGGTAAAGTCAACTTGACCGAAACACCTAAGGCAAAAGATTTCTTTAATAAGGACACGCAATTCTATAAAGCAGCTTCGGCTGTCAACGAATTGATGTTCGCGTACAGCACCGACCCCGGCGCGTTGAATACGTACATGGGTTATGCGGTAACGCCGTACAAGACCAGCTTTGTTCCCGAATTTGAAGCGGCTGCGCAATACGCGGTTCGTAAAGGCGTAGGTACGTACGTGGTTGCTCCTTCCGATTACGGTTGGCATATCATCTTCGTAACCTTCAAATTTGACGGCGGCGAAGTGTATGAAGGCGGTTTTGTTCCTGCAGACGTAGAAGTTGAAGGCACGTTCTCTAAATTGTTCTACGATGCTATGGAAAGCACGTCGGCAAGCAACTATGCGGCAGAAAAGCAAAGCGTTATTTTGAACGCTTGCAAGGATGCGTCCAAGTTGTTTGAAAACAGATATAAGGACTTGTTGAATTTAGACTAATAAGAAGATAACAAACAATCAGCCCGACGGCTCATAAGCAGTCGGGCTTTTGTATAGGAAAGGATATGCAGGAAAAAGAACGTATAAAATTATCCGATCATTTCGATTATAAAAAGCTATTACGCTTTGTTTTCCCGTCGGTGGTAATGATGGTGTTTATTTCCGTGTACAGCATTGTAGACGGGCTTTTTGTGTCGAATTTTGCAGGCGAAATTCCGTTTGCGGCGCTCAATTTGATTTTTCCGTTTATCATGATTTTAGGCTCGGTTGGGTTTATGCTTGGTACGGGCGGTAACGCCGTTATATCCAAAGCGCTTGGTGAAGGGGATAACGAACGCGCGAACCGTATTTTTTCTATGCTTGTGTATACAACGGTCGTTATCGGGGGAGTGATTTCCGTTATCGGTATCATGGTTGCGCCTGCGATGGCAAGACTGTTTGCTGAAACTGAGAAAAATATGTCGGCGCAGGACAAACAGCAGTTGATTGCCTACTGTACCATTTACGCGCGCATTATCTTGGCTGCTTTGCCGGGGTTTATGTTGCAAAACGCATTTCAGGGCTTTTTTGTAACGGCGGAAAAACCGCGTTTAGGGCTGTTTGTTACACTGTTTGCAGGTGTGGGCAACGTGTTGCTTGACGCACTGTTTGTGGCGGTGTTCAAGTGGGGCTTGTCAGGTGCGGCGCTTGCCACGGCAATCAATCAGCTTGTGGGCGGCATACTGCCTATCATATACTTTGCGCGCAAGAACGACAGTTTGTTGCGGCTTGGCAAAACGTCTTTTGACGGAAAAGTGCTTTTGCGTGTGTGCTTCAACGGTATGTCGGAATTGATTGCTAACATATCTATGTCGCTGGTTACCATCTTGTATAACGCGCAGCTTATGCATATCGTTGGGATAGCAGGGGTATCCGCGTATGGTATTATGCAATATATCGGCTTTATCTTTATCGGTATGTTTATCGGTTACGCAGTGGGTACAGCGCCCATTATCGGGTATCATTACGGTGCAAAAAACCACGGTGAATTGAAAAGCATATTAAGAAAAAGCGTTAGTTTGTTATTGTTTAGCGGTGTAAGCATGGCGCTTATTTGTACAATTTTTGCAAGAGTGCTTGCAAGCGTTTTCGTCAGTTACGATGAGCAGCTGTTGCAGTTGACGACGCACGGGTTAAGAGTGTATTCTATTGCATTTTTGGTTTGCGGTCTAAACATTTTTATTTCCGCGTTTTTCACGGCGCTTTCCAACGGGGCAATTTCACTTTTCGTATCCGTTGCGCGCACTTGTGTCTTTCAAGTGTCGGCGGTATTGCTGTTACCTATATGGCTTGGCGTGACGGGCGTGTGGCTTTCGCTTGGTTTTTCCGAAATTTGCGCGCTGTTGCTTTCCGTTTTTCTGCTCATTAAATTAAACAAAAATTATCATTATTTATAAGCGAACGAATAGTTTGAAAGGAGAATTATGCCTACCATCGATATTCACGGAACAGCGTTCACATTTTCTATACAACCGCCCAAGCTGTTGGCTTTTGGTGAAATGGCAAAAGTGAAAATAGCCATTGAGAACGAATACGTGCATTATCAAAACGTTATTAAAATCGTACAAGAAGAACTGGATAATTTGATTGTTTCCTTGCACCGTTTATTAGCAGGCGCTTACGCGGACGAATACGATATGCCGTTTGAAGATGCAGGGTTTGCTATCGATTTGTATCCGCACGCGGAAGGCAACGCCGTGTTATCGCGTGAGCTGTTGCGTAAGCAAGATTGTATTGCTGTTTTTCGTATTTTGATGCGTTCGGCCAAGAAGAAATTTTTGGGCGGTGTATATAGCGTTATGTTGCATCGTGAACAGTTGAAGAAATTTGCCGATGCATTGCGCGTGGAATTTGACGAAATATTCACTCATCACGTACATGGTAGCGGTAAATTGCATTTTATAGCCGTCAGTCCGCTTGGATATACGGGCTGTAAATACTGGTATTTTGACGAAACGGGCAAGGTCAAAGCAGGCGACTACGTGTGGGTGTGTATGGGCAGGCACAACAAAGAACAAATCGTATACGTCGATTGTGTAAAGCGTTGCAACTTGAACAATCTTCCGTGTCCCGAAAAGCAAGTGAAGGATATGATAAAAATTGCAACCGAAGAAGAAACAAAAACGGCACTTGCGTCGATAGAAAATGCAAATTAAAAGCACTCCCCAAGCGTTTTGCAAGGGGAGTGCTTTGTTTTATGTAACAAAATTATTCTAAATTATATTCTGCGATATAGGGTAAATTTCTATAATATTCCGCGCAGTCCAGCCCGTAACCGATTACGAAATGGTCGGGGATCGTAAACAGAGCGTAGTCGGCTTGGAAATTCACCAAACGTCTGGACGGCTTATCCAAGAGTGTAACCACGCGCAAAGAGATGGGGTTACGCGCTTTCAACATATTGACAATGTCGTTTAAGGTGCGTCCCGTATCAATGATGTCTTCTACGATAATTACGTGATATTTGCTCAAATCGCTGTGGTCAAGATCCATCGTAATTTTTACAACGCCCGTTGAAACGGTACCGCTGTAATAGCTTTTTGCGCACATAAACCCGATTTCGCAGGGCACGGATACGGCACGGCACAAATCGGACAAGAAAACAAACGCGCCTTTCAATATGCTAACCAGCAAAATGGAGCGGCCGTCATACCATTCGTCAATTTGCTTGCCAGCTTTTTCAATGGCTTGTTTGATTTCTTCTGCGGTGATTAAAACTCTTTTGATTTTGCTTTGGTATTCTTGAATATTGCAGGACATTTTTACGGCTTCCTTTGTTAAATCTATACAATTATAACATATAAATTTTATTTTTTCAAGCGTATGACATAACTTTGCGTATTTTTTTATTTTACACAACAAAAAAACACCCACAAGGGTGTTTAGTTTGTTGGTGGACGATCAGGGACTCGAACCCTGGGCCCATTGATTAAGAGTCAATTGCTCTACCAGCTGAGCTAATCGTCCATATTCGTGATATGGTGGAGATAAGCGGATTCGAACCGCTGGCCTCCTCGTTGCGAACGAGGCGCTCTACCAACTGAGCCATATCCCCAAAAACATTATCTATTATATACCTTTCATTTGCATTTGTCAACGATTTTTACGCAAGATTTTGATATTATTTAACGAATTTTTATTTATTTTCTTGACAACGCAGTTTTGGAATACTATAATCAAATATATAATGTTTTGGAGTAATGGAAATGGAAAAATACACGCTTTCTATACGGCTTGATTTGACAAAACAATACGACGTAATCGTATGCGGCGGCGGTGTAGCCGGTTGTGCGGCTGCAATCAGCGCGGCGAAAAACGGCGCGTCCGTTTTATTGCTTGAAAAATCAAATATTCTTGGCGGCTTGGCTACGCTTGGTTTGATTAACCTATTTGTACCTATGTGTAACGGCCGCGGTAAGCAAATTATTTTCGGTATGGCAGAAAAATGGTTGCGCGACAGTGCGAAATACGGCTTTGATACTATTCCCGAACAATGGAAAAACGGTGAACCAACTGTACCAACGGACGTGCGGTACGTACAAAGATATTCTCCTTACATTTTTGCTATGCAGTTGACGGAAGAAGTGACGGCGGCAGGCGTTGACGTGCTTTTTGATTGCTGTGCAACGCGTCCCGTTATGGAAAACAATATATGCAAGGGCGTTGTCACGGAAAGTAAATCAGGTACGAAGCTATACGGCTGTAAAATACTCATCGATACAACGGGTGATGGCGATATAATGCGCCGTTGCGGTATGCCCGTTTTTACGCGCGGTAATTTTTTCACGTTTGCAAGCAAAATGATTACGCTGGAATCCTGCCAACGCGCGATAGACGAAAAGGATATAGGCAAAGCGTTTTTCTATTTTAACGGCGGCAATATCAATCTTTGGGGAGATAATCAACCTAAGGACGTGCCCATGTGGACGGGCTTGACGGTGGAAGAAGTCACCGATTATATCGTCACCAACCACCGTGTAACGTTGGATAAGCTGAAAGCTACGGATAGAAATAGCCGTGAAATCGCTATGATGCCGCTTATGCCGCAATTTAGAACGACCTGTTGTATGCAAGGCGATTACGTATTTTCCGTCAAAGACGTGTATAAGCATTTCGACGATTCTATCGCCGCTATTAACGATTTTGAGCATAGAGATTATCTATATGAAGTACCGCTTCGCGCAATTACAAGACGCGATTTCCCCAATATCATCACGGCAGGACGCAGTGCGTCGGGCGAAGGCTACGGCTGGGATTTGTTGCGCGTAATTCCCCCTGCAATCATCACGGGGCAAGCGGCAGGCGAAGTGGCGGTGCAGGCACTGAAAGAAAAGAAAGCCGCGGCAAACGTTTGCGTAAAAACCTTGCAAAACAAGCTGGAAAAGGAAAACGTTATGGTGCATTTCCCCGATGCCTACGTACCGGAAGATAGAACGCTTATTCTGCACGGCAAAAATGCGGCGGATATCGACGGCGGACATTTTTAATCGTGCTTTATAATTCATATACCTTGACCTTTTTTACATATTTTTTGATTATTTTTACATAAAATAATTACATTTCATATATTGACAATTTGTGTGCAATCCGTTATAATGAATATAAGGTAACAAAGGAGAGATTGTATACATGCAACATTTTATATCGCCCAACGACACGCTTGGCAAAACGGACAGTCAGTCTATTCAAAATGCCGTAAATTTAGCGCATGAAAGCGGTATCAACCGCGTAATTATTCCCAGAAAAAACGCACGCACGAACGGGTTATTTTGGGAAATAGAGCAAAGCATTTTATTGCCGTCGAATATGACGGTGATATTAGAAGACGCGCATTTAATTATGGCGGACGACGCTATGTGTAACTTTTTCCGTAACGAATATGCATACACGGAAAAAGCGCTTACGCAACCTGGCAGACAACACAATATCACCATTTGCGGTATCGGTAACGCAGTGTTGGACGGTGGCAAAACAAACGGACTTGACGAAACGACGTCCTTGAAAAACGGCTATCCGCACGTTTCTCTCAATACGCCTATCTTTTTCTTAAACGTAACGCAATTTGCGGTGGAAAATTTGTCCATTGTGCACCATAGATACTGGGGTATGCGTTTTGAATTTTGCACGAAAGGCAAAATCAATAACATCTATTTTGATTGCGTGTGCGATAGGCGCAACCAAGACGGCATCAATCTCCGCAACGGATGCAGCGATATCGTCATTGAAAATATACACGGGCAAACGGGCGACGATATGATTGCACTTTCGGCAATCGATACCGATTTCTTTGCGCAAAAGGAAGAAACCAAGCAATATAACTTTATTGTGCAGGGGAAGGACTGGGATATTCATGACGTCGTTATCCGCAATGTAAGCGGTGCGGCAATTCATCACCCTTTGGTAGCGCTTAGAAATTCTAACGGTGCAAAAATGTACAATATCACCATTGAAAATATCACGGATACGGAGCAAACGCGTTTGGCGCGCGTGGACCATTTGGATAGATACGCGCTTATCCGTATCGGGAATAATTCCTATCACCGCATTCGTCCGTCTCAAATGGGGGAAACGTACGGTATCACGGTAAGAAACGTACACGCAAATTACAGCTCGCGTGTGCTTGCCGTACAGGCAACCTTGAAAAATTGCCATTTTTCCAACTTGCACGCAAGCGCAACGTGTAATTCCATTTTGGCTTGCACACCGGCTTGGGCTGGCGGCGAAGCGGGCGTAAAAATGGAGAACGTAGTGATAGACGGCGTATTCTTCAAGCCCGACGATACGGCGGTGGAAAAGCAAGGCGAATGGATTTATCCTGAAGAACTTGTAAGTTCTAAGGTTTTGGATTTTAGCAGTATGCGCGAAGGCGATTACGTGAAAAACCTGCTTGTGCAAAACGTATTTTTGGAAAACGTAGACGCGTTTGCCGAAGTGGACAAAAAAGCCAAAGACAACGTAAGCTTTACGGTAAGCAACTTGGTTGCGGATAAAGAACAATCCCAACAAACAAAATTCGTATAAATAATAAAAAGGCGCTGAAAAGTGCCTTTTAAGCTGTAACAAAAAGGAAAATACAATGAAAAACTGGATTTTTGAACAATACGTCGTGGTTTCGGGCGCGTCAAGCGGTATCGGGAAACAGCTTTGCCGTTTGTTTATTGAAAAATACGGCGCGAAAGTGATCGGTATCGGGCGCAACGAAGAAAAAATGCGCGCTTTTCACGAAGAGCTTGGCGAAAACAAGGATAAATTTATCTATCAACTGTTTGACGTAAGCGAAAAGCAGGGCTGGGAAAGCTTGAAAAATTATTTAACGCAAGAAAATATCCGTCCCGTTTTGCTTGTTAACAACGCAGGCATATTTATCCCTTTCAAAAAAATAACGCAAACGCCAACGGATGAAATCGACAAAGTATTAAGCGTCAATTTCCGTTCGGTTACGTATGCCGTAGAAAGCATTTTGCCGTTGTTACAAGGGAACGGCAAACACCTGCCTGCTATCGTCAACGTAGCGTCGTCCGCGGCGCTTTGCACCGTAGTCGGTACAGGCGCGTATTCGGCAAGCAAAGCGGCGCTCAAAAGCTATACGGAAGCGCTTGCTTTGGAAGAAAAGGGTAAAAAATACGTGGGCTTGATATGCCCAGGTACGACGGCGACCGATTTGTTTAGAGCGGATGAAAACACTAAAAACAGTGCGTTGGATATGTTTGCTATGCCGTCCAAAAAAATGGCGAAAAAGATGGCAAGAAAAATTCTCAAAAAACGCCGCAGGGCAGTGCTTGGCTGGGATGCAAAGCTTATGAACTTGACGGCAAAGCTAATGCCCGTGAAAGGGTTATTTCTCATTCGTTGGGTAATGAAAAGCTCCAAATCCAAAGTGTTTACTAACGTTTTTAACGAAAATACAACCACAGATAAATAAAGAGAACCCCCTTTCCAAGTAGAAAGGGGGTTTTGTATACGGTCATTACGCTTTGGGTTCGTCAAATTTATTTTCCAAAAACTTGGAAACGTCGTACCCTTGTCTATAAATTAAGTACGTGGTAACCTTGGGGGCAAGAAAATCTTTCAAGCTCACTTCTTCCAGCGCACCGCATTGCAGTTTGTCTTTAATCAATTTATACGGCAAGAAGGAATAACCAAGCCCGTTTTCCAAATAGGGAAGAAGCTTCGACGAATTATCCACGTCCAAACGGAACACGTGATTTTTCGGGAAAAGCGAACGGATATACACACCGGCTTCGCTCAACGTGAAATCGCACATAAGGTAGGGGATTTTTGCAAGCTGTGCTTTGGTAACGCCGCTGGGATATTCGTTGTAGCCACGGCCGCAAACAAGCGCCACTCTGTCCACGTCGTACACGTCGCAGGCGTAGCCCAAACGCTTTAACGGCACTGCGGAAAATACCATATCCAACATATTGTCTTGCAGCTGTTGAATTAAATCCAACGAATGCCCAAGCATCACCTTCACAGAAGTGGTGGTGTTGTCCTTTAAGCAGGTATCCACAAGCGGTTTTACGTATGTTTCGTAGGTAGCGTTGATTGCGCCTATGCAAAATTTACGGCTATGGGAAGAGAGTGCGTTCATTTCGTCGATGGACGAATCCTGCAATTCCAAAATACGTTCGGCATAGCGCAAAAAAATTTGCCCTGCTTCAGTGAGCGTAATCGTTTTAGAACCGCGCGTGAACAACCGTTTGCCCACTTCTTTTTCAAGTTCGCTGATACGGTTGGTGACGGTAGATTGCGCAATGAACAGCTGTTCCGCCGCCAAAGTAAAGTTTTTCACTTTGGATAAAATGATAAATGTTTTTAATTCTTCGGTATTCATAGAAAAAATCGATAACCCTTATGTATTTTATCAATTATCTTAATTATACCACAAATATTCAAAAAAGCAAGCAAATGTTTACAAAAAAAGAGAATTTTTTTCTTTTTTATAAAAAAAGCATACACCCACGGCAATTACATTGACAAAAACACAAAGAAATAGTATACTAATCGATAATTATATTAACGTAAGGTAAGGAAAATGAGCGATATAGCAAAAAGCGTTGAAAACATTAAAAAGCAAATTGCAAACGGCAATGCATACGGCGAAAGGGTAACGCTGGTTGCGGCAACGAAAATGCAAACCGCGCAGGATATCAACCAAGCGATTGCGGCAGGCGTAGACGCCGTTGCGGAAAATAAAGCGCAGGAATTTAGAGATAAGTACGGCGAAGTAAACGTTTGCCCAAGACATTTTATCGGGCATTTGCAAACGAATAAGCTCAAATATATCGTTGGGAACGTAGATTTGATACATTCCTGTGATCGTGACGAATTGCTTGCGGAAATTTCCAAGCTTTCTATAAAAAAAGGCGTGACGAGCAACGTGCTTTTGCAAATCAATATCGGCGAAGAAGATAGCAAAGGCGGTTATGCGTACGAAGATGCGCAGGCGGCATTTTTACGCGCCGTGCAAACGCCGAACGTTTGCGTACAAGGGTTTATGGCAATGTTGCCTGAAACGGACGATCATACGCATTTGCGTGCGCTTGTACGCAAAATGCGCACATTGTTTGAATGGGCAAAAACGCAATCAAATGCCGTACAGCATCTTTCTATGGGTATGAGCGGCGATTATTTGCTTTGTATCCAAGAAGGCAGCAATATGATACGTGTCGGTTCAACCATTTTCGGCGCGCGTAATTATCAATAAGGAGCAGGTATGCAAAACCATACGGGATACGCCTTAATAACGGGCGCGACGGGCGGTTTGGGCAGTGCGTTTTCTCATTTGCTTGCAAGCCACGGCACGCCGTTATTATTGTTTGGGCGAAGCGAAGAAAAATTGCGAAAATTACAGAGCGAATTACAAGCGCTCTATCCCAATTTAGCTATCCGCACTTTTGCGGCAAATTTAACAAACGGAGGGGACAGGTATGCGGCGTTTGAGAAAATTACCGCAGAAAACCTGCAAATAGGCACGCTTGTCAACGTAGCAGGCGCGGACGTGCAAAAGGCGTTTGAAAAATACACCCAGGAGAAATTGTCGATGCAGTGCCGCGTCAATTTTGAAGCGGCGGTATCTCTTTGCCGTTTTGCTTTGGAAAGAAAAGCCGAACATTTGGATATCATCAACATATCCAGCGTTTCGGGCATTTATCCTATGCCGTATTTTGCGATATACAGCGCAACCAAACGCGCACTTACGCAGTTTTCGCTTGCTTTGCGCGAAGAAGTCAAGGATAAAAACGTGCACGTCACGGCAGTACTCCCCGGCGCAATGCCTACGCGCGATGATATCAAACAGCAAATCAAAGGGCAGGGCTTGTGGGGTAGATTAGCCGTAAAATCTCCACAATGGGTAGCGGAGAAATCCTTGAAAGCCGTTGTTAAAAACCGCGCGAAAATCATACCTGGATTTTTCAATAAGACCATGCGCGTTTTCACGGCAATGTTACCGCTCAAATGTAAGCTTGTTTTTATCAAAAAGCGTTGGAGTAAAATAGAGAAAGACGCTTTTTAAGTAATTTTACGGCTATTTATGCAAAAAATGGCAAAATGCGTGCGCATTTCCTTGACAAAACATTAAAAAAAATGTATAATCGGTATATCGAATAACAAAAAAGACTTCAATCGAAAAAACAAATAGGAAGAAAGGTGTTATGATAGAATTAAATCCTTCCAGCAATTTATTAGAACAAGATCCGTATCAATACGAACTGCAAGACGTTGAGCAGGCGCAGTTGTTCCGTGATATTTATCCGTACGACCAAGTGCCCAAAATGCCGTTTAACCATCGTCGCGTGCCGATGAATATGCCCAAAGAAATTTGGATGACGGACACGACGTTCCGCGACGGTCAACAATCGCGCGCGCCTTACACGGCAAAACAAATCGTGGATATTTATAAGCTGATTGCGCGCTTGGGCGGACCGAAAGGGCTTATTCGCCAAAGTGAATTTTTCGTTTATACGAAAAAGGATAGACAAGCTTTGGAAGAATGTATGGCGCTTGGATATAAATTCCCCGAAGTTACCACTTGGATTCGCGCAAAGAAGGAAGATTTCGAGCTTGTGCACAATATCGGCATCAAGGAAACGGGTATTTTGGTAAGCTGTTCCGATTACCATATTTTCAAAAAGCTGAATATGACGCGTAAACAAGCGTACGACCACTATCTTGGGGTAGTCAAGCAAGCGTTTGACGCAGGGATTGCGCCCCGTTGTCACCTGGAAGATTTGACACGCGCTGATTTCTACGGTTTCGTCGTTCCTTTCGTAAACGCATTGATTGATTTATCGCGTGAAGCGAATATCCCCGTGCGTATCCGTATGTGCGATACGATGGGCTACGGCTTGCCTTACACGGGCACGGCGCTCCCTAGAAGCGTTCCCGGTATCGTTTACGGTTTGCATCACTATTCAGACGTTACATCGGAAATGCTGGAATGGCACGGCCATAACGATTTTTATATGGGCGTAGCCAACGCAGTGAGCGCGTGGCTGTACGGCGCAAGCGGTGTAAACTGTTCTTTGCTTGGTATCGGCGAAAGAACGGGTAACGTGCCGTTGGAAGCTATGGTAATGCAATATGCGTCTATGCGCGGTACGCTGGACGGTATGGACACGACGGCAATCACAGAAATTGCGGAATATTTCCAAAAGGAACTCAAATACGATATTCCGCCTATGACGCCGTTCGTGGGCAGTGCGTTCAACCTTACCCGAGCAGGCGTACACGCCGACGGTATGATGAAAGACGCGGAAATTTATAACATTTTTGACACGGAAAAAATCTTGAACCGTCCTGCCAGCGTCTCCATTTCCAACACTTCGGGCTTGGCAGGGATTGCGTACTGGATCAACAACCATTACAAACTCCCCAAGGAAAAACAAGTTACCAAGCAGGACTGGATTGTTAAGCAGCTGAAAGAAGAAATCGACGCATTGTACGCCGACGGAAGAACGACGGTTATGGGCGACGATGAACTGGAAAGCCTGTTCCGCACCTATTGCGAAGACGGCAGATGTGCGCTCAACTGGTTTGATTTGTAAGGAGAATAGCTATGGGATATACGATAGCGCAAAAAATTATCAAAGACCACCTTGTATGCGGTGAAATGGTCGTAGGCAAGGAAATCGGGTTAAAAATAGACCAAACACTCACGCAAGACGCCACGGGAACGATGGCGTATTTGCAATTTGAAGCAATGGGTATTGAACGTGTAAAAACCGAGCTGTCCGTTGCGTATATCGACCACAACACCTTGCAGGCAGGGTTTGAAAACGCCGACGACCACCGTTATATTCAAACGGTAACCAAAAAACACGGCATTCGTTTTTCGCGCCCCGGTAACGGTATTTGCCACCAAGTACATTTGGAACGCTTTTCACGCCCCGGCAAGACGCTGATCGGCTCCGATTCCCACACGCCCACGGCAGGCGGTATCGGTATGCTGGGTATGGGCGCAGGCGGTTTGGACGTAGCTGTGGCTATGGGCGGCGGCACGTATTATATCACGATGCCGAAAATGATTAAAATCAATTTGCTTGGCAAATTGCCTGATTACGTAGGCGCAAAGGACGTAATTTTGGAAGTGCTCCGTATCCTTGGCGTCAAAGGCGGCGTCGGTGCGATTGTCGAATACGGCGGCGAAGGCGTAAAATCTTTGTCTGTACCCCAACGCGCAACCATTACGAATATGGGCGCGGAGCTTGGCGCAACCAGCTCCATTTTCCCTGCGGACGAAGTGACTAAAGCGTTCTTGAAAGCGGAAAATAGAGAAGAAGATTTTGTAGAGCTTTCGGCGGATAAAGACGCTGTATACGATGCGGAATATACAATCGATTTATGTAAATTGCAACCGCTTGCGGCTTGTCCGCACAGCCCCGACAACGTGAAAGCGGTGTCCGCGCTTGCGGGTATGAAAATCAATCAAGTTTGTATCGGCTCTTGCACCAACTCTTCCATGCAAGATATGCTCACGGTAGCGGCTATGCTGAAAGGCAAAACCGTTCACCCTGACGTAAGCTTGTCCATTTCCCCCGGGTCTAAACAAGTGTATACACAGCTTGCGCAGTGCGGCGCGCTTGCCGATTTGATCAATGCAGGCGCAAGAATTTTAGAGTGTGCGTGCGGCCCTTGTATCGGTATGGGCTTTTCACCGCAATCCGCAGGCGTAAGTTTGCGCACCTTTAACAGAAATTTCTTGGCGCGTAGCGGAACTGCCGATGCACAAGTATACTTGGTATCCCCCGAAACGGCGGCGGCGTCCGCAGTGGCAGGCGTGTTTACCGACCCCACGACGCTTGGCGTTGCGCCCGCAATACAAATGCCTGAAGCGTTCAATATCAACGATAATTTGATTGAATTGCCCGTTGCGGAAAAGGATATGCAATCGGTGACAGTAGAACGCGGCCCGAATATTAAGCCTATTCCCGTCGGCAAAGCGCCCGACAAGGATTTGCGTTGCGAACTTATTTTGAAGGTGGGCGACGATATTACCACCGACCATATTATGCCGGCAGGGACGAAGGTGTTGCCGTACCGTTCTAACGTTCCAAAGCTTTCCGAATTTTGCTTTACCGTTTGTGATCCTGCGTTCCCCGAACGTGCGAAAGCAAAGGGCGGCGGCGTTATTTTGGGCGGCTTTAACTACGGACAGGGTTCTTCCCGTGAGCACGCCGCGCTCGTACCATTGTATTTAGGCATTAAAGCCGTCGTAGCAAAGAGTTTTGCGCGTATTCACGTGGCAAATCTTATTAACTTCGGTATCGTACCTATGACGTTGGAAAACCCCGACGATTACGATGCGTTTGCGCAGGGCGATCAAGTGGAAATTATCGGTTTTGCGGAAGCGGTTGCAGGAAAAGATAAGGCAATGCTTGTCAATAAAACCAACGGAAAGAAAGCCAGCTTGTGCTTAACGCTGTCCAAGCGCCAACGCGCAATGTTGCTTGCAGGCGGCAGCTTGAATTATACCAAACAGGAGAGAAAATAAAATATGGAAACGGAAAAATACAGCGCGCAGTTAGATGCGGCGTGCGAAAAATTTAGAAGGCTTATGGCGGCGCAGCTCACGCGCGTAGAAGATATGAAAGCGCAGGGCGATTTTGTCAATTATACCGCGCTTGACACTATTAAAATCGGCGTTTGCGGCAGCGACGGCATCGGTCCTATCATTTCTTCGCAAGCGCGCAGAGTGCTTGAATTTATCTTAGCCGACCTTGTAAAGGCAGGCAAGGTACAGTTCAAGGATATCGAAGGCTTGACCCTTGAAAACCGTATTGCAAAGGGCAAGGCAATTCCCGACGACGTTATGGCGGAGCTTAAAGCGTGCCACGTTATCTTGAAAGGCCCTACGACTACGCCGCAAAAGGGCAGCGGTATGCCCAATATTGAATCGGCAAATGTAGCGATGCGTAAGGCACTCGATTTATTTGCAAATATCCGTCCCGTGAAAGTGCCCGAAGAAGGCATTAACTGGACTATTTTCCGTGAAAATACCGAAGGCGGCTACGCAATCGGTTCGTCCGGGTTTAATATTACCGAAGATTTAGCGGTAGACTTTACGGTGACGACCAAACAAGGTTCGGATAGAATTGCGCGCCTTGCATACGATTACGCGCACAAAAACGGTTTTAAACGCGTTTCGCTGGTGACCAAGGCAAACGTCATTAAAACGACGGACGGCAATTTCTTGGAAGATTGCCACAAAGTTGGGGATTTGTACCCCGATATCGTAACGGACGAATGGTACGCGGATATTATGACGGCAAAGCTTGTCGATACCAAGCGCCGTCGCGATTTCCAAGTGCTTTTGTTGCCGAACTTGTACGGCGATATCATTTCCGATGAAGCGGCGGAATTCCAAGGTGGCGTAGGGACGGCTGGCTGCGCAAATATCGGTAAAAAATACGCGATGTTTGAAGCCATTCACGGTTCTGCTCCCCGTATGATTACCGAAGGCCGCGGCGCGTACGCCGACCCTTGTTCTATGCTTCGCGCTTGCGTAATGTTGCTTTCGCATATCGGTTTGCAGGATAGAGCGGATAAGCTGGAACGCGCGCTGGATATTTGTATGTTTGAAGAAAAGAAATATACCATCACCGGCCGCGATACGGGCGCTACCTGTCAACAATTTGGCGATTACGTGATGCAAACCTTGCAAAAGCTTATGTAATTTAATAAAAAAATGCTCCTTGATAGGTTGAAAAAACTTATTAAGGAGTTTTTTTGAATAAAACACTTTACAGCTGATTTTTTTTGTGCTATAATACAAGATAGAGGATAATGCATATGAAATACACGTTACAGGCAATACGATATTCGTTAAGAAATATTTTATATCTGCTTCCGCTTGCGGTTTTGCCTGCCTTGTTCTTATCGGGCTCGGTAGACAGTAACGCTTTGGAAACGGTGATACACGCCTTTTTTGAAGGGGAAATCCATTCGTGGACGTTCCCCGATTTATTCCGCGCGCTTTCCATTTTGAACTTTGCGTCGTTGAAATCAATAGGGTTTGGCGTGCTGGGCGTCGTTGCGTTGATTGTCAGCGTGTCGATGATGATGGCGTTTTTGGAAAAACATATGCGCTATGGTAAGCGTTCGTTTAACGGTATTATTTCCAAAATCAACGATAACCTGTTGCCTACGCTGGGTTTTGGTTCCTTAATTCTTCTTATTTACGAAATTTGGACGTTGATTTTCGCATCTATTTTGTATTTGTGCTCCCGTTTTTCCTTTATATTTGTTGCTTATGCCGCGGTTGCCGTGCTTTTCGTTGCCTTGCATTTCGTTCTGCTGTATACGATTAGTATGTTGTATTTGTGGTTGCCTTGTATGCAAATCACGGGTTTTAGAGCGGCGGAAGCGTTGCAGTATTCAAACCAGCTTTCTTCGCCCTTAAAATGGCATATTATCTTATCGCAAACGGTGAGCGTATTTATTATGGAAGCGTTGTTGGTTGTAACCGTGCATTTTAGTAACAGTTTGTTGGTATTTACAATCATTTCCACTTTGCTGTTTGCACTCATGCTTATCGTCTTCTGCGTGCGTATGGAAATTGTGTACTTTGCTTCCGACAACATCGAACGCAGGGATTTGCGAAAATATTACTAATTGTTTTTTGGAATAAAAGAGAAAGGAGAAGAATATGCTTTTTGGAAACAGCTTGCGTTTGTTGATGGAAAATTTCAAAAACGTATATAAAATTCTTTTATATAAAACGGCGGTTGCGCTTGTTGCTATCGCTTTGTCGGCGGCGATTGTATTGCCGGAATTTAACGATATTTGGAACAGTGCGATCGCGCAAGAAATTGTGGTGAAAATTCGTGAAATGTTCACGCTTTTCTTGGCAGGTAACGCGGAGTGGGTTACTGCAAAAGACGCGGTGTTTAGCGCAAACGGCTTATTATATCAGCTTGGCGAATTGATTATTTCCCGCGCTTTGGAAATCACGCTGGTTGCCATTGGTTGTATACTCATTTTTCTTATAAGACGCTTTGCCGATGCGCTTTGCTATTTCTCCGTGGGCAGCGTTATCAACGATAAAATGGGTAAATTTGCGGAAACGCGCCTGTCTATGAGTTATGTGGAAAATTTCAAGAAAGCATGCGTTTACGCGCTTGTATACGTACCTATAGCGTTCGTATTTGACGCGGTTGCAATCGTGCTTGCGTTTTTGCTTATTCAAAACGTCAGCTTGCTTACGGCGTTGTTCTTATCCGTAACGCTTATCGTGCTTTTACAATGCGTAAAATTCCTTTACACTTGGCACTGGATTCCTGCGATGGTCACCGATAATTTGCGCTTGCGCGACGCGATGAAAGGCTTGCAAGGCGCACCCAAAAAGCAAACGGGCAGATTGTTCTCTTGCTATTTGACAAGCGTGTATTTCGTTATCATTTTTAACGCCGCGGCAGCACTTTTTACCTGCGGCAGCGCCTTGATTTTGACTATTCCTACGTCGTACTTGTTCTTTGTATGCTTGCATTTCGTGCAATACTATACACTCACGGGTAAAAAATATTTCATCCGTTTGGATAAGATTGCAAAGAACGACGATTTTGGAGATCCTGCAAGCTTGCTTGATTGCAACACGGAAACAAAAAAGACGGAAGAGAAAGAATAAGTAAAAAACGCTTGTCACGGATATTTTTGACGGCGATTAAAGGAGATATTGTGGATTATAAATATCAGTATGAATTGTGGTTAAAAAACAGTGCACTCAATCAAGAAGGTAAATTAGAACTGGAAAGCGTACAAAACGATGAAAAGGAAAAAGAATATCGTTTTGGCGCGGAGCTTGCGTTCGGCACGGCAGGTATGCGCGGCGTTATCGGCTACGGCACGAATATGATGAACGTATACACGGTTATGCGCGCTACGCAAGGGCTTGCCCAGTGGATAAAAACGCTTGGCGATCAGGCGATTGCCCGTGGCGTGGTCATTTCCTACGATACGCGTAGAAAATCGCAGGAATTTGCGCGCGCGGCAGCAGGCGTTTTGGCGAAAAACGGCATTAAAGCGTACTTATTCGACGACGTACATCCCGTTCCTATGCTTTCGTATGCGGTGCGCTACTTAAAGACAGTTGCAGGCATTATGATTACGGCAAGCCATAATCCCAAGCAATACAATGGCTACAAGGTATACGGAGAAGACGGCGCGCAAATGTCGCCCGAAGATACCGACAAAGTGGTGGCGTATATCAATGCAATCACCGATTATTTCTCCGTGCAAGCGGAAGAAAACAGTCCGTTGATTATTGCCGTACCCAAAAAGCTTGACGAAGACTACATTGAAGAGCTTTCGCGTTTGACACTTTCTAAAAAAGCGGTGGAAAAATGCGGTGCGAAATTAAAGCTTGTTTACACGCCCGTACACGGCAGTGGTTACGTACCCGTTACCGCCATTTTGAAAAAACTTGGTATCCACGTTACCGTTGTGGAAGAGCAAACGACCAAAGATACCGAATTTTCTACCGTGAAATTGCCTAACCCCGAATTTAAGGAAACGCTTTCGATGGGGATTGCGCTTGCCAACAAAATTGACGCAGACGTAGTGTTTGGTACAGACCCCGATGCAGACCGCTTGGGCGTTGCACTGAAAAACGAAGCAGGCGATTTCGTGGCGCTTTCAGGTAACCAAGTGGGCATTTTATTGTTGGATTACATTCTCACGCGCTTAAATGAAGACGGCGTAATGCCGAACAACGCGGCGGTTGTCAAATCCTTCGTAACGACGGGAATGGCAAAAGCGCTTTGCGACGAATACGGCGTTGCGCTTTATGAAACACCCGTTGGGTTTAAGTTTATCGGCGAAAAGATTAAGGAGTGGGAAAAAAGCGGAAAGCATACGTATATTTTCGGCTTTGAAGAATCGTGCGGATATCTCCGCGGTACGCACGCCCGTGATAAAGACGCGGTCGTTGCTTCTATGCTTTGCGCGGAAATGGTTTGCTATTACGCCTATATCGGCAAAACGGTATTCCAGCGTTTGCAGGAAATTTACGATAAATACGGTTTTATGTTGGATAAAAACGTATCCATTGAATATTCCGGCTTGAACGCAATGAAAGAAATGAACGCGGTCGTGGACGGCTTGAAAACGGCAAAGGTGCAAGAATTTGCAGGCGTAAAAGTGCTTGCCGTGCGCGATTACAGCGCCGCGAAACGCTTGGATATGCAAACGGGCGAAACGCAAGATATGGATACGCCCACTTGCAACTGCGTGTATTATGAACTGGAAGGCGGTTCGTTCGTATGCGTTCGCCCGTCGGGCACAGAACCCAAATTGAAAATTTATTATTCGCTTAAAGCGGTCAATGAAAGCGCTGCAAACGATAAGCTTGCTCAAATGCAAATTTCGGTTAACGCTTTGCTTGACAGTATAAAATAATCAAGATAACGCATCAAGTATAACGCTTGGTGCGGTTATTCTAAATATTTCATTAACCGCGATTGCGAAAGAATAGCAAAAAACTATGAAAGAATTACCATTGTAAATGGCAACGGAATATTATATAATTATCGTTGATAATTAAAAGGAGCAAACATTATGAGAAAACCTGTATTAGACAAAAACTTTTATCCTATGTATCAAGCGCTCAACGATTACGATAAGGCGGTTGCAGAAAACGGCAGCAGCGTTGACGTTACGTTGGTCGTGGAACGTAGCGGCGGTTACAACTACGTATACAGCTATAAAGCGTTGCCCGCCGGTGTAAACGACGCGCTCAATTTCCGTGTGGCGGAACGTATCGCAAAAACCATTTTATGGGTAGTGGGCGGCTTCAAAATTTCTGTATCGGGCAGCAAGGAAATTTACGAATATTTGAAAAATGCGTACACCAAAACAGGTTTGCGCGCTTTTGACGAAGATTTTATGAGCGGCGTATATGAAAGACCTTTCCAAGTAGAGTGGTTGGAAAAAGACCAAATCCCTGAGCAAAAGAACGCGTCTGTGCGCGTAGGCGGCTATTTAGACGGTTGCCGTATCGGTTTTGACGCAGGCGGTTCGGATAGAAAGGTAAGTGCAGTCATCAACGGCGAAGTGGTTTACAGCGAAGAAGTGGTGTGGAACCCGAAAATCACGGAAGATCCCACCTATCACTACGGCGAAATTTTGACGGCTATGAAAACGGCGGCGTCGAAAATGCCTACGGTGGACGCAATCGGCGTATCGTCTGCTGGCGTATACGTAGACAATAAAATTATGGTCGCGTCGCTTTTCTTGAAAGTAGATAAGCAAAAACACGGCGACTACGTGAAAAATATGTACATAAACGTTGCTAAGGAAATGAGCGAAATTTACGGCAAAAATATTCCTTTGGAAGTGGCGAACGACGGCGACGTTACGGCGCTTGCAGGCGCAATCGATTTGGATGACAACGGCGTTTTGGGTATCGCTATGGGTACCAGTGAAGCGGTTGGCTATATCAACACAAACGGCGGTATCAACGGCTGGCTTTCCGAGCTTGCGTTTGCTCCCGTAGACTTCAACGAAGGCGCAATGCAAGACGAATGGAGCGGCGATTTCGGCGTGGGTTGTAAATATTTCTCTCAAGACGCAGTTATCAAGCTTGCCGAAGCAGGCGGCCACGTATTTGCAGACGGTTTAACGCCTGCGCAAAAGCTCAAAGAAGTGCAAGCTATGATGGATAAGGGCGACGCACTTGCGGCGCAAATTTACGAAGATATCGGCGTGTATTTGGCACATACGATTCCTTTCTACGCTAAATTCTACGATATTAAGCATATGTTGCTCCTTGGCCGCGTAATGGGCGGTAAAGGCGGCGATATTATCTTGGCTACCTGTAAGCAAGTGCTTGCGGAAGAATATCCTGAATTTGCAGGGCTTGACATCGGCTTGCCCGATGAAAAGAGCCGTCGCGTAGGTCAAAGTATTGCAGCGGCTTCCTTGCCTGCAAACAACGCATAATTATAGGAGTAAAAAAATGAAAGCTTTTAAGAACGTGAACGTATACGTACAAGGCAAAGGCGTGCAAAAATCCAGCGTTTGCTTCGATGAAAAAATCCGTAAAATATCCCGTTGCGTAGATAAAAAAGCGGAAATTTTATCCTTGCCCGAAGACGCTATCGTGTTGCCCGGGTTTATCGACCAGCATATTCACGGCGCAGGCGGTTCGGACGGAATGGACGGCACGCTTGGCGACATTTCCATGATTGCCAACACCGTGGCAGCAGAAGGCACGACGTCGTTTTTGGTAACCACGATGACGCAAAGCAAGGAAAACATTTTACGCGCCTTAAGCGCAGTGAAAGAATATCGCGCGGAAAATAGAAAAGACGGCGCGCGCGTAGTGGGCGTACACTTGGAAGGTCCGTTTATTGCGGCGGCGCATAAAGGCGCACAGCCCTTGGAATACGTGAAAGAACCCGATATTGCAACGTTTGACGAATATTTCGCGGCAAGCGGCGACAGCATTAAAATCGTAACGCTTGCTCCCGAAATCGAAGGCGCAACGGAGTTTATCAAACATATCGTAGCAAAAGGCGCGGCGGTGTCTATCGGGCATACGGGCGCGAAATACACGGATATACGCGGTGCAGTAGACGCAGGCGCAAGCAACGTTACGCACACGTATAACGCGCAAACGGCTTTGCATCACAGAGAAATCGGTACGGTCGGTAGCGCGATGCTCATTGACGAATTGAACTGCGAATTGATTGCTGATACGATTCACGTATCCGTACCTGCTATGCAGTTGCTTATCAAAAATAAGCCGATAGATAAAGTGTCGCTTATCACGGACGCTATGCGCGCAAAGGGGCTTCCCGACGGCGAAAGTGAGCTTGGCGGACAAAAGGTATTCGTGAAAAACGGAGAAGCGCGTTTGGCGGACGGTACGCTTGCTGGCAGTGTGTTAAAAATGAATTGTGCAGTGCAAAACGCCGTTGAAAAGGTGGGCGTTCCGTTTACGCAAGCGGTCGACTACGCTACGATTAACCCTGCAAAAATGCTGGGCATTGATAAAGAAACGGGTAGCATTGCCGAAGGCAAAAACGCCGATTTTACAGTTCTTGATAGTAAGTTTAACGTGCTTATGACTATTCGTGGTGGCGAAATTATTTATAGGGCGTAAAATCCATAAAAAGAGAAAAAAGACTTGGCTTTTGTCAGGTCTTTTTTTTGTACTATTCGGCGCAATAAATACATATTTATACAAAGGGAAAGTGTAACTTTTTTTGTAAAAAGGAAAGTAAACACTTTCAAAAATAAAAAAAATATGTTATAATAGGAGTGAACGACTTGTACACCTTACAAAAATACGCGGATTTTTTGTCTTTTACACACAAAATCCCCTTTGAGTTTTCCGCAAACGGCACGATGGGGGTAGGTGGAGTTGCGCCCATAGCATTATTTCCGCAAAACGAACAGGAAATGCTGCAAATTTTGTCCATACTAACGGAAAGAAATATCCCGTTTATCACGATAGGAAATTTATCCAACACGCTTGCAGCGGAAGGAAAGATTGACCGCGTAGTCGTTTGCACCAAACAAATGCGCTTGTGCCGTGTCAACGGCGAATATGCCTATGCGGAAAGCGGCGTTACAAGCGGTCGGCTGCTCCATCGCTGTATAGACGCAGGGCTTACCGGCGCGGAATTTTTATCGGGTATTCCCTGCACGCTTGGCGGCGCGGTATATATGAACGCAGGCGTCAGCGGAACTTACCTTTCAAGCATAGTGGAAAGCGTCCGCGTTTACCGAAAGGGTAAATTGTTAACAATACCTAAACAAGATTGTCAATTTTCCTACAAAGACAGCTTGTTTATGCATAATAACGACGTGATTTTAGGCGTAACGCTACGCTTGCAAAAAACGACGCCGATGCAGGTAAGGGAGCAAATTGCGCGGTATCGGGCAAAACGGACGCACTTGCCAAGCGGAAAAAGCTTGGGCTGTATATTCAAAAACCCCAACGGGAAAATTGCAGGGCAGTTGATTGAAAACGCCGGCTTAAAAGGGATGCGTATCGGCGGCGCGGTGGTATCCAACGAACACGCAAATTTTATCATCAATGAACAATCGGCAACTGCGCAGGATATTCGCACGCTCATTCAAATGATGAAAAGCGCGGTGTATGCACAATATAAAATTACATTAGAAGAAGAAATACGATATTTGGAGTGAAATAAAGTGCTTTTAACGGGAGATTATCATACCCACACGCCGTATTCGCACGGCAAAAATACGGTTGATGAAAACGCGGCGCAGGCGGCGGCAAACGGCTTGAAAGAAATTGCCATCACCGACCACGGCTTTCGTCACGTAATTTACAACTTGCGCCGAAAAGACGTGCCTACGCTTAGGCAAGAGTGCATGAAAGCGCAAGAAAAACACGGCGTAAAGGTTTTGATGGGGGTAGAAGCGAATATTCTTGGCCCATCGGGAAAAACCGATTTCAAAGCAAGTGATTACGATAATTTCGATATATTTTTATGCGGTTATCACGTATTGATTTTTTATGAAAATTTGTGGCGGTATCTTTCGTACGGTATGCCGAATTATTTAATTTCCGTCTTGTTGAAATCTTCGACGAAAGCGCAAATCAAGCGCAATACGAAAGCGTATATAAACGCCGTAAAAAACAACCCGATTGACGTTTTGACGCACGTTGGATTTTGTTCTCCCGCAAATGCTTTGGAAGTGGCGAAATGCGCGGCGGATTACGGCACGTATTTAGAGCTTAGCAGTAAAAAACAGCATTTTACGGACGAACAGCTTTGCGAAATCGTCGCAAAAACTTCCGCGCGCTTTGTGATTAACTCCGACGCGCACTCTGCGGATAGAGTGGGAGATACGGCGCTCATTGAAAAGCAGCTTGCGCGCGTCCATTTCCCGATGGATAGAATTGACAATATCGACGGAAGAACGCCTATTTTCCGTCTTGCAACGCTTAAAAGCGGTAAATAAACGGACAAACTATGAATTTTACGATAGAAATAAAAAAGGAACTTATCCACAGCCGATTTTGGAAGGACAAGCACGCGAAAATTGCGGGCTTATCCGCCTTTATCCGCGCTTGCGGCGAGCTTGGCGTTCAACAGGATACGCCCACCTTTTTTATCGTTAGCCAGACGGAACGCGTTGCCGAATTTTTCATGGAAAGCTTTTCTAAGGCGTTTGGCTGTGATTTATCGGTTGCGTATGCTACGCAGGATAGATTGAGCGGTAAGGACAAGCTGGTCATCGCCTGTCCGCTTGCGTACGGAGAACGCGTTTTAAGCGAACTTGCTTTGTATGATAAGCAAACGAAAGCTTTTCAAAGCGGTGTATCGTTGTCGCTGATAAAAAGCGAAAGCGCTAAGCTTGCCTATTTACGCGGTGCGTTTTTAGCAGGCGGAAGCTGTACCTTGCCAAGCGATAACGGCACGGGGTATCACTTGGAAATCGTATTCCGCGAACGCCAAACGGCACGTGATTTTTGCAGGCTTTTGTCGCAGGAAGAAGTGTTAGCGCGGCTGGTGAAACGCAAAGACGACGCGGTGGTTTATATTAAGAGCAAAGAACTCATCTCTGATTTTTTAGCGGTAATAGGCGCGCACAATGCGCTTGAAAAGTTCACGGCGTTCGTGGAAAAACGCGACGAAGCAAATCACGACAACCGCGCGCAAAATTGCATTTCGGGTAACGCGGATAAAACGGCGATTGCCGCTGTCAAGCAGGTGGTGGCGATACAAAAGCTGGAAAAAAGCGGCGGACTTACCGACCTAAATCCACAGCTTAAATTGCTTGCAAAAACACGCTTAAAGCACCCTGAGAAAACCCTGAAAGAGCTTGCGGAACTTTTGGGCGAAAGCAAAAGCTGTATCAACCACCGTATGCGCAAGCTTATGGAATTAGCAGAAGAAACAAACGAATAATATTACGCCAAGGTATGGCGAAAAGGATAAACTATGACGGATTTCGTACATTTACATTTACATACCGAATATTCCCTTTTAGACGGTGCGGCAAAGGTGGACGACCTTGTCGATTATTTGGTAAAAAACAATATCAATGCGTGCGCGGTTACCGACCACGGTAACATGTACGCATCGTTGTATTTTGCGGAAGAGTGCCAAAAGAAAGGCATCAAATATATTATCGGCTGTGAATTGTACGCAACGGACGACCATTTGCAAAAGCACGCTGGTACGAAAACCGAACATATCGTTTTGCTTGCAAAAAACAAAGTAGGGTATAGAAATATCGTAAAATTAAATTCGCTTTCGCATATTGAAGGGTTTTACGGTAAACCGCGCATAAGCTACGATATGATTAAAAAGCACAGCGAAGGCGTTATTTGTCTTTCCGCATGCTTGGCAGGCAGAATACCGCAACTGCTTTTGGAAGGAGAATACGACAAAGCAAAAGCGTTTGCTTTGGAAATGAAACAAGCGTTTGGCGACGATTTTTATATTGAATTGCAAGATCACGGCATAGCGGATGAAAAGCAGGTTATCCCCGAACTTATCCAACTTGCCCGTGAGCTGAATATCGGGCTTGTAGCCACCAACGACGTGCACTATATCGAAAAAAACGACTGGGAAGCACACGACGTTTTGTTATGTATTCAAACGAAAAAAACGCTTGCCGACACCAAGCGTATGAAGTTTGAAACGCAAGAATTTTATATGAAATCGGGCGACGAAATGGCGGAGCTTTTTCACTACGTTCCCGATGCAATTTCCAACACGCGCGTAATTGCCGATAAGGTGGAAGAACCTGCCTTTGATTTAACGGCGTACGGCGAACCTATCCGCGATAAATCGCTGATTCCGCTTTATAAACCCGACGATGGCTCTTCGTCTCCCGATTATTTGACAAATCTCACTTGGGACGGCTTGGCAAAACGCTATGACAATATCACGGACGATATCAAAGCACGCGTAGAATATGAGCTGGGCATCATTATCAAAATGGGTTTTGCCGATTATTTCTTGATTGTTTGGGATTATATCAACTGGTCAAGATTGCACGGCATCCCCGTAGGCCCCGGCCGTGGTTCGGGGGTAGGCAGTATCGTTGCGTATTCCATAGGTATTACGGACGTCGATCCTTTGAAATACGATTTGATTTTTGAACGCTTTTTGAACCCCGACCGTGTGTCTATGCCCGACTTCGACGTCGACTTTTGTACGCGTAGAAGACACGAAACCATTTCCTATGTCCGTGAAAAATATCACCCCGAAAACGTAGCGCAAATCGTTACGTTCGGTACGCTTGCATCGCGCGCCGTCTTGAAAGACGTGGGCCGCGTTATGGGCGTGCCGTATTCGGAAACGGACAAGGTAGCAAAGCTGATGGACGGCAAGTCTACCATTGGCGAATTGTTGGGCTTAAAAATTCCTAAACTGGAAAAGCAACTGGAAGACGAAACGCTGACGGAAGAAAAACGCGGGGAAATCGCCAAAAAACTGAAAGAGCAAAAGGATAAGAAAAATTCGGAATTTATCGAAGTATACAAAACTAACGACGAATTGCACCGCGTAATCGATATGGGCTTGAAATTAGAAGGTATGCCCAAAAACATTTCCGAACACGCGGCAGGCGTCGTTATCTGTAATAAGGTGCTTGCCGATAACGTTCCCCTTGCAAGAAACGGGGACGACATCGTTACACAGTTTGATATGAAAGAAGTGGAAGCGGTAGGGATGCTGAAAATGGACTTCCTTGCGCTTACCACGCTTACCGATATCCAAAACACGCTCGAATATATCAAAATAGGGCGCGGTATTGACATTGATTTTAGCAAAATCGGCGTGGACGTACCCGAAGCATATCAACTCATTTCGTCGGGCGATACGGACGCTGTGTTCCAACTCGAACAAGGCGGTATGAAAAAGTTTATGAAAGACTTACAGCCTACCTGTTTGGAAGACTTAATCGCAGGCATTTCGCTGTACCGTCCCGGTCCTATGGACTTTATCCCCAAATATATTAAGGGTAAGGACAATCACGAGGATATCGTGTATCCCTGTCCTGAGCTGGAGCCAATCCTGGCTCCCACCTACGGCTGTATCGTGTATCAGGAGCAGGTAATGCAGATTGTGCGAGACCTGGGTGGATATACCCTGGGACGAAGCGATTTGGTGCGCCGTGCCATGAGTAAAAAGAAGCAGTCTGTGATGGAGAAAGAGCGGGCAAACTTTGTCTTCGGTAACGAAGAGGAAGGAGTTCCCGGCTGTGCTTCCAGAGGCATCAGCGAGATGGTAGCAGGACAGATTTACGA
>JAZSHX010000002.1:0-71942 GCA_045533485.1 Candidatus Scatosoma sp. | reverse complement strand
AAGCCGCCGTCGTGTTCGTGCCCTCGTTTTTCAAGCTTTTAAGCACCGAAGAGACCACTTCTTCTATCTGGGCTTCCGTCCAATTTATCGCCATATTTGTTCTCCTATCCTTTCTTGCGATTATTTACCAAGCGCCGCAAGTACTTTCTTTGTAATCGCTTCTACGAGTTCGTCTTTGCTGCAATTGCAAGTGGTTGCAGGTTCGTCGCATTCAATACCGGGATGACGGCCAGGCAAGTTCATCTTCTTTCTAAGATCCATCAATTTTTCAAGTTGGTTGCAGGAAATTTCGTGCACTGCGCCAAGATCCATCGCGTTTTTGCAAATTATCGCGTTAAATTCTACTTCTTCCATTAAGAAGAACGCCTTTCTCAAATCACAACCAACCGTCAATGCGCCGTGGTTTCTGAGCAAGAATGCGTCGTGATTTTGAAGATACGGATCGAGCGAATCGGGAATTTCCATCGTCGAAGGCGTACCGTAATCGCAGGTAGGCACAGCGCCGAGCGTCAATACCGCTTCGGGCAAGATGTACTGGTCAAGGTCGATATCCGCAACCGTGAACGCCGTTGCTACGGGAGGATGTGCGTGCACCACAGCCGTAACGTCGGGACGTTCTCTATACACTCTCATATGCATTTTGATTTCCGAAGAAGGGTTCAATTTACCTTCCAACTTTTTACCGTCTTTATCTACTTTGATAATCATATCAGGCGTAAGGTCGCCTTTGGATACGCCCGTGGGGGTACAATAAAATTCGTTTTCGCCAACTTTCACGGAAATGTTACCGTCGTTTGCGGCAACAAAACCTTTGAGCCAAAGCTTGCGTCCGACTTCACAGATTTCTTTCTTGATTTCGAATACAGATTTCATAATGTTTTTCCTTTCCTTTATATAAATTTTATTTTTTTACTTTGCTAAATTTTGCGTGTCAAACGCAATCATATATTCTTCGTTGGTGGGAATTACGAATGTTTTTACCGTTGCGCCCTTTGCGCTTACGTCCGCAATTTCACCGCGGGGACAGGTGGCGTTGATTTGCTCATCCATTTGAATGCCCAAAAAGCCCATTTCCCTGCACACATCCGCACGAAGTTCTCTATCGTTCTCGCCGATGCCTGCCGTGAATACCAACGCGTCGATGCCGTTCATTTCCGCAATATAAGAACCGACGATTTTCTTGATGTTATGTACCAAAATTTTCATTGCAAGCTTGGCGCGGTAGTTGCCGCTATTCGCCGCTTCTTCCACGTCCCTGCAATCGCTGGATACGCCCGATACGCCAAGCAACCCAGATTTATTGTTGAGCACTTGTTCCGTTTGTTCCGCCGTCAAATTTTCCGCTTTCATAATAAACGTAGGCACGGTGGGGTCTAATGCGCCGCTGCGCGTACCCATAGGCACGCCGTCTTGGGGGGTAAAGCCCATCGACGTATCGATTGCCTTGCCGTTTACCGTCGCGGTTATCGAAGATCCGTTGCCCAAGTGACAGGTGATGATTTTCGCGTCTTTCTTACCCAAAAGCTCTGCCGCCTTGCCAGCTACATATCTATGCGAAGTGCCGTGGAAACCGTATCTTCTGATTTTGTGCTTTTCGTACAATTCGTAGGGAATAGGATAGATATACGCATAATCCTGCATATCCGCATAATAAGAAGTGTCGAACACACCCACGTGTTTTACGTTAGGTAACACTTCTTTGCACGCTTTCAAACCGCTGATTGCAGGTGGACCATGCAAGGGGTTAAGCCCCACGATGCTTTCCAAATATTCCAGCTCCTTATCCCCTATCACCGTAGATTGACGCAATTTTTCGCCGCCGTGCGCGAAACGGTGGCCTACGCCGCCGATTTCGTCTACGCTTTGAATTACGCCGTAGTCTTTATCGGTGAGAAGATTTAACACGAAAGAAATTGCCGTGCGATGGTCGGGAAAGGACGGCGTCGCTTTATAATCGTCCTTTTGCGGACGCTTATGCGTAATCATACCGTCGATGCCGATGCGTTCGCAATTGCCTTTTGCGAGCACCGTTCCTGCTTGCATATCAAAGAGCTGATATTTCAGCGAAGAACTGCCTGCGTTTACAACTAAAATTTTCATTTTTGCTCACTCTTGCCCTTACGCTCTTTTCGCGATGACTTCTTTTTCAAACGCTTCCACTGCTTCAAACCAGTCTTCGCTTAAACCTTGACGGCGGAGATATTCGTCCCAAACGTCGCCGATAGGCATAAATTTGAATTTTTCGTTCAAGAACATAATCTTGGAGAAATTGTTTTCATTTTGCAACGCTTTGAGTTCGTTATACGGTTGGAGCATTGCGTTTAATAATGCTTTTTGCATAGAGCGCACGCCCGTTACCCAAGCGCAAAGACGGTTGATGGACGCGTCGAAATAGTCCAAACCAATAAGCACCTTTTCGTCCGCTTCGATGCGGATAATTTCTTTGGAGAGTTCTTTCAGCTCGTCGTCTACGATGAGTACGTGGTCACTATCCCATCTTACGGGACGGGAAACGTGCAACGCGATTTTATCATAGAACGCAAGGAGCGCGGGGATTTTATCGGAAACCACTTCGGTGGGATGATAATGCCCCGTATCCAGCAAGCAACAAATGTTGTTCTTTGCCGCATAGTTTTGATAAAATTCGTTGCTGCCTACCGTGTAGCTTTCGATACCGATACCGAATACTTTGCTTTCCACTGCGGGGATTACCCATTTCTTATCGTAATCTTCCAGCATTTCGTCCAAGGATTTTTTCAAACGAAGTCTGGGCGACAGGCGGTCTGCAGGAATATCCTTATAGCCGTCGGGAATCCAAATATTGACAAGACAAGGGCTGTTCATCGCTTTGCCCATTTCCGCCGCGATTTTCAAGCAAGCTTTGCCGTGTCTTACCCAAAATTGACGCGTTTCTTCGTCGGGGGAAGAAAGGGAAAGCCCGTCTTTCATCATCGGGTGCGCAAAGAACGTGGGGTTGAAATCTACGCCGTCAACACCGTTTTCCTTTGCCCATTTTACCCAAGGTTCAAAATGTTTATAGGTATACGCGTCGCGGTCTACCTTGCCTTTATCTTCGCCAAGAAGCGCGTAGCAAGCGTGTACGTTGATACGCTTTTTACCGGGCATCAAGGAAAACGCTCTTTTCGCGTCTTCAAACAATTCTTCGGGGGTTCTTGCTCTGCCGGGATAGTTACCCGTCGTTTGAATACCGCCCGAAAGCGAATCGCTACCGTCGAAACCGATAACGTCGTCGCCCTGCCAGCAATGCACGCTGACGGGAATTTTACTCAATCTTTCAAGCGCTGCATCGGTGTCGATACCGTACGCCGCATACATTTTTTTAGCTTCTTCGTATCTAGACATAAGTGTTCTCCTTATAAAATAACTTCGTTTATATCAAATGATTTTTTAATGATTTCTCTGCCTGCTTTGACATCGGCGATTTTTCCTAAGCCGACCATTTGCATCATCAAATTGCCGATTGCCGTACCTTCCGCAGGACCTGCGATAATTTGCTTGCCCGTGTATTTTGCTGTAAGTTCGTTTAAGAATTGATTTTTACTGCCGCCGCCGATGATGTTCAAGGTTTGATAGCTTTCGCCCGTCACTTCTTCCAGCGCTTTTAAGGACAGCGCATAATATTTGGCAAGGTTGTTGTAAATTACGTACGCCGTTTCGCCTACCGTCAAGCTTTTACCTATTGCCGCGTGAATTTCCGCCGTCATATTTTCGGGCGCTAAAAAGCGTTGGTCGTTGACGTTGAGCTCGTAATCGACAGGGCTTGCTTTCGCCATATCGACAAGCTGAACAAAGCTGTATTTATCGTCAAGCTCATGGCGTACCTGCTGTATCATCCAAAGCCCCATAATGTTGATTTGCAAACGGAAAGTGCTGTTGATGCTACCTTCGTTGGAATAGCCCGTTTCTCTTGCCGCCGCCGTGGTGTGCGCGTAATTTTGTTCTACGCCCAAAAGCGACCAAGTACCGCTGGAAATGTACGGGGTTTGTCCGCTCAACGGCGCTGCCAACACCGCGCTTGCCGTGTCGTGCGTTGCAGGCAACACTACCGTCGCTTTATAACCGACGAAATTTGCCACTTCTTCGCTAAATTCGCCCACCACCGTTCCCGGTTGCGTCAACTCGCCGAACAGTTCTTTTTTATAGCCCAGCTTTTCGATAATTTCTTCGTCCCATTGATGGGTTACCGCATTCACCAAGCCGGTCGTGGTGGCGTTGGTGTATTCCTGCTTTTTCACGCCCGTCAAGCGGAAATGGAAATAATCGGGAAGCATCAGCATACTTTTCGCCTTTTCCATCCTGCCCGTCAGCTTATCGTCCAAAAGCTGGTACACGGTGTTGAACGAAGCAAATTGAATGCCCGTCTTTTCGTACAGCGATGCGAACGGGATTTTATCGTGCACCATAGGAAGCGTCTTTTCCGTTCTTGCGTCACGGTAGCAATAAATACCGCCGATGGCTTGATCGTTTTCGTCCAGCAACGCGTAATCTACGCCCCACGTGTCAATCCCCACGGAAACGGGAACTTTTCCCAGCTCTTTCGCGCGCTTCAAGCCGTTCAAAATTTCTTCAAATAAGCGTTCGTGATCCCACATCAAATGCGGTTTTCCATCGTACGCCGTTTTGTTTTGCGGACCGTTTTCAAAACGGTAAATTTCTTCCGTAATCATTCGTCCGTTTTCCAAATACGCAACGATGTGTCTGCCCGACGACGCGCCTATATCGATTGCAAGAAAATATTCAGCCATAATACACCTATTATAATTGTATTTACCCTATTATATCATATTTTTTTTATTTTGTCATATATGTTCAAAAGATTGACAAAAAAAATTTTTTATGTTACAATATGAACATAAATGAACAAAAACGCGCAGAAAACGCGCAAAGAAATGAAAAACGCAAGGAGAAAAGAATATGGCGTTGACGGAAAGACAAAAGGATATATTGCAATCGTTAAAAACGTATAAAAAGCTGAGCGTGAAAACGCTTGCAGACGAATTGTTCGTGAGCGAAGCGACCATTCGGCGCGATTTATCGGAAATGCAAAATATGGGCTTAATCGAACGCAGTCATGGGGGCGCGGTTTTGCCCGAAAACGCTGAAGAAGTTTCTATCTTTTTCCGTATGGAGAGAAACGCCAGCGAAAAGGAACGGGTGGCAACGAAAGCCATTTTACATATCCCCCCTTTCAAATCGGTGTTTATCGACAGTTCGTCAACGGCGCTTGCCTTGGCGGAACGCATTGATTTGAGCCATAAAACGGTGGTAACCAACAACCTGCAAACCGCTATGCAATTATCCAAAAAGAACAATATCAATTTGATTTTGCTTGGCGGAAACGTGCATTTCAACACAAACTCTGCAACAGGTTCTTGGACAGCAAGACAGCTGGCGGATTTTTCCTTTGATTTGATGCTTTCTTCCTGTGCCGCCGTCGTAAACGGCGCGGCTTTTGAACGATCCATTGAACAAAAGGAAATCAAAAAGGTCGCCTTTGAACGCTGTCAAAAGCGTATCCTTTTGGTCGACCATACAAAATTCGGCGCGTTCGGTACGTATCGGCTTGCCGACCTTTCTCAATACGATTTTGTCGCCACCGATTTTACTCCCCCCGACGCCGACAATACGAATATTCGTTATATTTATTGATTTTTGTGTTGCGATTTGCTTGTTTTTCGTGCAAAAATGTAGTATAATCAACTTTGCAGTAGCTTTTTAGGGGATACTTATGGTTCAAGATTTACACGCGCATACTTATTATTCTTTTGATTGCAGCGACGCGCCCGAACGAGTGATTGAAACGGCAATCCGCGGCGGCGTTACTATGCTTGGGATTTCCGATCATAATCACGGCGTCGGTTTGGCGCGCAAACAGGCTTGCTACAATCAAGGAACGCATTTAGATACAGATTACGGGCAAGCGTTGAAGCGGTATTTCGACCATATGCGTTTATTGAAAGAAAAGTACGCGAAAAAAATCAAGATTTTGTGCGGCATTGAAATTGCTACTTGTATTGGTAAGGACAATTACGCCCTGCCCCACGGCGCGGACGTTTCGTTTTTTGATTACTGTTTGGTGGAAGGGTTAGATAAACCGCAAATTTCCATTGCGAAAGGCGATATTTTTTCCTTTGCCAAACGCTGCGGCTGCCCTACCGGTATTGCGCATACCGATTTGTTTGCTTTTTTGGAAAAGCAAGGCGAAGAGCCCTACCGCTATTGTAAGAAAATGGCGGAAAACGGTATCTTTTGGGAAATCAACGTCAATTTGGATAGCTCGCACGAATTCAAAACGCACGATTACGTTACCGAATTTTTCAAAAACAAAAAACAGCAGGAAATCATTAGAAAAACGGGCGTAAAGCTGTCGGTTGGGTTTGATAATCACGCCATCGCAGAATACAAGGCAAGCCGCGTACAAACAGCGTGCAAGCTTATCAAGGATATGGGTATAAAGCTTGTCTTTGAAAACATCTAAATTTGCACACATAAAGCAAACCGCAAGTTACAAACTTGCGGTTTTTTTGCCGTCTTTTCGCTCCTACGCGCGCGACGATATATTTTTTAAGGAAATAATGCCTTCAAACACTTCTCTTGCGCACGGTGCGGCAACTACGCTACCGTAATACGCGCCCTGCGGTTCATCGACGGTGATAAGCGCTAAATATTTTGGATTGTCGGCAGGAAAAAAGCCCACGAACGACGACACGTATTTGCCCTGCGCGATACGGCCGTTTTCGTATTTTTGCGCCGTACCTGTTTTGCCTGCCACTCTATACCCGTCGATATACGCCTTTTTACCGCTGCCTTTTGTGACTACGCCTTCCAGCATTTCCGCTAAAATTTTCGACGTTTGCTCGCTGACCGTTCTTCGCACGGCTTTATTGTCCGCTTTTTGCAATATGTACCCATCATTTGCGTACACGCTTTTGACAAGCTTAGGCGTATAATAATAGCCGCCGTTGATTACAGACGCCGTAGCGCAGGCAAGCTGTAAACCCGACACCGCTATCGTTTGCCCAAACCCGATACGCGCCAAATCGCAATTCCGCACGGAATTTTGCGCCATAAGCAATCCGTACGCTTCGCCGAAGAAATCAATCCCCGTGCGCTTACCAAACCCAAACACGGATAAATATTCGTAAAAGGTTTGTTTGCCAAGCGACAGTGCCATATCCGTAAAACAAGGGTTACAGCTGTTGTTGAGCGCTTCCGCAAGCGTTTGATTGCAGTGCTTACCGTTGGCGTGGTTGCTCCAACACTTGACCGTCGTGCCATCGACTGACCGCGTTCGTCCGCTGGCGAATACGTAGGACGTGGACACCGCTTTGGGATTGCCGCGCAAATGCTCTTCCACGTTGATGGCGGACGTGATAATTTTAAAGGTAGACCCCGGTTCGTACACGTCGCAAACCAGCGAATTTCGGGAAAGTTTATTGAGCGTAGCAATATCGTCGCGCGGAATTTCGTTGAGATTGTACGACGGATAATTGGCAAGCGCAAGCACTTCAAAATTATTGACGTCTAAAACGATGCAAGACGCGGCGGCAGGCGAATATTCCAGCCCTACCTTTGCAAGCGCGCTTTCCGCAATTTGCTGTATACCGCTGTCTATCGTAAGCTGTACGTTGTACCCGTCTTCCGCAGGCAAATACGTGGCTACGCTGCCTTCTATTTCTACGCCCACCAAATCCGTTTCGTATAACAGCTCACCGTTTTTACCCGACAGCAATTTTTCGTAATATTTTTCTATCCCCGTCGTACCCACGCCGTCAATGGACGTAAAGCCCAGCACTTGGCAAAGCAACGAATCGTTGGGATATTTCCGTACGTTATCGCGCGCATAATACACCCCGTCGATGGACTGTCCTGCCAGCTTTTCGACGTAGCTTTTATCGATTTTTCTTGCCACAGTCACTTCCGACGCCTTTTTCTTGGTTAGTTTATCATACAACGAAGTCGCGTCTAAATCCAGCGTTTGCGCAAGCGCTTGCGACGCCGACGCTTTGTCTTTCATCGCGTTTGCGCGTGCATACACCGTGTACGCCGTGTCGTTATCGGCTAAAATTTCGCCGTTTCTATCGGTAATTTTTCCGCGCTGAGCAACGATAGGGATTTCGCGCGTCCATTGATCAAGCGCACGGTAGTTGAGTTCTTCCTGCCAAAGCACCTGCACGTAGAAAAAACGCGCGCCTAAAAAGCAAAAAAGAAAGGTTATTGCCAAGCTAATGGCTAATAACCTCTTTCGTAGAACAGAAACTGAATAAAAATCGTCGTTGGGTTGAATGTCGTGCCGTTTGATAATAAGCCCCCTCCTGTGGAAGACACTTATATTCTATTATCCGTCAATCTCAATCATGCCTTGAGAAAGCGCATATTCGCGAATACTTTCTTCGGAAGTTGCTTCTTCGATACGGCGTTGAATTTCTTCGTTTTCTTTTAATAATTGTTGTTGTCTTGTTTGCAAATTTTCAATTTCAATGCGTTTCTTATTGATTAAGTGCGTATTCACGCCGATAAGCGACGTCATCAGCGTTACCGTTGCGCAAAACGCTACGATGGCTTTTTTCGCAAACGCGCTGAGCGAATATTGCGCTACTTGTTCCGTTTGCGCCGTTTGTTCTACGCGCGCTACGGGGATTTCCACGGGCGCTTGCACTGCTTGTTCGCCTGCAAAAGCGTTGAATTTTTCCGTGGTGAATACGGGAGAAGTTACACGCTCTCTTACAAACTCCGTCACTTGGGGAGTTTGCGCGGTTTGGGGCACGCTTTCAAACGTAGAAAACGCGGGTTTTTCAGGCGCAAGCACAGACGCGCGCACCGTGTAATCGGTTGCGTTTTGCGCAGGAGCAGAGAACTGTCTTTCTTCTGCTTCACGCAAACGGCGGTAGCGTTCCTGAATGCCGGCGTTATGTAATTCCGCTTCTTTTAAAGCAGCAATTTCATTTGTTCTTACGTCTTCTAACGTTGCCATGTTTCCCTCCGTATTTCTTATCTCCACAAACCGCCCTTGCGGTTTGATTGCGATCGGTTTTTAAGTATTTTTATATGCGTTCTGCAATGCGCAATTTTGCGCACTTGCTTCTGGAATTATCGGCAAGCTCGCACTCTCCTGCCGTAATAGGTTTTTTCGTAATAATTTTCAGTTCGGGCTTTTTACCGCATACGCAAACGGGGAAATTGCCCGGGCACGTACAAGGATTTTCCAAATTTTTGAACGCTTCCTTAACAATTCTGTCTTCCAGCGATTGAAAGGTCAAAATAACGATGCGTCCGCCCTTTTTCAAGCGACGGGATAACCCCACCACCAAATCGTATAATCCGTCCAGCTCACCGTTGACTTCGATACGCAAGGCTTGAAAGGTTTTTCTTTCGCACGGCGCGCCGAAACGGAATTTTGCAGGGATACTGCTTTGAATAATTTGAGAAAGCTCGCCCGAAGTTTTTAAGGGCTTGTCCTGTCTGTATTTGACGATATTTCTTGCAATTTGCTTTGCAAACGTTTCTTCGCCGTACGTTTTTAATATGTAAGCAAGCTTTTCTTCGGGATAGGTATTCACCACCGTTTCCGCCGTGAGCGGCGCGGTTTGATCCATACGCATATCCAAGGGCGCGTCCGCTTGGCGATAGGAAAATCCCCTGTCCGCGTCGTCGATTTGATGGGACGAAATGCCAAAATCCAACAGCGCCCCGTCTATCTTATCCACGCCTGCTTGCGCAAATACCTTTTCAAAGTTTTTATAATTAGATTTATAGATGGTAAATCTACCGTCAAATTCCTGCAAACGCTTGGTTGCCGCTTGGATCGCTTCGTCGTCTAAATCGGTAGCAATCAATCTGCCGTTTGGCGACGTGCGTTTGAGAATTTCATAGGAATGCCCCGCGCCGCCGATCGTGCCGTCAAACCACACCCCGCCGTCTTTCAAGGCAAGGCCGTCTAAACATTCTTCCAGCATAACCGGTTTGTGCGAAAATTCCAACATATACGATTAAATCCCCAACTTTTTCAGTTCGGCATCGTAATCGACGCCTTCTAAATATTCATAATAACGTTCCGCTGCCCAAATTTCCAAACGGTTGCCACGCCCTAACGTGACGACGTCCTTTTGGATACCTGCCATCTTTTTCAAGGTTGCAGGAAGCACCACGCGCCCTTGCGCGTCTTCTTCAGCGGAAAAGATGCTGGCAAAGAACAGCGTTGACGCTTGCGTCGATTCGGAAATGCCTTCTTCTGCAATCGAAGAAATGGTATCGTCCAAAAGTTCGTCCGACATAACGCAAATGCAACGGTTCATACCGCGGAAAAAGCTGTACGGCTTTTCCCCGTTTTCCCCTACCAGCTCTTTTTTGAACCGAGCGGGAATCCGCAATCTGTTTTTATCGTCTAATTGATGTTCGAATACGCCCTTGAACATATCGCTGTTCCCTCCCGTTTTTTGTAGGCTCTTCGCCCCATATACATCATTGACACTATTATACAACCACTTTTGACCATTGTCAAGGGTTTTTTCATAATTTCTGGAAATTTTTTTGAAAAAAATCAAATTTTTTATTCGCTACACTCCTTTATTTATAAGGATTTGCGAACATTTGTTCGTAAAAAACCTTATTTATACGCGCGCAAGCGCCCAAAAAATATATTTTTGCCGTTTTTCCGCTTTTTAGGGTAACTGTGGAGAAAAGTGGTTGGCTATCCCTACTTTTTTTGCAAATGTGGATAAAACCGTCTTTTTTTGTGGATAAATCTCCCCTATTTTGCGCAGAGAGCACTGTGGATAAGCGAGTGGATATCCCCAAATTTCCGTCAAAAACGGGACAAGAAAACATCGATTTTATCCGCTCCTTTATATATATGTAGTGGGTGCACCCCAAAACAACGGAAGAGACGGGCATTGTGGAAATGTGGATAGATATATCGAAATTCATATCCTTACCCCCCTGCTCTATCGCCTTTGCCAAGTGTGGACAAGGGTGGATAACCAGCTCTGCGGACGGGTATTTTACCCTTGCCTTATCGCAAAGACGGGCAAATCTTTCACTTTGACAGGTAGCAGGCGTAGCAAGCACCAGCACTTTACCCCCACGCGCACACGCAGGCAGTACCGCAGGTTCTGCGCCGATGATGGGAAAGGGATATTGCCTGCGTAATTTTTCCGCACAAACCGCCGTGACGGTGTTGCAGGCAAGCACCGCAACCGAACTTTGTAACACGTGAAACATATCCAACGCGCGTTGCGTATATGCGTAGATGCACTCGCTCGGCAAACTGCCGTACGGTGCGTTTTGGTTGTCGCCGTAATAATAAAAAAGGGAGCCGTTGCCCCGCTTGATACATTCGTGTAAAACGGTAAGTCCACCCACACCGCTGTCAAAAAAGGCAATTCCACCCGTTGGAAGATACATTTTTACCCCCAAAAAATAAAAAATTTGAAAATTTTGCGCTTTTTCGTAATTTTTGCGTGAAAAACAGTTTACAATCCAAAGAAATTATGCTAAAATAATCTACGCAATATAAATGACTGCAAGAAAATAATCGGACAAAAGGAGAACATTATGCCTAATATTAAATCCGCAAAAAAGAGAGTTTTGGTTATCGAAAAGAAAACGATGCAAAACAAAGCGATTAAATCCGCGCTCAAGACGCAAGTGAAGAAATTCCTTGAAGCTGTGAACGCAGGCAACAAAGAAGAAGCAACCAACCTTTTCCCTGCTACCGTTTCCGCAATCGACGCTGCGGTTACGAAAGGCGTTATCCACAAGAACAACGCTAACAACAGAAAGGCAAAGCTTGCGAAGAAACTTGCCGCTTTGAACTAATCACCACTACTTATCATATTCTAAAATATGAAGGTCTGCCAACAGGTAGACCTCTTTTTTCGTGTTTGCCCCACCCTGCGCAAGAGCGAAAAACGCATAACTTTTCCCACGCACGCCTATACGCGTGCGTATTTTTTTGCGCGCAGGCGAAATATTTAAAAAAACGCCTTTCAAACGTTTGACATATCCTTACGTTTATTTTATAATTATTATCATAAAAGTTTATTTTTGCTAAACTTTTGGTTTATTTTTAACAAACCGCCTTACAAACCGTTGTTTGTAAAAAACTAAAAGGACGGCCAAGTTATGAACATAGGCAAAAAAATCAAACAAATGCGGCACACGAAAGGGTTGACGCAAACAGAGCTTGCTGATCGTTGTGAGCTGACGAAAGGATACATATCCCAGCTTGAAAACGATTTGAACAGCCCTTCTATTGCCACCTTAACGGACATTTTATCAGCGCTTGGCAGTAATTTGTCCGAATTTTTCCGCGCGGAAACACAGGAAAAGGTCGTGTTCACCAAAAACGAATATATCGAAAAAAATGCCGACGGCGTGTTATCGCACTGGCTTATCCCAAACGCGCAAAAAAATATGATGGAGCCCATGCGCGTAGAACTCGACGAAGGCGTTGCCACTGCCGTTGACGTACCGCACGAAGGCGAAGAATTCGGGTACGTTTTGGAAGGTAAAATTTCCATCGTTTTGGGGAATAAACATCACGTAGCCAAAAAAGGCGAAGCGTTTTATTATTCAGCAAGCACCCCCCACTACATTGTCAACAAAGGCACGTCGGTTGCCAAATTTTTGTGGATTTCCACACCGCCTAATTTTTAAAAGTTTTTTTACTTTTTATACACAAACAAAATCATTCTTTCGGAGAAAGACTTATGAAAAACACCGCTTTAAACAATCAATCGAAAATCATTCAGCTTGTAGACGTCTGCAAACAGTTTGACGGCGTTACCGTCGTGGAAAATATGAATTTCTACGTGCGAAAAGGCGAATTTATCACCTTTTTAGGCCCGTCGGGTTGCGGTAAAACTACGACGCTACGTATGATTGCAGGGTTTGACCTACCTACAAGCGGTAAAATTTTACTCAACGGGGAAGATATTTCGCACTTGCCCCCCAACCGCCGCCCCGTCAACACCGTATTTCAAAAATACGCGCTGTTTCCGCACTTGAACGTATTTGAAAACGTGGCGTTTGGTTTAAAGCAAACGCGCGTTCCCACTACGTATACCGACAAAAACGGCAATCAAAAAACCAAAAACGAAAAAATCCCCAAAGCTGTTATCGCGGAAAAGGTGAAAAAGGCGTTGGAAATTGTGGATTTAAGCGGTTTTGAAAAGCGTAGCATCGCCACGCTTTCAGGCGGTCAACAACAACGTATCGCCATTGCGCGCGCTATCGTCAACGAACCGGAAATTTTGCTTTTGGACGAACCGCTTGGCGCACTCGATTTGAAAATGCGCAAGGAAATGCAGTTGGAACTTAAAGCCATGCACAAGCGCTTGGGAATTACGTTCATCTACGTAACGCACGACCAAGAAGAAGCGCTTACTATGTCGGACACGATCGTGGTTATGGCAGACGGCGCTATTCAACAAATCGGCACGCCCGAAAGCATTTATAACGAACCGAAAAACACGTTCGTTGCCGACTTTATCGGCGAAAGCAATATTTTCACGGGCGTTATGCCCAAGGACGGTCAAGTACGGTTTTGCGGTAAATCATTCGCGTGCTTAGACGAAGGTTTTGAAAAGGACGAGCCCGTAGACGTCGTGGTACGCCCCGAAGACGTGCAAATCGTTGCGGCAGACGACGGCAAATTGAAAGGCAAGGTGACGTCCGTTATCTTCAAAGGCATACATTATCAAATTTTGGTACAGTGCGGCAGATATGAAATAGAAATTCAAAGCACCACTGCCCCGACCGTAGGCGACACCGTTGGTCTGCTTATTCAACCGGACGGTATTCACGTTATGAAAAAAATTTTCCGCGTAAATAAGTTTAGCGGCGTAATCACCAAGCGCAACACCGTAGAATTCGGCGACGGCGAATTTGAGTGCGACGTAACGCAGCTGTATCCCGGCAGCCATTTGGACGAAGAAGGATATTTAATCACCGCCAAAGGCGAACAGCTGGATTTGACGGGCGTTGAAGTCAACGTCGAAGTAGACCTGATGGATATTACTATGAGCGACAATCTCGACGAAGGCGGCGCGCAGGGACATATCATTTCCATGATTTATAAGAGCGAATATTATCGCTATATCGTGCGCACGGAAAACGAAGAAGATTACGTGCTTGCCTGCGAAGATACTTGGAACGAAAACGACCTTGTCAGCTTGATTATTCCCAAAGAAAAAATCCGCTTATCACTCAAGCAAACGGAAGGGGGTAAACAGGCATGACCAGCGCAAAACCCAAATTGCGGTTTTCACGGAAAATGCTTGCCGTTCCGTACGCTTTGTTTTTGGCAGTATTCGTCGTAATTCCGCTCTTTATCATTTTATATTACGCGTTCACGGACGACGCAGGCAAATTCACGTTTGCATACGTGCGCATATTCTTCAATGAAGGCGGAGAAGGCTTTTTCTCGTTCTTCACTTCCTATAACTTTAAAACGATTATGCTTAGCTTTTTCATTTCGGCAATGAGCACTATCGTTTGTTTATTGATTGCCTATCCCGTGGCGTATATCATTGCAAAATGCAAGCTAAAAAATAAATCTACCCTGCTTTTGCTTTTTATCGTGCCTATGTGGGTGAATTTCGTGCTTCGTATTAACGCTTTGAAAGAGTTGTTCGTATGGCTGGGCATTTACAATAAATCCAACGCGTGGAATATCGTAAACACCATTATCGGTATGGTTTACGATTTCCTGCCATTTATGATTTTGCCCATTTACACCACTATCATCAAAATTGATAAGAGTTATTTGGAAGCGGCGAAGGATTTGGGCGCAACACCAGCAAAAGCGTTTGTCAAAGTAACGCTGCCTTTATCTAAGGCAGGCATTATCAGCGGTGTTTCCATGGTATTTTTACCGTCTATGACCAACTACGTTGTATCCAACTACTTAACGTTTAGAAACGTGAAAATTATCGGTAAATTGATTGACGATTATTTCACAGGCGACCTTTGGCACGACGGTTCGTTCATCGCCTTGTTACTTTTGATGTTCATGTTCCTTGTAACATGGCTGACGGGCGGCTTTGACGAAGACGATACTTCTACCGCAAGGGGGGCTTCGTTATGGTAAAATGTAAAAGCATCTTAAAATGGGCATTTATCGGCTTAATATTGCTGTTTATCTACTTCCCTATCCTGTTTTTGACCGTTAACTCCTTTAATGAGAGCGACCAAATTCAAACGTGGGCAGGATTTAGCTGGACGCACTACGCGTATTTCTTTAATTTTGACAACGAGCCTATCCATATCGTATTGCAAACGTTGCTTTTGGCGCTTGTTGTGGCTACGCTGTCAACGATTTTGGGCACCATCGGCGCTATCGGGATTTTCTATTCGAAAAAGCGAGCAAACAGCGCATTGACTGCCGTTAACCGTATCCCCATCATAAACGCGGACGTAGTAACCGCTATTTCCTTTGCGCTTTTGATTTCTTTCTTGGGTTTGGATAAATCAACGTATATCCCTTTAGTTTTAGGACAAATGCTTTTATGCACGCCGTTTGTTGTGATGTCGATTATTCCCAAGCTTAAACAAATGGACAACAATTTATATGAAGCGGCCTTGGATTTGGGCGCAACACCAGCAAAAGCGTTGTTCCGCGTGATTATTCCTCAAATTTTACCCGGTATCATCGCAGGGTTTCTGCTTGCCGTTACTTTATCGCTCGACGATTATATCATCGCGGCATACACCAAACCCGATACATTCCAAACGATTAGTACGCATATCTACGGCTTAGACAAAAATAACGTAGTAGGTCCGCAAATTAAGGCGGCCTACTGGGCATTCACAGCGATTATTTTCTGCCTGATTGTACTCGTTGTTATCGGCTCGAATATTATGGCGTATAGAAAAACAAGGAGTAAAAGCAAATGAGAAAACTGTTACATTGCGCACTTGCCGCAGGCTTGTTTATTTCCGTTTGCCCCTTAGCCGCTTGCAACAACGCGAACAATACCGCCAAACGCGATAAAAATGTTTTACGAATTGCGAGCTGGGACGAATACATCGACGAAGGCGGCGAGGATAGCTATTTTTCCGCTGATGCATTGCCTATTTATAAGGAATTTGAAACGTGGTATAAGAACGTTTACGGCGAAACAATTACCGTGGAATACGTTTCTTTGCAAGACAATGAAACTATGTACAACAAGATTAAGATGGGCGATACTTACGATTTGCTGTGCCCTTCCGAATACATGATTATGAAGCTTGCCGCGGAAGGCTTTATTCAAAAATATCCTACAGAGTTTTTTGATAAATCCAACCCTTTGAACTATTACGTGCAAAACGTTTCCCCGTATATTCAAAGCGTATTTGAAAGCGGTACGTTGAAAGACGGCAGCAAATGGTCGGAATATACCGCAGGCTATATGTGGGGCTCAACGGGTTTTGTGTTTAATCCTGCAAATATTCACCCCGACATCAATCAAGCCCGCGAAATTATGAGCAGCTGGGATTGTCTTACTTCCCCTGCCACTACGCGCAAAATCACCATGAAAGATAACGTGCGCGATTCGTATTTTGCAGGGCTTGGTATGTATTATGAAGCGGAATTGCTTGCTTTGCAAGCAAAGTTGGACAGCGGTGAAATTACACTTGCTGAATACAAGAGTATTTTATCCGCAAAAATGAACGACACGTCCGTGGATGTTATGAACGCCGCTAAGAAGAAACTGGAAACTGCACGCGGCAATTTGTACGGTTTGGAAACAGACGAAGGTAAATCGGACATGATTGCAGGCCGTTTGGACGCATCCTATCAATGGAGCGGCGACGCTGTGTTTATCATCGACGAAGCCGAAAGCAACGAAATACCCCTTATTTTGGAATATACTATTCCAAAAGCCGCATCGAATTTGTGGTTTGACGGCTGGGTACTTACGAAAGACGCCAACGTAAAGGCGGCAACTGCGTTTGTTAACTTTGTTTCTCAACCGCAAAACGTAATCCGTAATATGTATTATATCGGTTATACAAGCTGTATCGCAGGCGACGACGTGTTTGCTTACACGGAAGAAATGTACGGCGCGGAAGACGGTGATGAAAACACTATCGAATATGACGTGAGCTACTTCTTCGGCGAAGATTACACCATAACCGCCCCTTCCGACCAACAATATAGACAATTATACGCGCAATATCCCGACACAACTACAATCAACCGCCTTGTTGTTATGAGCTATTTTGATAAGGAAACCAACGAACGCGCAAATAGAATGTGGAATAATATCAAATAAAACGTTCTTTATCAAAAAACACATAAAACCGCAGCCACTCTCTCTTTGGATAGAAAAGCTGCGGTTTTTGTTATTTTTCTTGTTTGTATTATGTCAGGCATAGGTATTATGCGAGACATAATATGAAGTTTTTGTGGAGTTATTATTTCAGACATAGGTATTATGTGTGACATAATTGCCTGTTTTTTAAGGCTTTTATGTGATTTTACTTGTAATAGCATTGACTTTCATTTCGATAAATGATATAATGTATATAGTCAAATTTGGCAATTTTATTGTGGAATAACACGCGATTTGTTGTAAAATATCACATTAAATCACTTAAAACTATGCCTATTTATGGAGTAACACGCAATGAAGGTTAAAGCAGCTTATATACAAATAGATAATAAAATTGAGGAAATTACCCTTGGAGAGTTTCAAGAAGCCATAAGAGAACACGGTGTCATCAATGTATTTTCCGTAAAACGCCCCACCGATTGGCTGGGTTTTGGCGGTGCGTTCACGGAAAGCGCAGCGTATAATTACGCGCTTATGTCAAAATCCGACAAGGAAAAAACCTTGGAGTTACTCTTCGGGGAAAGCGGATTGAAATATAATTTTTGCCGCTTATGTATCGGTTCGTCCGATTTTGCCTTGGACGAATTTTGCTACGTAGAAGAAAATGATTTAGATTTGCATACGTTTTCTATCGAGCGTGATAGAAAATACGTTATTCCATTTGTAAAGGACGCTATGGCGCACGCAAAATATCCCATTACGTTTATGGCTTCGCCTTGGAGCCCGCCTGCGTTTATGAAGGATACGGGTTGCCGTTTCCAAGGCGGTAAATTAAAAATGGAATATTATGCGTTATATGCCGAATATTTAGTTAAATTTATACAAGCATACAAGGAAGAAGGCATTGAAATTAGTATTTTAACCTTGCAAAATGAAGCAAAAGCCGCGCCTACGTGGGAAAGCTGTCAATTTACCGCCGAAGAAGAAGCTGCTTTTGCTAAAATACTGAGAAAAACATTAGATAAACATCATATCAACGTGCAGCTCTATTGCTGGGATCACAACAAAGAACGTTTATACGAGCGCGCAAATGCTTCGTTTGCGGCGGCAGGCGACGTTTTGGATGGTGTTGGTTTCCACTGGTATACTGGCGATCATTATGGCGCTATTGAAGCCGTTCGCCGTCAATATCCCGACAAACGTGTGATTTTGTCCGAATTTTGCCGCTCCTTAGGTCAAATTGACCGCACAACCACGGCTTACGCCAAGGAAATGGTGAATACTATTTCCCACGGCACGCAAGGTATTTGCGAGTGGAACTTGATTTTAGATGAAGAAGGCGGGCCTTATCATAATAGACCAGGCAATGGTGGCTGTGACGCGCCTTTACGCTTTGATACAAAAACAAATACGCTTGTTCCATCGACGATTTATTATCAAACGTGGATGTTCTCACATTTTATTCAGCCAAAAGCCAACACGTTATACACGTCTTCCTTCCACGAACTTGTACAATGCTCCGCCATGGAAAACCCCGACGGAACGATTGTTGTAAACATCTTCAACAACAGTGGCAACGATTATGATTTATTGAACCTGCGCTATGATCGTAAAGCGTTGGAAATCAGCTCTCCTGCGGCTTCCGTTGTTACGATTATCTTAGAACCGTAAACTTAACTTAAATACGCTAAAACAGCCCGTAAATCGTGATTTACGGGCTGTTTGATTAAGAATACAAACAATGAAGCATGCGGTCAAACAGCAAAAAACAGACACGTTTGCATACAAAATTAGACATACAAACAAAAAAACAGCTTATCCGAAGATAAGCTGTTTAATTCATCTACGATAGATTATTTGATAACCTTAACGATGGAACCGGAACCAACCGTTCTACCACCTTCACGGATAGCGAACTTAAGACCAGCTTCCAAAGCAACGGGTTTGATAAGGACAACTTTCATTTCGATGTTGTCGCCAGGCATAACCATTTCTACGCCTTCGGGAAGTTCGATCATACCGGTAACGTCCGTCGTACGAACGAAGAATTGAGGTCTGTAGTGGTTGAAGAATGCCGTGTGACGACCACCTTCTTCCTTCTTCAAAACGTATACTTGAGCCGTGAATTCCGTACCAGTAGCAACGGAACCGGGTTTCGCGATAACTTGACCCTTTTGGATACCCGTTCTATCGATACCACGAAGAAGCGCACCAACGTTGTCGCCTGCTTCTGCTTGGTCAAGCATCTTGTGGAACATTTCAAGACCGGTGATAACCGTGCCAACGGGTTTGTCGATCAAACCAACGATTTCAGCAGGATCACCAACGTGAGCCGTACCTCTTTCTACACGACCGGTAGCAACAGTACCACGACCAGAAATCGTGAATACGTCTTCTACAGGAAGCAAGAAGGGCTTGTCTGCGTCACGTTCAGGCGTCTTGATGTAGCTGTCTACTGCATCCATGAGTTCAAGGATGGGAGCAACTGCGGGATCAGCAATGATTTGATCAGCGGGTTTGTCGGAGCTTGCAACTTCGAGTGCTTTCAAAGCGGAACCGCGGATGATGGGGGTATCGTCGCCAGGGAATTCGTACTTGTCAAGAAGTTCACGGATTTCCATTTCAACGAGTTCGCACATTTCATCTCTTTCGTCATCTGCGAATTGGTCTACTTTGTTAAGGAATACAACGATGTAAGGTACACCTACTTGGCGAGCAAGCAAGATGTGTTCTTTCGTTTGGGGCATGGGACCGTCGGTAGCAGCACAAACAAGGATAGCACCGTCCATTTGTGCAGCACCCGTGATCATGTTTTTAACGTAGTCAGCGTGACCCGGGCAGTCAACGTGTGCATAGTGACGTGCATCCGTTTGTTAAGCTATGTCTGCGGTGTTGTTTGTGATACCACGTGCTCTTTCTTCGGGTGCTTTATCGATTTGGTCATATCTCATCTTTTCAGCACCGCCGCGAGCTGCCATTACCATCGTGATAGCTGCGGTCAAAGTCGTTTTACCGTGGTCAACGTGGCCGATCGTACCAATGTTAACGTGGGGTTTGCTTCTGTCAAATTTAGCTTTAGCCATAATTAAAATCCTCCGATTTTTCTATAATATTTTTTTATTAAAATGATAACTTATCCGCTTTCGGACGCAGCTATCTATCATTTTTTCGTAAAATGAAACGCAGATAAATATTGCCATCCATATTTGGACGATTATATTATATCTTAAATTTGAAAATTTATCAAATGTTTTACGGCTGTTTTTGTAAAATTTTTGATAATTTTCCTTTGTTGCCCTACTTTTTTTTCGTAGGGAAACAATTTGTTTGCTTTTAGTCCTTCTTACCGCGTTTTTCAACGATTTCCTTGGAAATGCTGGAAGGTACTTCGTTGTAATGGTCGAATTGCATCGTGAATTGACCACGGCCTTGCGTTCTCGAACGAAGTTCCGTTGCGTAACCAAACATTTCGGAAAGGGGAATTTCTGCGTCGATAATCTTCGCGCCGTTTCTATCGTCTGTACCAAGAATCGTACCGCGACGGCCGGAAACGTTACCCATCAAGTCACCGAAATAATCTTCCGGCGTGATGATTTGCACTTTCATAATCGGTTCAAGGAGCACAGGGTTTGCTTTGGTCATACCGTTCTTGAAGCCCATCGAACCGGCAATTTTGAACGCCATTTCCGAAGAGTCGACTTCGTGGTACGAACCGTCGTAAACCACTACCTTGAAGTCTACCATTTCGTAGCCTGCAAGATAACCGTTCTTTGCAGCTTCTTGAATACCCTTGTCGATTGCGGGGATATATTCCTTAGGAATAGAACCGCCAACCGTTTGATCTTCAAACGCATAGCCAGCGCCCGGTTCTTGGGGAATCAAGCGAAGCTTACAATGCCCGTATTGACCTTTACCGCCCGATTGACGCTTGTACATACCTTCCGCTTCCACTTCCTTGCGGAACGTTTCACGGTAAGCTACTTGGGGAGCGCCGACGTTTGCTTCCACCTTAAATTCGCGAAGCAATCTGTCAACGATGATGTCAAGGTGCAATTCACCCATACCTGCGATAATCGTTTGGCCCGTTTCTTGATCGGTATACGTCTTGAACGTAGGGTCTTCTTCCGCAAGTTTGATAAGCGCCATCGTCATCTTTTCTTGACCAGCTTTCGTCTTGGGTTCAAGGGAAAGTTGGATAACGGGCTCAGGGAATACCATCTTTTCAAGGATGATGGGGTGTTTTTCGTCGCAGAGCGTGTCGCCCGTCGTGGTATACTTCAAACCAACGATGGCGCAGATGTCACCCGAACAAATTTCGGGGATATCCTTTCTTTCGTTTGCGTGCATTTGCACCAAACGGCCAACTCTTTCTTTCTTTTCTTTCGTGGAGTTATACACGTAAGAACCAGCTTCCAACACACCGGAGTACGCACGGAAATATGCAAGCGAGCCAACGAACGGGTCGGTTGCAATCTTAAATGCAAGACCGGAGAAAGGAGCGCTGTCCGACGTTTCTCTCGTTTCTTCTTCTTCCGTCTTGGGGTTGATACCTTTTACGGCAGCAACGTCAAGGGGGCTGGGAAGGAAGGAAATAACCGCGTCAAGCAAGAATTGAACGCCCTTGTTTTTATAAGACGAACCGCAAAGCATAGGAATTGCTTCCATATTCAAGCAGCGTTGTCTCAAACCTGCAATGATGTCTTCTTCGCTCAAATCGCCTTCTTCAAAGAATTTTTCCATAAGCTCGTCGCTTGCGGATGCAGCTTCTTCAACAAGTTTCGCTCTGTATTCGTTTGCAAGATCCATCATATCCGCAGGAATAGGTTCTTTACGGAAATCTTTACCAAGATCGTCGTAGTAAACTTCCGCTTCCATTTTAATAAGGTCGACGATACGCTTGAAGGTATCTTCTTTCCCGATGGGAAGCTCGATGGGTACAGGGTTTGCACCCAGTCTTTCACGGATCATTTTTTCAACACGGAAATAGTCCGCGCCGTTGATGTCCATTTTGTTAACGTAGGCAATACGGGGAACGCCGTAATTATCCGCTTGTCTCCAAACGGTTTCCGATTGCGGTTCAACGCCGCCTTTTGCGCAGAAGGTTGCAACCGCACCGTCGAGTACGCGGAGCGAACGTTCAACCTCTACCGTGAAGTCAACGTGGCCCGGGGTATCGATGATGTTGAAGCGATGTCCCTTCCAAACGCAAGTCGTAGCAGCGGACGTAATCGTGATACCGCGTTCTTGTTCTTGAGCCATCCAGTCCATAACAGCGGTACCTTCGTGGGTATCACCGATTTTATGGGTTTTACCGGTGTAGAACAAAATACGTTCGGTCGTCGTCGTTTTACCTGCGTCGATGTGCGCCATAATACCAAAGTTTCTGGTATGAAGCAAATCGTATTCTCTAGCCATAATTTACCTCTCTTAGAATCTGAAATGCGCGAATGCTTTGTTCGCTTCAGCCATTCTATGCGTGTCTTCTTTCTTCTTTACGGAACCGCCGGCGTTATTGTACGCGTCCATAAGTTCTGCAGCAAGACGGGAAGACATTTCTCTTTCGCTACGTTTTCTCGTGTTGATTACGAGCCAACGGATAGCAAGCGTTTGACGTCTTTCAGGTCTGATTTCGATGGGAACTTGATAGTTAGCACCACCTACACGGCGAGCTTTAACTTCTACAACGGGCATAACGTTTTCCATTGCTTGCTTGAAGATCTCCATCGGATCCATATTGAGCTTTTCGCCCATAATTTTGAATGCGTCGTAAACAATCGTTTGCGCCGTACCCTTTTTACCGTCAAGCATAATTTGGTTGATAAGCTTGCTTACAACCTTGCTGTTGTACATAGGATCGGGCAATACGTCTCTTTTAGGTACACTACCTCTTCTAGGCATAATATTATCCTCCTTCTAGAATTTTTGATAAGGGCTTTACCCTTCAGTACAGCTATCGCGCTACCGTTAAAAAATTTCGGAGTGCGAATCTTCTGCAACTTTCGTTGCATACTGCCTACTTTTATTCGGGGCTTTTTTCGAGCAATATTCCGATTAACAAGTAGGTCTTATGCGTTTTGGTTTTAGTCTTAAAACGCAACCGACTTTTTCGCTTTTGTTTAACGAGCCGCTAACCGCTCGGCAAACGCTTTGGTCTGCTTGTTACCCTATCTTATTTAGGGCGTTTTGCGCCGTATTTAGAGCGGGATTGCATACGTTTTGCAACGCCTGCCGTGTCAAGTGCGCCGCGAATGATGTGATAACGTACACCGGGCAAGTCCTTAACACGTCCGCCTCTAATCAATACAGAGCTGTGTTCTTGAAGGTTGTGACCTTCACCGGGAATGTAAACCGTACCTTCTTGCTTGTTGGTAAGGCGCACACGTGCAATCTTACGCATAGCAGAGTTAGGCTTCTTAGGAGAAGTCGTGGTAACGGACAAACATACGCCGCGCTTTTGGGGGCAGTTGTCAAGAATCGGGCTCTTAGACTTGTAAGTGATTTGTTCTCTACCCTTTTTAATGAGCTGGTTGATCGTAGGCATAATTTGACCTCCTTGTAAAAATTTTGGAATATATTTTCTCTCGAAATTGCCCTTATCGCAATTTCAAAAGAAAGCGAATTTAGTGGTCGCTTGCTTGTCCTTTCCTTTGGAAAAACAAGGAATTTGGGGCAAAAGGGCGCAGTCCACCCTTATAAGCGACATCAAACATTTTAACATAAGTCAAGCCTTTTGTCAAACGTTTGAACAACTTTTTTTCAAAGTTTTTCCTTTTTTATCTATTTTTATGCCTTTACATAGTTAATTCCCCGATTTTTGGTCGGGGAATACGGTATTTTTATAAGCTTTCCAGCTGTGCAACGCACTTGGCTTTCATATCTTGGTATTTTGCAAGTTTTTCCTTTTCTGCGTCAACCAGCTTTTGCGGCGCTCTTGCCACGAAGCTTTCGTTTGCAAGCTTGCCTTCGGCACGCGCAATTTCGCCGTCGATACGTTCGATTTCCGCGGACAATCTTGCCTTTTCCTTTTCAATGTCGACAAGTTCGCCAAGGGGAACGTAAATTTGCGCGATTTCCGTTACCGACGATACCGTTTTGCCGTCTACTTCCGCCGCGCTTTCCACAAGCGTTACGTTGCTTGCGCCCGACAGCTTCATAATGCAATCTTTATTGAGCTGTACAAGGCGTTTGCTGTCCGTTACGATAAACAGTTCCACTTTCTTGGACGGGGGACAATCCGCGTCCTTCTTCATAGCGCGCACGGCTTTGATAATTTCCATTACGCCTTCAAACGCTTTGGCTTCCTTCTTATACGCCCATTTATAATTGTACGTGGGGAATTTGGAAACCATAATACTGCCGTCGCAACCGGGCAAGTTTGCATAGATTTCTTCCGTCACGAACGGAATAAACGGGTGCAACAGTTGCAGCGCGTTTTTCAAAACGTGTACAAGTACCGCAAGCGCGTCCGCCTTTCTTGCTTCGTCGTCGCCGTACAATGCGGGCTTGGAAAGTTCGATATACCAGTCGCAGAAATCGTCCCAAACGAAATCGGTGGCGATATCGCTTGCTACGCCAAGTTCATACTTGTTCATATTTGCCGTGACTTCTTTGATACACGTTTGCAATTTGCTGATAATCCACTTATCCGCAGGCGCAAGTTTAACGTTTTCAATCGCAGGGATTTTCTTATCTTCCGCGTTCATCAAAACGAAGCGCGAAGCGTTCCAAAGCTTGTTGATAAAGTTGCGGCAGGATTCCACTTTTGTGTCCGAATAACGGGTGTCGTTACCGGGTGCAACGCCCGTCAACAGCGACAAGCGCAAGGAGTCCGCGCCGTATTTTTCGATAACTTCCAAGGGATCGATACCGTTGCCGAGCGATTTGCTCATCTTTCTGCCCTGTTCGTCACGGATAATACCGTGGATAAGCACGTCGTGGAAAGGCACTTTGCCCGTATGTTCTATCCCTGAGAAAATCATTCTGGCAACCCAGAAGAAAATGATATCGTAGCCGGTAACCAGCACGTCGGTGGGATAGAAATATTTATAATCTTCCGTTTCTTCGGGGAAGCCAAGCGTAGAGAACGGCCAAAGCGCGGAAGAGAACCACGTGTCCAGCACGTCTTCGTCCTGTTTCAAATGCGCACTGCCGCATTTAGGACAAACTTTCGCATCTTCCTTGGTGCAAATGACTTCGCCGCAATCTTGACAGTACCATACGGGAATACGGTGTCCCCACCAAAGCTGACGGGAAATACACCAGTCGCGTACGTTTTCCATCCAGTTATAATAAATTTTCGTAAAGCGTTCGGGAACGAAGCGCACTTTGTTGCGCATTACCGCTTGAATAGCCGGTTTTGCAAGCGGTTCCATTTTCACGAACCATTGTTTGGAAACGATAGGTTCTACCGTGGAGTGACAACGATAACAATGCCCTACGTTATGCGTATGCGCTTCCACCTTGACAAGGTTACCGCCCTTTTCCAAATCGGCAACAACGCGTTTTCTTGCTTCGTATCTATCCAAGCCGTTGTACGCGCCTGCAAGCGCGTTCATCGTACCGTCGTCGTTCATTACGCGGATAACGGGCAAATCGTGGCGTTTCCCCACTTCAAAGTCGTTGGGATCGTGCGCAGGCGTGATTTTTACGCAACCCGTACCAAAGGTAGGATCTACGTACGCGTCCGCAACCACGGGGATTTCCCTGTCCGTAAGGGGCAATTTGAGCGTTTTACCCACTAAGTTTTTATATCTTTCGTCGTCGGGATGCACCGCAACCGCCGTATCCCCAAGCATAGTTTCGGGACGGGTAGTTGCTACCACTACGTCCGCAGAGCCGTCCGCCGCGGGATAGCGCAAATGCCAAAAATGTCCGCCTTCTTCCGCGTATTCCACTTCCGCATCCGAAAGCGCGGTTTTACAGCAAGGACACCAGTTGATAATTCTATCGCCTTGGTAAATTAAGCCCTTGTTATACAAGTTTACAAATACTTCTCTAACCGCACGCGAACATTTTTCGTCCATCGTGAACGCTTGGCGCGACCAGTCGCAAGAAGTACCCATTTTGCGTTGTTGGAGCATAATTCTATTGCCGTACTGTTCCTTCCATTCCCAAGCGCGCACCAAAAAACCGTCGCGGCCAAGGTCGGCTTTCGTCAGCCCTTCCGCTTTCATTTTTTCCACGATTTTTACTTCGGTTGCAATAGAAGCGTGGTCGCAACCGGGCAGCCAAAGCGCCGCGTAGCCCTGCATACGCTTAAAACGGATAAGCGTGTCTTGCATAGTCGCGTCCATAGCGTGCCCCATATGCAGCTGCCCCGTAATGTTGGGGGGCGGCATCATAATCGTGAACGGTACTTTATTTTCATCGATTTCCGCGCGAAAATACCCCGACTTCTCCCAGCCGGCGTAAATTTTATCTTCAAAATCTTTGGGGTTGTACGTCTTTTGCATTTCCATAATTTTTTATACTCCTGACGTTTCGTCTTTTTATGCAGTCTATTTATTATAATACTTTTGTCGCCCATTGTCAATTATAAATGCCCTTACATATGATATATTATTATAATTTTTTTCAATAATGGGAGAGAAAAAAACATGCAAAAAATAAAAAAATTCCTTTGCGGTGTATTGACCGCTTGCTTCACGTTACTGCCCTTTTCCGCTTGCGGTGAAAAGGATACGGTTACTACCGTTCGCTTAAACGAAGTGACGCATTCTATCTTTTATGCCCCCTTATATCTTGCCGACAGCTTGGGGTATTTTGCCGAAGAAAACATTGAAATTGAACTGACCAACGGCGGTGGCGCGGATAACGTTATGTCCGCGGTGCTTTCGGGCGACGCAGACATCGGGTTTTGCGGTCCAGAAGCGGCTTTGTACGTACTTATCGGCGGTTCTTCCGACGTGCCGACCGTTATCGGGCAATTAACCAAACGCGACGGTTCGTTCTTGGTTTCCAGAAAGCCCGAACCCAACTTCAAATGGACGGATTTGCAGGGCAAGGAAATTCTTGCTGGGCGCAAAGGCGGCGTGCCTGCCATGACCTTTGAATACGTACTTAACCAAAACGGCTTACAGGACGGCGAGCATTTAACGCTCAATTACGACGTGGCGTTCAACCTTATGACCAGCGCGTTTGAAGCAGGCACTGCAGATTATTGCACTATGTTCGACCCCGTTGCGTACGAATACGAAGCGGCGGGCAAGGGCTACGTGGTGGCATCCGTCGGCGAAGCGTCGGGCGAAGTACCGTACACCTGCTTTATCGCTAAAAATTCGTGGCTGAATAAAAACGAAGACGTTGCCAAAGGGTTTATGCGCGCCGTAATGAAAGCCATTAAATACGTCAACGAAACGCCGTCGGCTACCGTTGCGCCCTATCTTACCAAGCATTTCGTTGGCACAAGCGAAGCGTCGCTTGCCGCGTCCGTAGAACGCTACCGTGCGATTGACGCTTGGCGCACCGATTTGATGATGACGGAAAGCAGCTTTAACCGCTTGCAGGATATTATTGACAACGCAGGCGAACTTTCGCGCCGCGTGAACATGAACGAACTTGTCAACAACAAGTACGCGCAAGAAGTTTACAATCAAATTTATAAACAGTAAAAAAGTGAAAAATATAAACGGCGATAGCACGGAGATCGTTTGCTTAGCGCAACAATTTGATGAGAAAAACAAGGAAAAAGACAAGTGGTTTGTAAGGGCGCATACTTGTGGTCTGTAACCGCACAAAACACGACGCATTTTTCAATGTTTTTCCGTCAAAAAGCAAACGAAAGACGTGATTGAGCCAACGAAGGATACGCAAATGAAAGAAGTTTTACGCTTTGAAAACGTTTCGATGCATTACCATAGCAAGCAAGGCGAAACGGTAGCAGTACAGGATATGAATTTCTCCGTATACGAAAGAGAATTCGTTGCTATCATCGGCCCGTCCGGCTGCGGAAAAACTACGCTTTTGTCTATGGCGGCAGGACTTTTGCCGCCTACCAAAGGCAAAGTGATTTCGGGCGGCTGTTCGTTTGGATATATGTTACAAAAGGACGAACTTTTCCCTTGGCGAAGCATAGAAAAAAATATATTTTTACCATTAGAAATTAAAAAAACGTCCACGCCCGAAACGCGCGCAAACGCCCTTGCGCTTGCCGAAAAGTACGGCTTGAAACAGTTTTTGAAAAACTACCCGTCCGCCTTATCGGGCGGTATGCGGCAACGTGCCGCGCTTATCCGCACGCTTGCCGTCAACCCCGACGTGTTGCTTCTTGACGAACCGTTTTCGGCTTTGGATTATCAAACGCGTTTATCCGTTTGCAACGACGTATACAACATCATACGCAGCGAAAAGAAAACGGCGCTTTTGATTACGCACGACATCAGCGAAGCCATTTCCGTTGCGGACAGAGTGTTCGTGCTGTCCAAACGCCCTGCCAAAATCGTTGCGTCGCACACGCTGGAATTTACCGAAGAACAACCGCTCAAACGCCGTGAAAACAAGGCGTTTTCCGCTTGGTTTGAATTGCTTTGGAAGGAGTTAAACGCATGAAAAACATTACGCATTCCCCCGACCATCTCCGTTATTTAAGCGGACTGAAAAAGAAAAACGTACTTATCAACGCCGTGCGGTTTTCCGTGCTTGCCATCCTGTTGCTTTTTTGGGAGCTTTCCGCTTATTTTCAATGGATTAACCCTTTTATCACAAGCTCCCCATCCCGCATCGTCAAATGCGTGGTTGGACTTTATAAAGACGGTTCGCTTTTCTACCACGTCGGCACTACGCTTTGGGAAACGCTGGCAGGTTTTTTCCTTGCCGTTGCGCTTGGGTATTCGATTGCGTTGCTGCTTTGGTGGAGCGAAGCGTTCCGCCGCGTTTCCGAGCCCTATTTCGTGGTGCTCAACGCACTGCCGAAAATTGCGCTTGGGCCGCTGATTATCATCTGGTTTGGCACGGGCAGCAAAGCCATCGTGTTTATGACGATTTTAATCGGCTTAATCGTTGCTATTTTGAATATGTTAAACGGGTTTATGGCAACGGACGAAAATAAAATTTTACTGCTCAAATCCATGGGCGCAAGTAAGTGGCAAATTTTGACGAAGCTGGTTATCCCGTCGTCGCTACCCAACTTTATCTCCATGCTGAAAATCAACGTAGGTATGGCTTGGATAGGTTCGATTATGGGCGAATACATCGTTTCCAAAGCCGGTATCGGGTACTTGATCGTTTACGGCGGTCAAGTGTTCAAGCTGGATTTGGTGATGAGCGCCGTGTTCATCCTTTGTATACTTGCCGCCGTTATGTACGCGCTTGTCGCCGCTTTGGAAAAGACGGTTATCAAAAACAGCAAATAGATAAGAGCCGTTCGCTTGAACGGCTCTTTATTTTTATTCTTTCGTGATATTGTAATAATACGTTTTGACAAGCTCTCTAAACTCCGCTTTGAACTCATCGCCCGACACGTATATTTCCAGCGCATCCAAACGGCTGAGTAACGCTTCAAGCGTTGCATCGCCCTTATACTGGGAATCACGCAAAAGCAACGCAAATTCCACCACAGCCGCAATAAACGCGTCCTGTTTCGTCAATACGGAGTGATACGCAGAAGTTTTCACGTCTAACAATACTTCTTTCGACGTTTCGCTTGCGCCGCCGCTGTTTTCCGTAGGCTTGTATTTCACCGTTACCTGCGCAAGGTTCTCATTTATCAAATTATCACTATCATAAGCGGCAACCATAGTCGGTTTAATTTCATATACCACCGTTACCGTATGTCCGCTGCCAAGCTCCCCTGCGTCCGTTTGGTCGTTTTCAAACTCTTCTTGCGTAAGCAATTTGTTTTCATAACCGATCAAGCGGTAACTTTCTACGTAATCGGGATTGAACGTAATGCCTGCCTTGACGTCCTTTGCCACCGTCAGCATCGTACCGCCGATGTTGGTCACCAGTGCGCGGCGCGCTTCGTTTTTGCTATCGATATAGCTATACGTACCGTTACCGTTTAACGCAAGCGTTTCCATTTTATTCGATTTGATATTGTCGCGGCCAAACCCGAATACGGAGAAATACACGCCCGTTTCACGCTTATTTGCAATAAACGTTTCCAAATCCTGCAACGCCGTCAAACCGACGTTAAAATCGCCGTCCGTCGCAAGGATAACGCGGTTGTTGCCGCCTTGGATAAAATGCTTTTCCGCAAGCTCGTACGCGGTGCGAATACCCTTGCTGCCTGCCGTACTGCCGCCAGCACTTAAATCTTCAATAGAGCCGACTATCTTTTTCTTTTCATAACCGTACGCCCCGTCCAGCACTACGCTGTCTTCCCCTGCGTAGGTTACGATAGACACTCTGTCCGTATCGTTCAAATTTTCCGCAAGCATAGTAAACGCCGCCTGCACCAAAAGCAATTTATCTTCGCTGTTCATAGAACCGCTGACGTCGATTAAAAACACCAAATTATTGCTTTGCTCAGTAAATTCCACTTCTTTCGCCGCCAAACCGATGGTCAAAAGCATCGTTTCGCTGTTGTACGGCGTTTGGAACACCGACGAAGTGAGCGCAAGAATATCATCCCCCGTAGGCGTTGCGTAATCGTAATCAAAATAATTGAGCATTTCTTCTACGCGCACCGCGTCTTTGGGAATTTGCGCCACCCCTTTATTGATAAGACTGCGCAGGTTTGGATAGGACGCCGTATTTGCGTCAATGGAGAAATAGCTGGACGGTTGTTCGCTTGTTTTTATAAACGCATTTTCCGTGATTTCGGTGTACTCTTCCGTATTCCCCGTTATGTAGTCCGCCCCAACGTACGGGGTGTAATAATTCCCCGCGGCGTTCGACTTGGGCGAACAGGAAGTAAATGCAAAAACACAAAGTAAAACAGATACAAACAGTGCTATTTTTTTTCTCAATTTCATAATATTACCTCCAAGTAATGTTATTATAGCACACAATTTGTTATTTGTGAACACGATTTTTGTAGATTTCACGCGTTTTTCACAATTTTTCACAAAAACCTGCCAACAAGGCAGGTTTTTTCACATTTATCCCTTTACCGCACCGCCCGTTACGCCTTCCACGTAGTAGCGTTGCATACTCATAAACAGCGATACGATGATTGTGCCGACCACGAACGCACCTGCGCAAAAAACGGTGAAATTGTCGTTGAAGCTGTTGCGCTCCGCGTTTATCATCTTATACAGCCCCAACGCCACCGTGTATAATTCCCTATCGCTGATAATCGTATTGACGAAAATAAAATCGCACCAAGGGGAAATAAAGGACGTAAGCACCGTGTAGACGATAATCGGCTTTGCCATCGGCAAAATGATTTTCCAAAAAATCGTCGGCTGGTTTGCGCCGTCCAGCCACGCCGCTTCTTCCAGCGCTCTTGGCACGGTGTCGAAAAAGCCCTTGCATATATAATACGAAAGCGCCGCACCGCCCGAATACACCAAAATAAGCGCAAGCAAGGAGTTGGTCAATCCCATCGCTTTTAAGATAAAATATACGGCAATCATACTCATAAATCCGGGGAACATACCCAGCACCAACAGCACGTTGACAAGCGGTTTTCTCCACTTAAAACGCAGACGCGACAGCGCGTAGCTTACCATAAGGATAAACAGCGTAGTCAGCGCGCAAGAACAGGTTGCCACAAGCAGCGTATTCAAAAGCCAACGCGGAAACATCGTGTCAACAAACAGCGTTTTGAAATTACCTATCCCCAGCCGTAAGCCGTCGGGAAGCAGGGTGTTGATAATCCCCGTCGACGGGCTTTCCCGAAACGCCGTATATACCAAATACGCAATCGGCGCAATCCAAACCGCGCCAAGCGTTATCAGCACTGCATAGCCAAGCGCGTTTGTCCAGTTCTTGCGTACGCGTAATATAGCCGTCGTTGTTTTACTCATTGAAACGCTCCCTCCTCTTTCGCCGCCGACGTTTTATTGTACGTGACAAGCGACATCACCGCACTGATGATAAAGATAACGATACCGATTACCGACGCGACGTTGTACCTTGGATTTCTATCGGTAGTCAAGCGATACAGCCACGTAACCAGCAAATCGGTGGATTGCGCCTGCGAACCGCCGCCGTAATGCACGTTGTCGACAGGTCCGCCGCCCGACAGCAGCCAAATGACGTTGAAATTGTTGATATTACCGACGAATTGCGTGATAAGATACGGCGTAGTGACGTGCAGCATATACGGCATCGTGACGTGGAAAAACGCACGCACGGGCGAAGCGCCGTCGATTTTCGCCGCTTCGTAATAATCCTTCGGCACGTTCATGAGTATGCCTGAACACATCAAAAGCGTGTACGGTACGCCTATCCAAATGTTGACAAGAATAATCATCACGCGCGGCAAAAGAGCCAAATACCGCTGGTCTGCCAGCCATAAAATATTCGTATGCAACAGTTTATTGAGTATGCCGTCGACGTCTAATATTTTTTGCATCAAAAGCAAGGTGACGAACTGTGGCACGGCAATTGCCATCACGAACAGCGTGCGCCAAAGCGGCTTTAAGCGTATGCCCTTTTTGTTGATGAGGAGCGCTATCAATAATCCTAAAAAATAGTTGGTAAAGGTCGCAAAAAACGCCCAAACGAACGTCCAAGCAAGTACGCGGACGAACACCATCGCAAACCCTGCGCCGCCAAGCGAGAACAACGCGCGGAAGTTGGTAAGCCCCACCCAGTCGAACAGTTTTCCCGGGGGCATGTGCGCGTAATCGTAGTTGGTAAAGGCAATCAATACCATAAACACCAGCGGTAGCACGGTAAATACAAGCAAACCCAAAAGGGGCGGCAACAACAGCGGAAGATAAAATTTTTCGTGCAAAAGCGCGTGTAAATCGTCTTGAAAAGTCGCCACCTTTTCGCCGTTTTTTACGCGCAAGTCGTTTTGATGATTGCCGCGCACGTTTTGCACCCAAATAAGCACAAACAGCAGGCATACCACCAACGAAACCACGCCGTAAAGCAAAATCAAAAAGCTGTTGTCGCCTTGCACTTTTTCAAAAATTTGCAGTTCTTCGTTCCAAACCTCACCCGAAATCCTACTGCCCAAATCCCCCGAAAACAGGTGTGCGATATACCGACCGCCGAAAACCAGCATAAAAAAGGTAAACGCCGCCTGCAAGAGCATATATATCGCGCCTTTGAGGATTTGTCCGCGTGCAATTTGTCCAAAACCCATAAACAAAAAGGAGAGCTTGGTATACACCGAACTGCACCGAAACGCCTTGACTGCGCTTTGCAGTCCCTTTTTCCTTTCGGCATATTTCCCTTTGCCTTTCGCCATACCTTACTCCCCTTTTTGCATTTATTATTTATTCTTTAATTATTTATTCGCGTTTTTTTCAATCGCCGCAACGCACGCCTTGATTTGTTCTGCCGCGTTAAAGCTGCCGCTGTTCACACCCGTGATCATCGCCGCGCCTAACCCTTCCATAGGTTGCCACAGCGTAGACGGAACGCCCATTTGCGTTTTGGAATACGCAAGCTGCGCGGTGATTGCCTTTGCGCAAACGTCCGCTTTGACTTTTTCGTTTTCTCTTGCCGTTTTGTTGGTAGGCACGTAGCCGCGAAGCTCAAAATAGTTCACTTGGTTTTCCTCGCTGGTTAAAAATTCGGCAAAATCCAACGCGTCCGTTTTGTTTTTGGAATAGTTATTCACGCCGTACAATTTATATCCTGCAAACGCCGTAAGCTGTACCTGTTCCGCTTCTTCCGTCCCTTTTTTGAAGGTATACGTAGGCAATTTTGCCGCCGCAAAGTTGTCTTTCAAGTATTTTTGTATAGAAGTTTTATTCCAAATCCCCGACACAGCCGCCACGATAGAGCCGTCGTTAAACCCTGCGATGATTTTGCTGTCGTCCGCGTCTGCTTTCACGCGGCTGTCTTTCACCAAATCCCACATCGCTTGCGTAACCGCTACGCCCGTGTCGTTAGCAAAATCGCACGTGATTTTCGTTTCGCCTAAATTGTCGTCGTATTCCACCTGATAGCCCAAATCTTTACCGAAATAGAAGGACGTAGTGTACCAACCGTCTCGCATCGGGAACGCAAATAGTTTACCGTTTTCGCATTTAGACAAAATGCCGTCGATGCTTTGCACGTCCGTTTCCGTCAACACCGATTTATTGTAATATAAGAAAAACGTGTTATCGGTGTAAGGTAAGCCGTACACGCCTTCTTTATCGCCTTTTTTCAGCGTAACGGCTTGCACGGCTTCTTCGGCGTTGGATTGTTGCAAGCGCGTCAATCTATCACCCGAAATTTGCGCCAGCGCGTCGCCGTTGACAAGCTGGGAAAGTTGGTCGTTGGAGCAAGAATAAATATCCGCCGCATTTTCCACGTCTTTGAGCACACGCGTCGCCACGTCGTTTACGCCCTGCATATCAATGGTGATTTTGTAATTTTTGTCGGGGTTTTTCTTCTTGAACGCGTCCACCGCTTGTTGCACGAACGGTTTTTCCGCTTCCGATACCCACACCGTCAATTTGATAGCGTCGTCCTTTTTCCCTGCACAGCCGATCATCCCCACACCCAAACCGCAGGCAAGCACCGCGCAAGAAATTTTATATACCTTTTTCATTTTTTACACTCTCCTTTCGCTTTTTAGCGTTCTTTCCCATTAGTATTGTTTTGCTTTCTCCTTTTTATGCGTGAAAAAACCACGGCGATTGCCGTGGTTTTCGTTTATCTTTTATATTCTTCGGTCAAACTCTTTAACCAAGCCGCCTTTCTGTTTCTTAAATCGCTTTCAATAAAGCGGAACGTCCAGTTATTGCCCGAAACGGTAGCCGGCGCGTTCATCCGCGCTTCTTCGCCCATACACAAAATATCCTGCATAGGCACGATAACGGTATTCGCCTTGGACGAAAAAAGCAAGCGGATTATGCTTTCGCACTCGTCGTCAACGCTTTCCCGTATATACGCAACGTCTGCTTGCAAGCACTCGTTTTCCAGCTGCGCCGTAAAAGCGGTTGCTTCTTCCTTGGGCATTTCTTGTATAAACGCCGCAAGCGTTTGATTGTCGTGTGTGCCCGTATACGCTACGCAGTTTTCGTCGTACTGCGACGGTAAATATTCGTTTTCGGGATCGCCGTTGAAAGCAAACTCAAACACCTTCATGCCGGGATAGCCGGTGTCTTTAAGCAATTTTCGCACGCCGTCGTCGATAACGCCCAAATCTTCCGCAACAATTTTCGCGCGCTTTAAGCCCTTGAAAAGCTCTGCTTTCGGGCCGTCCAGCCACGCGCCTTCCTTTGCCGTTTCCGCACCTTCGGGTACGGCGTAATATCTGTCAAAACCGCGGAAATGGTCAATTCGTACGATATCGAACAGGGAAAACGCATAGGAAATTCTATCCTTCCACCACGCGTATTTTTCCTTTCTCAGCTTCACCCAGTCATACACGGGATTGCCCCAAAATTGTCCGTCGTCGCAAAAATCGTCGGGCGGTACGCCTGCGCGCTTGCCTATATTGCCGTCTTTATTCAAATCAAACAATCTATCGCGGTATTTCCACGTTTCCACGCTGTCGTATGCAACGTAAATGGGCATATCCCCCATAATTTCCACACCGCGCTCATTTGCATACGCGCGTAACGCGCGCCATTGTTTTAAGAAGATATATTGCGTAAATTGCCAAAATGCAATTTCCTTTTCATATTGCTTCTCATGCGCAAGCAACGCGCTTGCTTCCGCGTTTTTATACGGCGTATCCCAAGCGTCCCACGGAGCGTACGCAAAGCGGATTTTCAAGGACATAAACAAGGCGAAATCTTTGTATTTACCGTCTAAAACAAACGCCTGCCACTCGCTTGCCGTCGTGTCAAATCTATCAAACGCCTTACGCAAAATTTGCGTTTTTTGCGCAAACTGTAAGCCGTAATCCACCCTGCGCGCATCATCCCCCCACTGCGCGTTAACGTAGTCGTCTTTCGTCAATAAACCGTCCTTTTCCAAAAGCGCAAAATCGATAAAATAGTAATTGAGCGCGTCGGACGCAAACGATTGATAGGGGCTGTCGCCGTAGCCCGTGGGAAGAAGCGGCAACACCTGCCAAATTTTCATATTTGCCTTTTGCAACCAGTCGACAAACGCGTACGCGCCTGCGCCCAGCGTGCCGATGCCGTACGCCGAAGGCAACGAAGAAACGGGCATAAGTACCCCCGCCCGTCTTTTGTTTTTATTGTTTTTTGTTACTGCTTGCGCCGTTTTCATACGCTCTGCCCTTTACGAATACGGATTTTTCTTTGGACTATATTAAAAAGCCCTTTTTTAGTATTACCCCTTTTTGCTCTTTTTAAGCAAAATGCACTTTTAGCGGCTTTGGAAATGTCTTGCCGGTTCAATCATGATTACGCTAATCGCCAAAATAAACACGCTGCTGGTGCAAATTGCATTGTACAATTTCCATTTTGCAAATTGGTATGCGAACACCCCCAGCCCAAAGTTGACGACGATGGCTACGGATAACAGCAAGTGCATAATAAACAGCGTGGGCGGTATGCAGTTACGCACGCCGAAGAGAAACCACCTGTCTATCGGCGTTTTGTTTTTTTGCAATTTCCATTTTTGCCCGTTCACGCGGCGTTTTAAGGTAAAGCGTAATATAATCACGAAAACCAACGAACATATCGTACAACCGATAATCAACCTCATTTTTCTATTCTCTCCAACAATATTTTTTCAAATTTTTCCTGTCCTAAAATAAACGGTTTTTGTAAAAGCGCACGCGCCTGCGCAAGCAACGCCTGCGTTTGCTCAATTTGTCCTGCCGCCTTGCTGTAAGCCGCAAGCACGCGTTTTGCGCTTACCGCATCTTCGCGCAAATACGCTTCACACAGCTTCGCACACGCGTTTGCGCGCTCAAAATCCCCGTTTATCACGTGCATATAGGTAAGCTCCGCCGTGAGCGAAAGCGTTTCTTTTTCGCTTAAATACGGGCTGGCTTGCGCCAAGCGGTTGATGGCGTCGCTTGCCTTTTCCAAATCGCCTTTTTCCAAATAATAGCGATAGCGCAAATCCTGCATAACGGCAAACAGCGGCTCGTCTTCCGCAAGCTGCGGCACGTCGAAAAACAGTTTTTCGTCCATCTCCGCATAGCTTTTGCCTGCATATAATTCCCCTTGGATTTGCATTGCGGAAAGCATAACCTTTTCTTCGTCGTCCCCCCTGCAAAGCCCTAAAAAAATCAACATATCCGTCTTCCCTGCGGGGTATTGCAAAGGAACGGCGTTTATCAAAAATAAGTACGCCATAAACGGCAAAATGCCCCATAAAAAATAGGACGGTTTTCCTATGCACGAAAGCGTAATCGCTACGGCGCACAAGGCAAAAAGCGCGCTACCCTGCACGATCAAACCGCCAAGCACGTAGGCCTTGGTTCGTTTTAACATATTGTCGCCGTATTTCGGCAACACCTGCGTTTGGTCGCTTGCAAAGGGCGAAGCAAGGCGTAATTTGACCTTACCTTGGTTGTTGATATAACGGAAAATCGCGCATTTGACAAGCACGGGGCGCATACCGTTCATCTTTGCAAACGCGACGTGCCCAAGCTCGTGCAAAACGGGAGCAAAGAAAAACGAACAGAGTACGCCTACGCAAAGCGCCAAGCCTTGCACTGTACTCTTTTCCCAGCTTAAATAGCCCAAGAAAAGCGTAGCGCCAAGCAAGGCAATCGCCGCCGCAAACGTAAATATCCCCGTCCAAATTCTTCTCATACCTTCAACCCCTTTTTGGTTGCATATCCTTCTAAATTATCTCTATCGCTTACAATAACGCTGTCTATGCCAAGCGTTTGCATAAGCGTGCAAAGCAAGACTGCACCGCCTGCGATTACGTCCGCGCGCCCCTTGGGCATACACGACGAAGCGTAAATTTCCTGCGGCGATAAGCCAAGCAGTTTGTCCGCCATCTTTTGCATACTGTTTAAGGAAATTTCCGTGCCCGTAACTGCGTTTGCGTCGTACGCTTTCAAGCCCAAATACCACGCGGCAAGCGCCGTTGCCGTGCCGCCGATGGTATACGCTTTCGCTTTGGGCACTGCGCCGAATTGCGCCGTTGCCGTTTGCGCCGCCTTTTGTAATTTTTCTTTCTCTAATCCGCAAGCGTCGCGAAGCCGCACTACGCCGATATTCACGCTTTTTTTGTAGAGCATTTCGCCCGATTTTTGCACGACGATTTCCGTGCTTGCGCCGCCGATGTCAATTACCATACCGTCCGCGTAAGAAAGCGCGCCCAAAATGCCGATTTCCGCTTCCGTTTCCCCTGAAATGACTTCCACCTGCAAACCGCAAAGCCGTTGTACTTCGCTTACAAATTCCGCGCCGTTGCTTGCCGTGCGCACTGCCGCCGTCGCAAACGCGTACACGCTTTCCGCGCCTTCTTGTTTTGCGCGAAAATAAAAATCGGCAACCGCTTTTGCAGAACGCTCTATTGCCTGCGGCAACAGCGTTGTACAGGATGCTAACCCTTCGCCAAGACGGGTAGTTTTCACAGCTTTATATAAAACTGTTCCGTCCGCCACAAGCATTAGACGAACGGAATTTGAGCCGATATCAATCACGGCGTATTTGTTCATTTTTTATCATTCTCCTTTGTGGATAAAGCCTTCTTGGAACGCCAACCATTCCTTGCCCATAACCGATTCATAGTATTCGGCAGTTTCGCCGCCCTTTTCGATTTGTTCCATAAGCTTCTCGTTTTCTTCCACAAGCTTTGCCTTACGGCTGTTCAAAACCCCTAAGGTTATCCACTGATACACCAAAACGGCAAGCAGAAAAACAACAAGCGCGGTCGCCGCTACGACGGACGCCGTTATCACTTTTCTCATTTTTTCTTCTGTCATCTTCTTTTCTCCTATTTTATAAGAGTTTTTTCCTGATTTCTTGCCTTATTTATCAGTTTCCTTATGTTATTATACCACATAATTTCAAAAAAGGCAATAATTTTATGCAAAGTTTTTAAATATATTATTCCGCCGACAAGATATCCTATCCACATATATACCCGAAAAGGCGGAAAAGCAAACGCGTATGCGCAGAAAATCACCCACACGGTCAAGGTTATAAAAAAGCAAATATCCAGCGCTATCCCCAGTGTTTTGCGCTTATTTTTACGCACGCCAAGGCATAAACGCAAAAAGCAAAACGCTTCGTATAAAACGCCGCCGCTAAACCCAACGCCTACGCACAAAGCAAAGATATAAAATTGATTTGCCGTATCCATCGTCACTTAAACAACCGCGAAGCGAACGATTTTCCGCCGTAGGACACGCCGCTTACCGTGCCTTCCGCCGTAAACGTGCCGTTGGTTTTGGAAAAGCCCACGATTTTTAGCCCCGACCCTATCACTTGCAGTTTTTCACCGCGCAAAAGCGTGAGCACAATTTTCACTTCGGAAAACGCCGATACGCTTTCCACACCGTTTACCGTGATATTTTTCCTTTGTTCGATACAAATAGAATGTTGAGATGTTTCTTGCATACCTTATCGTATGCGCGACCTTTTATAAATATGTTACTCATCACAAAAGCGTTCTAAAAACGAATGCTTTACGCCGTCTTGCTTATATTCCGCAAGCGTATCCAGCTGTACGTTGTGTATGCTTTGAAATACGTTGTTTTCCACGTTTTCGTTTTCTTTTTTCAGCTCGGCAATCAACGCTTTGACGCGGCGGCGCGCTGAAAACGTATCTTCATCGCCCCCTGCCGTTTTTTGCGTGAATTTACAAGCGCACGCGATAAAATCCAGCCCGTTATACTCTTTCCAGCGCAAAATGTCTTCTTCCAGCACGCAATATAAAGGGCGGATAAGCTCCATGCCGTCAAAATTTGCGCTTGCTATTCTTGGTAGCATCCCCTGTAGCTGTCCGCCGTACAGCATGCCCATCACGGTCGTTTCGATTACGTCGCTCTTGTGATGCCCCAACGCAATTTTATTGCAACCCAGCTCCTTTGCCTTGGCGTACAAATGCCCCCTGCGCATCCTTGCGCATAAATAGCAAGGGTTATCTCCGCACGCCGATTCGCTTGCCGCAAAAACGTCGCTTTCAAAAACGGTAATCGGCACGTGCATCAGCTTGGCGTTTTCTTCGATTTTTTCCCTGTTTTTGGGTGCATATCCAGGGTCCATCACCAAAAATACAAGCTCAAACGGCACGTCGCTGTGCGATTGCAGCTGTTGCATAAGCTTGGCAAGCAGCATACTGTCCTTACCGCCCGAAATACAAACGGCGATTTTATCGCCTGCTTGAATAAGCTGGTATTTTTTCACTGCCAGCACGAAAGGCGACCAAATGCTTTTTCTGTACGTCGTGATAATCGAACGCTCTATTTGCTGATATTTTTCAAGTTGCTTTGGCATAATGTTTCCTTATCTTATAATCAACAATTTTTCTTTTGCGCGCGTGATTGCCGTGTACAACCACCTGTTTCTTTCTTCCCCAAAAGCCCACGATTCGTCGAACACGATTACGAAATCAAATTCCGAACCCTGCGCTTTATGGCAAGTGATGGCATAGGCAAATTCAAAACGGCAAATGGGCTCGTCTTTTACTGCGCGCATAGCGTGTAAAAGCGCAAAGTTGCCTTCGTGCACCACCGTACCGCCTGCAAGCGTTACGGCGCGGTCACCGTAAAAATGCTTATATTCTCCGTCTTGGAATATCCCCGTATCAAACGGCACGCAAACGCTTTCCGTAGCAAAATCCGCTTGAAAATACATAGTCGCTAACGCGTCCATTTGCTCTAAAACGCCTTCCGCTTTGCCGATAACGCCGTTGACAAGAAAAAATTTCCCTTCGCCGTCTAGCGCCTGCTCCCAGTTGTTCAAGGTGCAAATGACCTTTTCCCCGTCCGTTGGCAAAAGCTGTTTTGTGTCAATACCGAAATATCCGCGCATTTCTTGGTTGATGGCGTTGCGCGTTTGGTTTCTGCCGCATATAATTTGATCCGCCCGTAAAAACAAGCGTTTTCTCTCCTGCCCACGCAACGCGTTTTTGCTCACTACGCAAACGGTGTCGCCGTAGCGGCCAAGCGGAATACGCTTACCTTCGCGCGCCATCGTCGCCACTTGAATGATAGGATTGTCCGCCGCCTGCCTTACGATTTGCGTCATCGTATAATTTGCGCTTTCCAACAAAGGACAAGTGCCGTTTACGGGCGGAAGCTGCGCACTGTCGCCGCAAAACAGGCATTTGGTTTGAAAGCTCAACAAATCCGCAAGCACCGTTTGATTGATCATCGAAGCTTCGTCCACCACAATCAATCGAATACGTTCGTCTATCTTGGGCTTTTTCACAAACCGCAGTTCGCGCATATTGACGATTTCACCATCTTCGTTGACTTCAAATTCTTCATCGTCGCGCACGTAAATCAAGCTGTGCACCGTGCCTGCCGACGTACCCTTTTTGATAAGGTTTGCCGCCGCCTTGCCCGTAGGAGAAACAAACACCGCTTCTTCGCCTACCTTTAATTTTAGCACTTCCCGTACAACGTAGTCAATCAAAAACGTCTTACCCGTACCTGCATATCCCGATAATACGAACGCCTTGTCGTCGGTGTTAAAAAACCATTCGGCAAGCAAATTTTTCGCATTTTCTTGATCGGGAGTAAGCACGATATCTTTCATAGCATAACCTATTGTATCACAAATTTTTCCAAATTGCAAGCGTTTTTTATGTGTATACGAACATTTGTTCACATTTTTTCAAACGGCAAAAAAAACGGGTTTTTGCCCGTTTTTGCTTGTTTTTATGCCGTTTTCGCCTTATTTCTTCTCAAATTCCACGTTTAGCTGTCTACCGCCGATGGGGATTGACAAAAAAATTTTTCCGTCCTTAAAAGGAATTTCGCGTTTGATTTCCCCCTTATCGCCGTGCGTGATGCAAAGCGTTTGCTTGTCCGCATCGTAGGTATATTCGCCTTTTTCTTCCCCTGCCTTGCCCACCTTGGGTTTGTAACGAAGCGTATACGTGCCGTCGCCGTCCAACTGCAAATCCACATACTCAAAAGAAGAGAGCATATCCTTTTCTCCAAGCGTAGCACTTTTGCACTCATATTCGCCCGTGTACGGCTTAGCTATATCTTTTAAAGATGTGTTTGCGCAACAGCATAAGCAAAAAGTAAGGGATAGTATACCTGCGCAAAGCGCACTTTTTATCGTCGTTTTTTTCATATTACGCAGTTTGCGCACTTTTGCGTTTTTTATTCGATTTTTTCCTTAGAGACACGATATTTTCACTGTTGAGAATAACGCCTATGATAAAGCATATCATCATCACGTACAGCCAAAGAAAAAACACGATTACCGTACTCAACGCACCGTACAGCTTGCTTACGTTGCCCACGCGCAAATACACGGAAAACCCTATCAACGCCAGCACCCACGCCGCGACGGTAAACGCTGTACCACGTAAAAAACGCTTAGCTGGCATTTTGTATGGACAAATGTACACGTTTAACAAAAGCACCAAGCCAAAGGACAGCACGAAAAGCAACGCGTATTCGGCAATTCGTTCCAACGCCCCGTAAAAAAGGCGTGAAAATAAAAACGTACCGATTGCCAGCGCTACGGCGTACGCAAGCGCCAACGCCATCACAATCAGCAACAGCACCAAAGCCCCCAAGCGTAGCTTCAAGCCCTTTTTCGGGCGCTTGTATTCGTAGATAATTTCTCCGCTTCTGCGCATTTGGTAAAAGAGCGTTGTGGACGAATACAGCGTTGTAACAAGCAGGACAATCGACGCGCCCGTAGTTGCCGTCTGCGCTTCTTTTTGCACGTAAAACAATACGTCCTTTACGCTTTCAAACATAGGCAAGGATAAAATTTTATCCACGTCAATAGGCATTTTCCCAAGCAATAGCGTCAGCCAAAACGTCAAAGGCACGATGGACATAATCAAGAAAAACACAAGCGTGCCTGCCACCGTCGTATACTTTTTTACTGACAGTAAATCGTATTTATCTTTAAAAAACGCATACGCTTTTTTCAAACTTTCCATACGGTAAGTATGCCCGACTTTTCCCTTTTTCAAACAAACAAGCGGCGGATTTCTCCGCCGCCTTTATCTCACGTATCATCCGTCGCGTCTTCTACCGTCCACGTATACGGACAACGGTTTCTGCAACAGCCGAAGCAAGTGCCGCAGCCGTAATTTCTGCTACAACCGCTAAACCCGTTACCGCAACCGTTATATCCTGCGCCGCTGCAACCGCTTGTCGTAGACGTCGTTGCCGTATTGTTCAGGGCATACAAACGCACGTAGTAGCTATCGCCGTTTAATTGCGACAAGTTGCTTTGACATCTTGTGCAACCGCTATTCGTTTGCGTTACACCGCACGTATTAAACGTACTTGCCGTCTGCGCGCACGTATTGCTACCGCAACTTGACTGATTGACGCGGATATTGCCGCAGCAATCACGGCAAATGCTTTGCGACCTCGTGTTCCATAAACCGTTCCAAAAACCGCAACCGCACGTGTTACAACCACAACCGCAACGCGAATATGCGTTGGAATTACATACATTGTACATAGTGTATCATTACCTTTTGTGTATTTGAGATTTCTCTCATACTATAGTATACGTAAACCGCCTAACGCGTGTGCGCGTTAGGCGGTAGTTTTACGAAATAAAGTTTTATCGAACGGTAATTTTAATATCGCCCGTGCTGGTTTTTATATAACAAGTGCCGTTGTCGCCGTGCGTAGGCAAACGCACCTTGCCCGTAGACGTTTCATATGTGAAGATTTTGCCCGATTGCAAACTGCCTTCCACGTCGCCCGTCGTCGTTTTGAAAACCATTTCAGGCGCGTCAATACTGCTAAATTCCACGTCGCCTGTCGTCGTTTCCACGTACATTTTTTGCGTTGCTACGACGTTTTGCATTTCCACGCTGCCCGTATCGCTGACAAGCGATAACTCTCCGCATTGTACGTTTTCCAAATCCGCGTCGCCCGTAGTGCGCTTAAGGGCTATCGCCCCTGCTACGGTGATATTATCCAAATCCATATCGCCCGTGTTGGTTTGCATCGTCAAGCTTTGCGCCGTTACGTTTTCCATTTCCACGCCGCCCGTGCTGCAGTTTACGTTGATTGCACCGCCAACGGTTACGTTTCTTATATCCACGTCGCCCGTACTCACGTCCACAAAAAGCGACTGCACGGAAACCGACGAAACGTAGATATCACCCGTAGAAACATCCAAATTGACCGTTCCAAACGACAACGTTTGGGGCAAATACACGTCCCCCGTATCCCCTTTGAGCATCACGTTCACGCAAGCGTTCGCAGGCAAATACACTTCTATCGAAGTGCGTTTGAAATTGAAAATATAATCGTACCATTTACGCGTATCCTGCATAGCAACCGTCAACGTATCTCCTTGCACGGAAACGGTTTTTTCCTGTCTTTGTTGTTCCTTACAAACTACCTTTGCCGTGTTATCCTGCGTAGCGATAAAACGCACGTCCGCCGACTCGATATCAATCGCAATATTTGTAAACGCTTCTTGAATTTGATGTTCCTTTGTTTGCACGGAACGCGAATCCAAATTGCGCATATCAAAATTCATCATAGCGCAACCGGACAAAGCAGCCACGCTACCTACAGCCACACAAATTGCCGATACCATCAATAATTTTTTACTCATTGTATTTTCTCCTTTTCTACAAACAGCATTTTCGTCCAAATCCATAATTTTTTGCTTACCAGCCACATACCTTTACTTGCATAAAGACAGCCGTAATAGAAAACTACCGACACGCCTGCAAGCACGATTGCACCGCCTAATAGAAACAGCGCGCCGCCTATATTGCCTTGCACAAACAAAACTACGCAACTAAACACACCGCCAAGTGCGCCTGCCGCCACCGAAACAAATGCTGCCCAAAGGGAGATAACGACCGCCCAAAGGGACGCGTAAACGGATATTGTCGCAGCAAGCCCCGACGCCACCAAAGCAATCAATAGGCTTATCCAAATGGGCGAACCCACCCACAGCAAAACGGTTGCGGCGGTGTTGTGCGATTTTGCTTGCTTGTCTTTCTTTTTTCCCTGCAACGTGTTTTTCAAGCTGGCTTTAACCACCTTAAAAAAGGGCATTTCCTTCCAAACACTTTCCGCAATTTGCTTCGGCGTACCGATAGCTTCAATCGCTTGTTGCTCCGTAAGCCCTTCTTCCACGCGATCGTCTATCATTTCCCCGTAAAAATCCAACGTTTTGTCTATATCTTCTTGGGGCAAACCTGCAAGCCGTTCATTTAGCTCCACAAAAAAATCATATCTGTCCATCATTCACTCTCCTTTACCACAAATTGATAAATGGTCAAAAGCTCTTTCCATTCTTCCTTAAATTCTTGAATACGTTTTTCCCCTAATCGCGTGATTTTATAATATTTACGCAACCGACCGTTATGTTCTGCGGAGCGCACGGTTAATAGCTCCGCCGCTTCCAATCGCCGCAAAATGGGATATAGCGTAGATTCGCTGATATCCACGTACGGTTTTACGTCCTTGATAATTTTATATCCGTACGATTCTTCATTTTTGATTGCCGCCAAAACGCATACGTCCAGCAAACCGCGTTTCATTTGAATTTCCATGGAATACCCCCTTACATATTATACTATACAACATATAGTATTGTTTGTCAAGTGTTTTTTGAAAAAAAATGAAAAAAATTTTCAACAAATTCCACAAAAAAACCGCTTTCCTTTCACCTAGGAAAAGAAAACGGTTTTATACATTATTATATATAAGCGTTACAGTAGCTTCAACTCAATGCCGACTACGCCGTATTTTCGTTGCTCTTCTACCGTATAATAGCTTTGCATATCCGTATAGCAAGCGGTTTCTATATCGTCAGGCGTATAACCGCATTTCAAAAGCGGTAACGTTTGATACAATTCCCGAAACGACGGAAATACATGCGTATTGACAACCTTGCAACGCAACGTTTGTCCATCCAGCGTGTTGGTAAATTCGATCGCATCACCTATACGTATAGCCCTGCGTTTCTCATCATACAAACGAAGCTCAATGGTCTTTTTACCGCTTTTTATCATTTCAAACGGTTTTGCGTGCAAGCGCATACTGTGTAGCATTGTATTATTCCCACTCAATCGTGCCCGTGGGCTTGGGTGTCAAATCGTACAACACGCGATTGATACCGTCCACTTCGTTGACAATTCTATTTGTAATCTTATGCAACACGGCATACGGGATTTCTTCAATCGTCGCCGTCATTGCATCGACGGTGTTCACCGCGCGGATAATTGCGGGCCAACCTTCGTAACGGCTGTCGTCTTTTACGCCTACGCTCTTCATATCGGGGATAGCAATAAAATATTGCCATACCTTTTCCGCAAGTCCGCAGTTGTCAAATTCTTCACGCAAAATGGCGTCCGCTTCACGCAAAGCGTGCAATCTATCGCGCGTGATTGCGCCCAAGCATCTTACGCCCAACCCGGGTCCGGGGAACGGTTGACGGTATACCATCGCGTGCGGCAAACCAAGCGCTTCGCCCACTACGCGTACTTCGTCTTTATACAAAAGCTTCAAGGGTTCTACCAGCGCAAAGGCCAAATCTTCGGGAAGTCCGCCAACGTTGTGGTGGGATTTGACCGCTTTTTTGCCTTCCGCTTGCTTGATACTTTCCAAAATGTCGGGATAAATCGTGCCTTGCGCCAAAAATTCAACGCCTTTCAGCTTTCTTGCTTCGTCCGCGAACACTTCGATAAATTCTTTACCGATAATTTTTCTCTTTCTTTCGGGATCGCTTACGCCGTCAAGAAGCGATAAAAAGCGGTCGGTTGCGTCTACGTAAATCAAGTTTGCGTCCAACTGGTTTTGGAAAAGCTCCACTACGTTTTCCGATTCGTTTTTACGCATTAAGCCGTGGTTTACGTGCACGCAAACCAGCTGTTTGCCGATAGCTTTAATCAAAAGCGCCGCTACTACCGACGAATCTACACCGCCCGACAAGGCAAGAAGCACCTTTTTGTCGCCCACTTGCTTGCGTACAAGCGCCACCTGTTCGTCGATGAATTGTTCCGCTAATGCTTTGGTATTGATGCGCGCCATACTTTCAGGGCGCAAATTGCTGTTGATATCCATAAAAATTTCTCCTGTCAAATATATTGCTTGATTGCTTGCATCAATTCCCCATACGTTTCAAAGGCAGGGATATCGGGATTGTCCGCTTTGATTTTGTCCGTCGTACGGAACAAAAACCCTGCTTTGCTGTTTTTAATCATTGCCAAATCGTTGTAGCTGTCCCCAAACGCCACCGTTTCATAGCCCATCGCTTGCAATGCTTTGATTGTGGTATATTTGGAGTTTTCTACACGCATTTTATACCCTGAAATCATACCGTCCTTATCGACAATGAGTTCGTTACAAAACAACGTGGGATAACCAAGCTTTTGCATAAGCGGCATACCAAACTGCGTAAAGGTATCGCTAATCACCACCGCTTGCGTTTTGGAGCGCAATTCGTCCAAAAACTCTTTCGCGCCGTCAAACGGTTGCATACCGCTGATAATTTCTTGAATTTCCTTTAACCCCAAGTTATGCTCTTTCAAAATGCCCAAACGCCATTTCATAAGCTTGTCGTAATCGGGCTCGTCGCGCGTCGTGCGCGAAAGCTGAGAAATTCCGCTTGCCTTGGAAAACGCAATCCAAATTTCCGGCACTAACACGCCTTCCAAATCCATACAAACAACTGTCATAGTGCTACCCCGTTAGTGTTGCGTATAGTTAGGCGCTTCTTTGCTGATGGAAATGTCGTGGGGATGGCTTTCAATCAAGCTTGCGTTGGTGATGCGTACAAATTCCGATTTAGTGCGCAATTCTTCGATGGTTGCTTTACCGCAATAGCCCATACCCGAACGCAAACCGCCTTTGAGTTGGTAAATCACTTCGGCTACGCTGCCGCGATAAGGCACTCTGCCTTCCACCCCTTCGGGCACGAATTTTCTCGTACCTTCTTGGAAATATCTGTCGCTGCTGCCTGCCGCCATCGCGCCAAGCGAACCCATACCGCGATATACCTTAAAGCTTCTGCCCTGATAAAGTTCCACTTCGCCGGGGCTTTCCAGCGTACCGGCAAGGAGCGAGCCGACCATAACCGCGCTTGCGCCTGCTGCCAACGCTTTTACGATATCGCCGCTGTATTTGATACCGCCGTCCGCGATAATTCTTCTGCCCAGCTTGTCCGCCATTTCCGCGCAGTCAAGAACAGCCGTCAACTGCGGCACGCCGATACCTGCAACCACGCGCGTCGTACAAATCGAGCCGGGGCCGATACCCACCTTCACCACGTCCGCACCCGATTTAATGAGCGCTTCCGTTGCAGCCGCCGTCGCTACATTGCCCGCCACAAGCGTCACGCCAGGATATTTGCTTCTAATTTGTTCCACGCGTTTCAAAACGCCTGCGGAGTGACCGTGCGCCGTATCAATCGTGATAACGTCCGCGCGCGCTTCTACAAGCGCCGCAATACGCTCCATCGTACCGTCCGCAACCCCTACCGCCGCGCCGACAAGCAATCTGCCGTTCGCGTCACGGGCGGAGTTGGGATATTGAATGGATTTTTCAATGTCTTTAATGGTGATAAGCCCTTTCAAATAGCCGTTTTCGTCCACGATAGGCAATTTTTCAATTCTATGCTTACCCAAAATCTTTTGCGCGTCGTCAAGCGAAGTGCCTACGGGCGCGGTGACCAACCCATCTTTGGTCATAATGTTGGAAATGGGTTGTTCGTAATCGCTTTCAAAGCGCAAATCGCGGTTGGTCAAAATACCGACAAGCTTGCCGTCTTTCGTGATAGGCACACCGCTAATACGGTATTTTTCCATAAGCGCCAACGCTTCCTTTACAAGGTTATCGGGCGCAAGGAAAAACGGATCGGTGATAACGCCGTGTTCACTGCGTTTTACCTTATCCACGTGCAACGCCTGTTCTTCGATGGACATATTTTTATGTATGATACCGATACCGCCTTCACGCGCCATCGCGATCGCCATGCGGCTTTCGGTCACCGTATCCATCGCCGAACTCATCAACGGCAAATTCAAACTAATCTTATCAGAAAGCTTGGTCTTCAAAGATACGTCGTTGGGCAACACGTCCGATTTTTGCGGAATTAACAACACGTCGTCAAACGTAAGCCCTTCTTTGACAATTTTACTGCTCATAACTGCTCTCCTTATATGGTAACTTAAAAATTTTTTTCCTGTATATAAACAAAATGGACGCGATGCCGCAAGGCAAAGTATCCATTTTATCCGTTTAACGCACGCGAAATACTGCCAAGATATGCTCTATCTAAGTCCGTAAGTTCGCCTTTGCTTATCTCATTCATTTTTGCAAGAACTTTCGTTACAGTGTCTTGATCCCCTTTTGTTTTCGCGCGCAAGCCCACTGCCGCTAACGCATTGTTTTGCGGAAACGCGCTTTTCACCCACGCGCTTGCCGTGTCAATCGCTTCTTGATTTTTCCCCTGTTCGTATTTCGCCAAGCAAACGTTAGCGCACACGTATTGCGCATAGCCGCCGTCGCTTTGCGTTTGTTCGTCAATGCGCGCGCAATACGCCGCAAATTCGTTATCGGCAAGCAATTTTTCTCCGCATATTTCGATTTGCTTATCGTCTTTCAACCCGATTGCCACTTCGGTTGCGTACGCGATGAAATAAACGTTTTCGTTATCGCCGTAAAGGGCGTACGCGCGTTTCGCGTTGCGGATGCTGGCTTTATCCATCCCCAAATCATAGGTAACGCGCATCATCGTGGAAGGAAACAGGAAGGACATGGTAAGCACAAGCACGGACAACAAAATTACGATTGCGGATAACGTACTGCCAACGGCACGCAATATCACTTTGTTCAAGCGCATAAGCCCTTCCTCCCCATAGTATTTATATTATTTTACCATATTCAAATAAAAAAAGCAAGAATATGAACAATTTTTTTTGGTATGTTTTGCATCTTTTTTTAATATATTAAAAACATGAACGCTTTTTTCTTATCCTTTTCTCGTTTTTTACATACGAAAAAGCGCGCGTTGCTCCGCGCGTGCTGTACGCTTATATTGCTTATCTTATGCCTGCCCGTTTTTGGCGGTTGTACGAAGCAGATCGATTATTTTTCCTACGTCTCTGAATTGAGAAGCAACGTATTTATACATAAAGACGACGAATATTCCCTGCGTGTTTATTCTCTAATCAAGGAATCTCCCTATCAAACGGACGGTATCGTCAGCAAAACCAACGTACGCACCGAAATCCGCCTGATTGCACCATCAGGAGAAAAAACGTATGCGGTGTATTTCACGTTCGACGGAACGGAATACGGCGGCGAAATGTCATTTGATAACGTAAAAAGCGAATATTATTACGCTTGCCCCGTGGACGTGAGCAAATGCTCAACGCTGGATTTACGGCTGGTTTGCGGCACGAACGAAAGCGTGTACACTGCAAAATCGGTGCTTACAAGCGATACGATAGCGCCCAAGCAAGCGCTTTCCCTGCTTACGGAAAAGGAAAAAGCGCTTTTCGATAGCTTGACGGATAAATACGGCTTTGCAGGGGAAATTCATTTACGGCTATTATACGAAGGCGCGCCCTATTATTACGTGGGCGTCGTTGACAGACAAGGTAACGTAACCGCATTTTTAATCAACGCCGTAACAGGACAAATTCTTGCCAAAAGACAATCGTAATTGCCTTATTCTCCTATCTCTTTCCATAGGAAAACCCGTGGTTTCACGCCACGGGTTTTTCTTTATTTCGTCATTTTTTCCTGTTTCACTTTATGGTCGATCACGTGACGGGAAGCAAGCTCGTCGTACACTTCGTCCACCGTAATGCCTGCCTGCGCCATAAGCACCATTACGTGATACGCCAAATCGGCAATTTCGTACACCGTTTCCTTTTTGTCTTCCGCTTTGGCGGCGATAATCACTTCCGTGCTTTCTTCGCCTACCTTTTTCAAAATTTTATCCAAGCCCTTTTCAAACAAATAGGTGGTATACGAGCCCTGCGGCTTATCCTTTTTTCTGCCAAGCAGCATTTCATATAAACTGCGCAAGGAGAACTCCGTTTTTTCTTCATTTACGTACAAGGGGTTAAAAAAACAGCTCCCTTCGCCTGTATGGCAAGCGGGTCCGTCCTTTTCCACCTTTACCACCAGCGCGTCCTTATCGCAATCGGCCGTAATGCAAACTACGTGCTGATAATTGCCGCTCGTTTTGCCTTTCAGCCAAAGCTCGTTTCTGCTTCTGCTCCAAAAGCAAGTAAGCCCCTTTTCAAGCGTAATTTGCAAGCTTTGCTTGTTCATATATGCAAGCGTGAGTACGTCGCCCGTTTTTACGTCGACTACGATTGCAGGTATCAAGCCCTTTTCGTCAAATTTTAATTCGTCAATATTTACCATTTCTATCTCTCCTATCCGTCACAAGCGCACGTTAATTCCGTCCGCTTTTAATTGCTGTTTCAAATGGGGAATTGCCACTTCGCCAAAATGGAAAATGGAAGCCGCAAGTCCTGCGTCCACCTTAGGCAGGTATTTGAACAACTGCGTAAAATGCTCTATTTTTCCTGCGCCGCCCGACGCGATTACGGGCACGTCCACAGCGTCTACCACTGCCTGTAAAAGGGGCAAATCAAAGCCGTTTTTCACGCCGTCCGTGTCCATAGAATTGACCACCACTTCGCCTGCACCGTCGCCTACGCAACGCTTAATCCACTCTATCGCGTCCATACCCGTGTCTTCTCTGCCGCCTTTGGCAAACACGTGAAATTCGCCGTTTACACGCTTGATATCCGCGGAAATCACAACGCATTGATCGCCGTATTTTTGCGCTGCTTCCTTGATAAGCTTGGGGTTGGCAATCGCGCCCGAATTGACGCTGACCTTATCCGCGCCGCACGAAAGCACGCGTTCAAAATCAGCCACGCCGCGTATGCCGCCGCCCACCGTCAAGGGAATAAACACCGACGAAGCCGTTTCACGCAAAATATCCGTAAAAATATTTCTGCCTTCCGCCGACGCCGTAATGTCGTAAAACACCAGCTCATCCGCGCCGTTATTTGAATAAAATTTCGCTAATTCCACGGGCGAAGCCACGTCTTTCACGCTTTGGAAATTGACGCCTTTCACCACTTTTCCATCGCGCACGTCTAAGCAAGGAATAATTCGTTTGGTTATCATTTTGCCACCTGTATCGCCTGCCCTAAATCAATCGCGCCGATATAATACGCTTTGCCGATAATCGCGCCGTACACGTTATTTTTAGCCAATGCGCGCACGTCGTCAAGCGACGAAACGCCGCCAGACGCAATCACTTGCAAGGGGTATTTTTCCGTCAACGCTTTATACAGCTCCACGTTCGCGCCTTTCATAGCCCCGTCCTTGGAAACGTCCGTGCAAATGACGGTTTTCACGCCCAAAGCCACCATTTTTTGCAAAAACTCGTCCAAGGAATACGCGGATTTTTCCAGCCAGCCCTTGATAGCGATTTTGCCGTCGGCTACGTCTGCACCTACCGCGATTTTATCGCCGTATTTGTTAAGCGCGGCTTTCAAAAATGCTTCGTCCTGCACAGCTGCCGTACCGATAATTACGCGCGATGCGCCTGCTTGGATATACGCGTCTACCGTTTGCATATTACGAATACCGCCGCCGATTTCCGCTTGTAAGCCCGTTTGCAAGGCAATCTCCTTCACTACGTTAAAATGCACGGGTTCGCCCTGTTTTGCCCCTGCCAAATCGACAAGGTGTACCCAAGTTGCGCCGTCCTTTTCAAACTGCTTTGCCACCGCCACGGGATTTTCGTTATACACCGTCATTTGCGCGTAATCGCCTTTATACAAGCGCACGGCTTTGTTGTCAAATAAATCAATCGCAGGTAAAATAATCATACTTCTTCTCTATTTTTTATGTTACGCCTGACAAAACGCACGCAGGATAGACAAGCCCACGTCGCCGCTTTTTTCGGGGTGGAATTGACAGCCCATCACGTTTCCGCTTGCCACCGCCGCCGTCAAATGCTTGCCGTATTCGGTGGTAGCAATTACGCTGTCTTGACAGTTGGTTGCAAAATACGAGTGCACAAAATAGGCGCAGTCGCCTTCGTTTAAATGCGAAAAAAGAAAATGCTTTTTTGGGAAAAATAAGCCGTTCCAGCCGATATGCGGCACTTTCAAGCTCGCGTCTACGTAGCCCTTGATAGGCACTACGTCGCCCTTGATAAGTCCCAACCCTTGATGCTCGCCGTATTCAAAACTACGCTCAAACAAAAGCTGCATACCAAGACAAATACCCATGATCATTTTGCCTTGCTTTGCCTGCGTTTTCACCACTTCGCCAAGCCCCGTATCTTTCAGCTTTTTCGCGGCGTCCGCAAACGCGCCAACCCCGGGCAATATGATTTTATCCGCTTTTTCTATCACGTCTTTATCCGCAGTTACCACCGTATCCGCGCCGATTTTTGCAAAGGACGAACGCAGGGAAAACAAATTCCCCACGCCGTAATCGACAATGGCTATCATTTTTTCAGCTCCTTATAACACGCCTTTCGTGGACGGTACGAAATCCTTTTTGCTTTCGTCAATTTTGGTCGCCGCACCAAGCGCACGCGCCACTGCCTTGAACGAACCTTCGATGATGTGGTGCGCGTTTTTGCCTGCAAGCTGTTTTAAGTGCAGGGTAAGCTTGCCTTCACGCACAAGCGCCAAGAAAAATTCTTCGCAAAGCTCGGTGTCGAAATCGCCCACCTTTTCCCACTCAAACTTCAAATCGATTGCCGCAAAATCACGCCCCGACACGTCAAGCGCCGCCAAAATGAGCGTTTCGTCCATAGGCAAAATAATATCGCCGTAGCGCACGATGCCCCTTTTATCGCCAAGCGCCTGTCCAAGCGCCTGCCCAAGCGCAATCGCCACGTCTTCCACCGTGTGGTGGTAATCTACGTGGATATCACCGTTGCAACGCACTTCCAAATCATATCCGGCGTGCTTGGCAAACAGCGTGAGCATATGATCCAAAAAGCCGCAACGCGTGTCGATAACGCTGTTGCCCGTTCCGTCTAAATTGAGCGTCAATACAATATCCGTTTCCGCCGTTTTGCGTGCAATTTTGCCTATTCTCATACCTTTTTCTCCGCTAAAATTTGTCTTACTGCCGTTAAAAACGCGTCCATTTGCCGAAGCGTACCGATGCTTACACGGTTATACGCCGCCGTACGTTCGCCTTTGAAATGCCGCACAAGCACACCGCGCGCCTTTAATTTTTCATACAGCTCTTCCCCGTCGATTTCGTTCGATTTCACGAACAAAAAGTTGGTTTTCGACGGCAAAACTTCAAAGCCCATCGCTTTGAGCTTTTCCGCCGTGTACATACGGTTTTTGACGATGATATCGCGCGTCTTTTTATAATGGTCAAGCTCCGCCAAAGCCGCTACGCCTGCCGCCATCGTGACGGCGTTGACGTTATAGGGGTTGGTGGAATATTTGATGGTATTCAAATCGGCAATTAAGCTTTCGCAAGCAATACCCAGCCCCAAACGCGCGCCTGCCAAACCGCCCGATTTAGAGAACGTGCGCGTTACAAGCAGGTTGTCGTATTTTTCAATCAACGGCAAGCACGTTTCTCCGCCGAAATCCACGTACGCTTCGTCGATAACCACTACGTTGTCGGGATTATTTTTAACGATTTCTTCCACCTGCGCCCTTGTAAGCGCTTTGCCCGTCGGCGCGTTGGGGTTGGCGATAAATACCGTTCCTCCTGCCGAAAAATACTGCGTGGGTTCAATGGAAAAATCGTCCGTCAACGGAATAATTTTCTTTTCCACGCCGTACAAATCGGCGAATACCGAATAAAACCCATAGGTCAAATCGGCAAAAACCGCAGGCGTATTTTCATCGCAAAACGCCATAAACGCAAAGTTCAAAATTTCATCCGAACCGTTGGTGGGCAATATTTGCGTAGGTTTCACGCCAAGCACTTTCGCCGCGCTTTCCACAAGCGCGCTACACGTTGGATCAGAGTATAAGTTCGTACCTGCCCCTGCCTTTTGCATAGCTTGCACCACCGACGTGGGCGGCGCAAAGGGCAATTCGTTGGTGTTGAGCTTGACGTACTGCATATCCTTGGGCTGTTCCCCCGGCACGTACGCCTTTAAGCCGTCAAATTTGTTTGAGAAATATTTACTCATCTATTTTACCCCCGCGGGCAAGCGCGCTTTTTCCGTGCGCTTGCAATCCTTCCTTATTTGCAAACAGAGCCACCTTATCGGCAACTTCCGTTAAAGCGTCCTTGGTGTAATACGCAAACTGCGATTTTTTCACAAAATCGTCCACGGACAGCGGCGAAGAGAATTTCGCCGTACCGCTTGTCGGCAAGGTATGATTTGGCCCTGCAAAATAATCCCCCAACGCTTCGGGGCAATATTTTCCAAGGAAAATAGAACCTGCGTGTTTGATTTTGTCTAAATATGCAAACGGTTCGTCCAAGCAAAGCTCCAAATGCTCAGGCGCGATTTCGTTGGCGATATCGATAGCGGAAAGGATATCTTCCGCAACGATAATTTTACCGTTATCGTCAATAGATTTTCTTGCAATTTCGCTACGCGAAAGCAACGGGATTTGTCTTTCCAGCTCCTTGGAAACGCTTTGCGCAAAGGCAAAACTGTCCGTAACAAGCACAGCGCTTGCCATTTTATCGTGTTCCGCCTGCGAAAGTAAATCCGCCGCGATACAGCTTGCGTCGTTGTTTTCATCCGCCACGATTAAAATTTCGCTTGGTCCTGCAATCATATCGATAGACACCTTGCCAAACACTTGCTTTTTCGCTTCGGCAACGAACGCGTTACCCGGCCCAACGATTTTGTCTACCTTGGGTACGCTCTCCGTTCCGTACGCAAGCGCCGCCACCGCTTGCGCGCCGCCTACCTTGAAAATTTTATCCACGCCTGCGATTTTTGCCGCCATCAATACGTTTTCGTTGACGCCGCCTTGCTTGTTCGGGGGCGTTACCATCACGATTTGTTGACAACCCGCAATTTTTGCAGGAATTGCGTTCATAAGCACCGTCGACGGATACGCCGCCGTGCCGCCGGGCACGTACAAGCCCACGCGTTCAATCGGCGTAATTTTTTGACCGATTACCACGCCGTTTTCTTTGCGTAAAGTAAACCCGTCGCGCTTTTGCTGCCGGTGGAAATCACGGATATTTTCCGCCGCTTCTTTGAGCACGGCGATAAACTTTTCGTCCGCTTTTTTATACGCCGCTTCCATCTCCGCTTGGCTTACCTGCAAGCTTTCCAGCTTTACTCCGTCGAATTTTTCCGCATAGTCTTTAAGCGCCGCGTCCTTGTTTTTCACGACGTTTGCAATAATTTCCGCGACGATATTTTCCACACTTGCCGTGGGGTTGTTTCTTGCGAATATTTCCTTTGGCGACACTTCGCCGCATTTGAGAATTTTAATCATATTTCTTCCTTTCGACGCGTTCGTAACACAGCTAACAGCTTATTCAATCAACGTGCCGACCTTTTCCACAAGCGTTTCGATTTGCTTGGTTTTGAACTTAAAGCTTGCCTTGTTGGCAATCAACCGCGCGCTAATGGGCGCAACCGTTTCCACCACTTCCAAATTGTTTTCTATCAAAGTTTTGCCCGTTTCCACGATATCCACGATCACGTCGGCAAGCCCTAAAATGGGCGCAATTTCAATAGAGCCGTTCAAGTGAATAATATCAATTTCTCTGCCCTTTTTCGCATAAAACGCCTTCGCCGTGCGCACAAACTTGGTGGCTACTTTCAGCGTAGTTTCCCTATCGTCGTGAAAGCCCTTTTTTGCTGCCACTGCCATGCGGCAAACGCCCGTTTTCAAATCCAAAAGTTCATACACGTCGGGGGCGTATTCTTCTAAAATGTCCTTGCCGCAAACGCCGATATCCGCCGCGCCGCGTTCTACGTAAATGCTTACGTCAGACGGCTTCACCCAAAAATAACGCACGCCCTTTTCCGCATTTTCAAAAATCAGCTTTCTGTTTTGTTCTTTTATCGACGGACATTCAAAGCCCGCTTTTTCAAAGGTGGCGTATACCTTTTCGCCAAGCCGCCCTTTGGGCAACGCTATATTGATCATACGCTATCCCCCTTTCTCAAATCGATAAGCTTACCAAAACGTACGCCGTTTTCTTGCGCTTGCGCACTCACGCTCTTGCCGCTTTCCACCGCTTCCTGCACGGTTTTTTGCAAATCCGTCAAGGGCGTTTTTTCATCGTACAGCACCAGCAAATCTACGTCAGTAGCCGTTTTATTCGCGTGCATATTTTCTAATAAATCCAAATATACCGCAAACCCGATAGCGCCCGTCTTTTTGCCCATACGTTGCATAAGCCCGTCGTACTGACCGCCCGAAAGCACGCCTTCCGCCACGCCTTTTACAAAGCCCTTAAACACGATACCGCTGTAATACTTCATATCGTTAACCACGGAAAAATCCAAACGGATATTATCGGCAAAGCAGGTTGTTTCAAGCAAACCGCACACTGCTTCCAGCTCGTCTATCGCCGCTTTGGCGCAGCCCGACACAAGCGGTTTGATTTTTGCAAGCACTTGCTTGGGATTGCCGTACGTTTTGACAAGCGTTAAAAGCGTTTGCGTTTTTTCTTCCGCAACGCCGTATTCTTGGCACAGCGCCGCCGTTTCGTGCAAATTCTTTTCGGCAATCTTTTTCATAATCACCTTTTGCGCGCGAACGCCTACGCCCAAATCGGCAAGCACTGCCGATAAAACGCCAAGGTGGGAAACGTCCAACACGAACGAAGGAGAAATTTCCTTTAAACTTGCCGCCGCCAAATACACCGTTTCGTACAATGCGTACACGGACGTGTCGCCTATGCGTTCCAAGCCCACCTGCATCCACTCCTTAAACTGCTTGGTTGCACCGGAAATGCGATACACGTTTTCGTGATAAAATACCTTTTTTGCACCGTCGCCTGCGTTTTTGATAATAGACAGCGTCACGTCGGGCTTTAAGGCAAGCAATTTTCCGTCCGTATCGTTGAACGTGATAATACCGTCGCTGACAAGAAAATCCTTGTTAGCAACATATAAATCGTACGCTTCAAACTTGCTCATTTTATACGGCAAATACCCGTATTTTTTATATAAAGCGCGCAAAGCGAACGCCACTTTCTCTTGCGTTTTCATAATCGTTTGGGACATAACTATTCCCCCTTGTTTTCGTTACTTTTCTATCTTGTGAATAAAGATACCGCTGCGAAGCTTGGGCTCAAACCAAGTGGATTTGGGCGGCATAATTTCGCCTGCATCGGCAACTGCCGTCAATTCGTCCATCGTGACGGGATACATCGAAATTGCCGCCACCGCGTCTTGCTGACAGCGTTCTTCCAAATATGCAAGCCCACGGATACCGCCGACAAAATCGATGCGTTTATCCGTTCTTGGATCGTCAATACCAAGCACGGGCGAAAGCAAATGCTTTTGTAAAATGGCGCAATCCAGCTTTTCCGCCTGCTTTTCCGCTTGACAAACGTCTTGGCGCATTTGCACCTTGTACCACTTACCGCCAACGTACAGCCCTATCGTATGCGGCGCAGTGGGACGGTATTGTCCTGCGCCTTGGTATTCTTCCACTTTGCCAAGCGTCTTTTCCACCGCTGATAAAAACCGTTGCGTATCCATACCGTTCAAATCACGGAGCAAGCGGTTATAATCAAAAATTTTCAAGCTGTCGGCAGGAAAAATGACCGACATAAAAAAGTTAAACTCTTCGTTTCCGTTATAGCCAGGATTTTGCTCTCTGCGCATTAAGCCCACCCTTACCGCCGACGCCGCGCGGTGATGCCCGTCGGCAATATACAACGCGTCCAGCTTTTCAAACGAGGCTTGGATACGTGCGTCGATTGCAGGCGAAGAGCTTGCCCAAACTACGTGAGAGATACCGTCGTCAGCAACAAAATCGTACAGCGGCGTTTTTTGCGTTTCGCTTTGGATAATTTCGTCCAGCTCCTTGCAGGTTTTATAAGCAAGAAAGATAGGCCCCGTTTGCGCGGAACAGGTATCTACGTGACGAATTCTATCCTGCTCCTTGTCCGCGCGCGTAAGCTCGTGCTTTTTGATTTTTCCGCTGATATATTCGTCAATGCTTGCGCAAGCGACGATGCCCGTTTGCGCCCTGCCGTTCATCACTTGACGGTAAAAATAAAACCGCGGCGTTTCGTCTTGCAAGTATACGCCGTTTTTTTCCAAAGCGCGCAAATTATCCGCCGCTTTTTGATACACAGCGTCGTCGTACAAATGCACGGAAACGTCCAAATCGATTTCCGCTTTATCCACGTGCAAAAAGGAATACGGCTTGTTTTGCACTTCTTTCCGCGCTTCGTCGCTGGACATTACGTCATAGGGAAGCGCGGCACATTCTTTCGCGAAAGCTTGTTGCGGCCGAAGTGCCGCAAACGGTTTTATTTTCATATTTACCCCTTAATTTTTAACAGTTTTTAGAAAGCGCGGACGCCGAATACGCCGTTGATGGCTTGAATGCCTTGTAAAACGGCGTCGGTAATTTGCCCCGTCGTTTCCAAAATGGTGTACGACGTTTCCCCTTTCGAACCGTTCGCCATATTTTCAATGTTGACGTTTTGCGCGGAGAACGCCGCCGTGATTTGCGAAAGCATATTCGGCACGTTTACGTGCATAACGCATACGCGCGGAAGCCCCGAATTCGGCAAACCGACCGTGGGGAAATTGACGCTGTTTTTAATGTTGCCGTATTTCAAGAACTCATCCAGCTCTTGCGCCGCCATCATCGCGCAGTGATCTTCCGATTCCATCGTCGACGCGCCCAAGTGCGGAATTGCAATCACGCCGTCGACGCCCACCGTTTCTTCCGTGGGAAAGTCGGTGACGTATTTCGCCACTTTTCCCGAAGCAATCGCGGCTTTCAAATCTGCGGCGTTGACAAGATCCGCGCGTGAAAGGTTCAAAATGCGCACGCCGTCTTTCATCATCGAAAGCGATTTTTCGCAAATGATATTTTTCGTTTGCGGCGTTGCAGGTACGTGCAAAGTGATATAATCGCACGTTTTGAAAATTTCCGCGTAATCGCTGGCTTGCGATACGGACGGCGCTAAGCTCCAAGCGGCTTTTGCCGTAATGTACGGATCGTAGCCCATAACTTTCATACCAAGCGAAATGGCAACGTTGGCTACCATACCGCCGATAGCGCCAAGCCCCAAAACGCCAAGCGTTTTGCCTGCAAGCTCGTGCCCGACGAACGCCGATTTGCCTGCTTCCACTGCCTTTGCAACGTTTTCTTGCCCTTTCAGGGAGTCCACCCATTTGATACCGCCCACGATATCGCGCGAAGCCAAAATCAAAGCCGCCACCGCAAGCTCTTTCACGGCGTTTGCGTTTGCACCGGGAGTATTGAACACGACGATACCGTCTTTCGTGCATCTTTCAATGGGGATATTGTTTACCCCTGCGCCGCAACGCGCAATCGCGCGCAAGCTTTCGGGGAACACCGTATCGTGCAAAGCCGCCGAACGCACCATAATCGCGTCCGCGTTTTCCACCTTATCGCCCACTTCGTAATTTTGCGAAGTGAAAATGTCCGTACCTACTTTTGCAATTTTGTTCATCAACTGAATTTTAAACATAATAAACCTTCTATTCTTCCACTGTTATTTTTTTGCATTGTTTTTTGCAAATTCTTTCATAAATTCCACAAGCTTTTCCACGCCTTCATAAGGCATTGCGTTGTAGATAGATGCGCGCATACCGCCTACCGAACGGTGACCTTTCAAGTTCTTCAAGCCAGCCGCGCTTGCTTCCGCTGCAAACTTTTTATCCAGTTCCGCGTCGCCCGTAACGAACGTGACGTTCATCATCGAACGGCTGTCCTTTTGCACGGGCGCTTGATAATATTCTTGGCTATCCAAATAATCGTACAAAAGCGCCGCTTTCTTTTGGTTGCGTTTTTGCATTTCCGTCAAGCCGCCCATACCCAAAATCCACTCATAAACAAGCTTTGCGATATAAATGCAATAGCACGGGGGCGTGTTATACATAGATCCGTTTTCCGCTTGCAGCTGATAATCCAGCATAGCAGGCGTTTCCTTTTTTGCAAAACCGAGCAAATCTTCACGGATAATCACGATCGTAAGCCCTGCCGGCGCCATATTCTTTTGCGCACCTGCATAGATAACGCCGAACTTGCTCACGTCAATGGGCTCGCTGATGATGCACGACGACAAATCCGCCACCAAGGGAATATCGCCCGTGTCAGGGATATACGGGAATTTCGTACCGTAAATGGTGTTATTGAAACAAATATGTACGTAGTCCGCATCGGGACGGAAATCTTCACGCGTCGTTTGGGGCACGAACGAGAAGTTGGCGTCTTTGCTGGACGCTACCGCTTTGATGTCGCCGTATTTTTGCGCTTCCTTGTACGCTTTGGTGGAAAATTGACCGGACAAAATATAATCGGCTTTTCCGCTTTTTCTAAGCAAGTTCAAAGGCACTGCCGCAAACTGCGTAGACGCACCGCCTTGCAAAAAAAGCACCTTGTAATTGTCGGGAATTTCCATCACCTTTCTAAGCAAGCTTTCCGCGTCCGCAATGATTTTTTCATACACGGGAGAGCGATGGCTCATTTCCATAACGGACATACCGCTGTCTTCATAGCAAAGCATTTGCTCCGCCGCCGTTTTAAGCACCTTTTCGGGCAACATAGAAGGCCCTGCCGAAAAATTGTACACTCTTTCCATTTATCTTTCTCTCCTTAAACAAAAAAATCGAATTTAGGGTATAGTTTAATCAAAAATATTGATTGCAAATATTGTATCACAAAACATAGGCAAATAGCAAGGATTTGAACGGCAAAAATGCAATTTTTTCCACCTTTTTTTATAAAAAAACGCTTTTTCTTCGCCTTAATAAAAAATCAAGGCGGTTGGAGCATTTTTCTTTGTCCAAACCGCCGTTTTATTATTCGCTATCCAGCATAATGTGGATAATTTCTTTATCCGTTTCTTTCATACCTTCGTGCGCAAGCCGCGCCACGCTTTTGATGGTGTTTTCCACACCCTTTTTGACTATCCCGTCGCCTGCTACAAACTGATTGCCGTGATAATACATTTGCAAGCCCATCAGTCCGCTTTCCACCGCCGTGGCAATCTTTGCCGCGCAGCTTGCTTTCGCGCCGTCGCAAATAATCCCCGAATCGATAGCAAGGGCATTGACAAGCGTGTGTTTAATTTGCTTGATATCTCCGCCAAGCAAATAGGCTATCCCACAAGCTGCGCCTGCGCCTGCGGAAACCACGCCGCAATAAGCCGAAAGCGTGCCGATACCCGATTTTAAATGCACGGTGATTAGGTTGGAAACGCAAAGCGCACGATACAGCTTGTCTTTATCAATGCAAAGCCCGCGTGCGTAGACGATAACGGGCACGGACGCCGTAATGCCTTGGTTGCCGCTGCCTGAATTGATAATAACGGGCAATTCACAACCGCTCATTCTTGCGTCGCTTGCCGCCGCCGCATACGCCTTCGCCGTAATTTTGATATCCGGTTGATAACTGCGCAAAAGCACCTTGCCGATGTTTGCGCCGTAGGGCTTGTTGATACCTTCTTCCGCGATTGCCATATTATATGCAATTTGTCTATCCAGCGTTTCTTTCACGTCGCTTATGTTGAGCATATCGGCAAAAGCAACGATATCTTCCACGCTCAAAATCGACCTGTCCGTTTTTTGCGCGGGCTGGCAAAGGGGCTTTTCATACACCGTTTTGCCGTCTAACTGCATACAAACCACGTTGGTATGCGTATCCGCTATGCGTACGAACGCCGTGTGATTTTTCGATTGCAGCGTAACGCCGATATCAAACATACGCGCCGTTTCCTGCGTACTTACCTGCAAATCAAACGTGTCGCGGAAATTTTTAATTTCTTCTACGCGTTCTTGCTTTACCTTGGACAGCGTTTCCAGCTCCGCGTCGGCAACGCCTGCTACGATACCTGCCGCCACCGCTGATTTCACGCCGCGCAAGCCGCCCGTGTGCGGTACGGTGACGCTTTTTGCGTTTTTGAGAATATTTCCGCTTACCTGCAAAAGTCCGCTACAAGGCGTTTCTTTAAGAAGTTCCCTTGCCTTTGCCGCCGCATAGGCGATAGAAATGGGTTCTGTACAGCCCATAGCAGGGATCAATTCTTCGCGTAAAATTTGCGCAAACTGCGTGTATTTTTCCTGATTTAACATATCGTTTCCTTTGTATAAAAAACGCAAAAGAAAGGCAACGCGCGCCTTTCTTTTTTGCTTTGTTTTTTGATTATTGCGCTACGCGCAAAAGCGTTTGCACTTTACCGATACCCGACGCATTGATTTTCGACATAGCGTTTCTAATGCGGCTTTCGTTGGTTTTGTGCGTAATGATAACGATGGGCACACGCAAATTGCCGTCACCGTCGTCTTCCTTCGTTTGTTCGATTTGCGAAACGGCAACCAGCGAAATGCCGTTCTTGCCGAAGATGCCGCTGACCTTGGCAAGCACGCCCGGTTCGTCGTCCACCGCTAAACGCACGTAATATTCGCTTTCAAAGTTAGAAATGAAATTGACGCTGGGATCAGCCGTCGCGTTATTTTTGAAGGTGGAGTATTTGTTTTCCGCGTGCGTAGCGGCATAAATGACGTCGCTTACCACCGCGCTTGCCGTAGGCAACGCGCCTGCGCCGCGGCCGTACAGCATTACATCACCCACCGCATCGCCCTGCATATACACTGCGTTAAACGAATCGTTTACGCTTGCAAGGGGGTGCGAGTTGGGAATAAAGGTCGGGTGTACGCGTACTTCGATGCCCTTGTCGGTGTTTTTGCCGATTGCCAAAAGCTTAATGGTATAACCCAAGCTTTTCCCGTATGCAATATCCTTGATATTAAGGTTGCTGATACCTTCGCGGAAAATTTTGGTGTAAGGGATTTTCGTATGGAACGCCATCGACGACAAAATGGAAAGCTTGTACATAGAGTCGAACCCATCCACGTCCGCCGTGGGGTTTGCTTCCGCGTAGCCAAGGCGTTGTGCTTCTTTGAGCACTTCCGCATAGTCTGCGTTTTCGTTGGACATTTTCGTCAAGATAAAGTTCGTCGTGCCGTTCACGATACCCATCATGCTTTGAATTTTGTTGGCTTGCACGCCGTCCCAAAGCGTGTGAATAATAGGCACGCCGCCTACGCAGCTTGCTTCGTAATACAAGCCGCAACGGTTGCGTTTTGCAATTTTTTCAAGCTCATGGGAGAACTTGCAAATAAGCTCTTTATTTGACGTAACCACCGTTTTTCCGTTCGTGAGCGCCGCCGTAACGAACGCTTTTGCCACACCGATACCGCCGATGGTTTCCACAACGATGTCTACGTTGGGGTTGGCAAGCACTTCTTCAATGCTGCCTGCCACCGCTTCGTCGGGTACGCCAAGCGATTTGATGCGTTCCTTATTCAAATCCAGCACCGCTTCCACCGTAACGTCAACGTTTTGCGTTTTTAAGTAAAAATCGTGGTGCTCAACCAGTGTTTGGTACGTGCCGCCGCCTACGACGCCTAAGCCCAAAATGGCAACGCCTACTTTCTTAACCATAGTATCACTCCTTCCAGCAATTTTTCTTGCCTTTTTCTTCCTTATTTATTGTGTTATATCGGGCATAAAAACGCGTTTGAACGCGTACCTGCCCCTTTCGTTTACTCTTCTTGGTTCAAATCGTACAAATATTTCAAGCCCTTTAACGTAAGCAGCTTATCCACCACGTCGATACACTCGATTTCCTTGGCGATTACCGTGGAGAAACCGCCCGTGGCAATCGTTTTCACGTCGTTGCATTTAAGTTCTTTTTTGATGCGTTTGACGATATATTCTACAAGCCCTGCAAAACCGAATACGATACCTGCCTGCATATTCGTAACCGTGTTTTTTGCAATAATGCTCTTGGGCGCTTCAATTTCCACGCGCGGCAATTTTGCCGTGCCGTTGACAAGCGAATCTAACGAACCTTTGATACCGGGAGAAATAACGCCGCCGATGAATTCGTCGTTTTCGTTGATAATGTTAAAGGTTGTCGCCGTGCCGAAATCAATCACGATCATCGGTTTCTTTTCGCCGTATTCCACGATAGCGGAAACGCAGTTTACGATACGGTCCGCCCCCACTTCGCGCGCATTGTCGCAACGGATATTCAAGCCCGATTTAAGACCGGGCGCTACGTGCATGGGCTGAATACCAAAATAAATCTCGCACATTTTATCGATGGTATAATCCAGCGTCGGTACAACGGACGAAACGATACCGCCCGTGATATCCTGCGCTTTAATGCCTTTTATATCCAGCATGCCGATGATTTGTTCGCCGTACTCATCCGAAGTGCGCTTAAAATCGGTGGAAACACGGAAAGATACCTTCAATTCATTACCTTCGTATAAAGCGTATTTAATATTGGTATTCCCGATGTCGATACAAATAATCATCTACGTCCCCCTTTTTCCAACACGCCGATAACACGATACAGCGTAGGAGCAAAAATCAAGTTAATAGCAAGCTCCACCAAGAAGTTGACACCGGCGCAAACGATAAACAAGAAGTAAACGATGGTGCTGCCTTCGGCAACAAAATTTGCCATAAGCGTTTCTTTGAGCAAAAGCAAAGAACCTGCGATAAACAAACCCGTATTAACAATGGGTGCGGTTGCCGCCGCCGCAAACACGCCTACTTGCTTATTTTTTTTAGCAATATATGAATAGGTAAGCCCAGCCGCAAGCCCTGCCGCCGTCCCCTTACCAAGACACAAAAGCGTGGTGGCAAACGGCTGTGCTTCAAACAAAATGGCAGTGAAAGGGTCTGCGCCCGTCACGCCGTATATCCATGTAACAAATCCAAACGCAAAGCCTAAAAATGCGCCCACCCAAGCCCCATACAGCATACCGCCCAAAACGATGGGAACAAGCACGAAGCTAAGGGACGTTGCGCCTATCTTGAAATAGCCGCCAAGCATTTGCAAAACAATTACAAGCGCAAGCAAAACCGCTATGCCCGTAATACGTTTTGCGGAAACAGATTTTTTATTCATACTAACCTCCATCGGGTTCACAAAGATACCCGCAGACAAAATTTTTTATCCCTTTATTTTTACAGTCAAATCGCGTGCGCGTATTCGCTAAATATTAGGATTGCACTATATTATAACGCATTTTTTTGTTTTTAGCAACAAAATGAACGGCTGTTTTTTATTTTTTCTCCTATCTTTCACCAACCTTTACACAAAAATACCAAATAAGGAATACTATATTAGTAGAAAAGACGAAACCGCAGGTCTTCCGTGACAGGAAAAGCTTACATACCCCTGCGGCGAAACACAGGAGGTTTTTTATGAATTGTTGCTTAACGGGTGGTAACACTACCCTTTGGATTCTCATTGCTTTGCTCGTACTTGGCTCGAAAGACGGTATGTTCTGCTCCAACGTCTTTAACGGTTGCGGTTTGCCCATCTTGATCGCGCTTTTGTTCTGCTTGTACAAAAACGGTACGCTTGCGTCCATTTTGACGCCTGCTTGCAACTGCTCTTGCAACTGCAACTGCCGTTGATTTTTCTTTACTTTTCTCCTTTATTCTTTCTTCTTCTTTGCTTTTTTAGCAAAAGAACGGAGCCGTGAAAACGGCTCCGTTTTTTATGCGCTGACGCTTACTTTTCTGCGCCTAAAAAGTACGCTTGCAAGGCAATCAAGGTTTTCCCGTCGCGGATTTCCCCCGACTGCATCATTTGCTTGATTTTTTCAATTTCTACCCACTCTACGTCCAGAAATTCACCGTCGTCAAGGTGGGCAGGTACGCGTTCACCGTCTTTTGCAAGGTAAATGTAGATGCGTTCGTTGGTGTAGCCGGGTGTGGGATACATCACGTACAAAAGCTGTAAATTTTCGCTTTTTACGCCCGTTTCTTCTTCCAGCTCACGCTTAGCCGCAAGCATAGGATTTTCGCCTGCGTTGAGCTTGCCTGCAGGGATTTCGTAGATGCTTTCGCCGTACGCATAACGGTACTGCTTGACAAGCAAAACTTTTCCCCTTTCCACGTACAAAACGCACGCGCCGCCGCTATGTTCGATAATTTCGCGTTTGCAGGGCTTGCCGTCGGGGCGTAAAGCGTCGTCTACGCGAAGCGATAAAATTTTGCCTTGATATACGTAATTTTTGTTGACGGTTTTTTCTTGATAATCCATACAATCACACCTTGTTTTCCGCTTGATTTTTCTCTATTATAGCATAAATATGAAAAATAACAAAGAAATTTCGCCAAAACACCTTGATTTTTTTTGTTTTTTTATGTATAATATAGTCACGTTTATTTTTTAGGGTTCGTATTTACATAAGAAGGAGCTGTCGATATGCAAATTCAAGGCGAAACGTCTGTCAATAAATTGATCGTGCTTTTCGTGTTCGATAAAATGGAAAGCGCGCTTTCGGAGCGCACCATTGTCGAAATGTGCACCGCCGGCAATACTTGGCTTAATTATATGGACTGTAAAGAGCTTTTTCCCCGTTTGGTGGAAGACGAATTTATTTGCCGTGTGCCTTCGCCCGTCGAAGAACCGCTTTATACCATTACCAGCGACGGCAGAGAAACGCTCAACAATTTCTATATCAATATCCCTATGAGCTTGCGCAGTGAAATTTCCGCTTTCATCAAGAAGAACGGCGGCAAGCTTCGCAACCGTCAGGAGTGCAAAGCCGATTATACGAAAAATATGGACGGCACGTATACGGTTATGGTAAAAATTTTAGCGCCCATGCAGCCCATGCTGGATTTGAAATTTGTCGTTCCCGATAAGAAAACGGCGCAAAACATTTATAAAACCTGGGAAAACAAGGCGTCGGAATTGTATTCGGCTATCTACGATACGCTTGTCGACTGACGCATTTGATTTTGGAAACACATACACCGCTTTTGCGGTGGTTTCGCTCTCCTTTTCAGGCGAGCAATATTATATATAGGAGATGAAAAATTATGTTTACTTACTCTACGAAAGGCACTTGTTCCAGACAAATTTTATTTGAAGTGGACAGCGAAGGAAAGATGCACGGCGTACGCTTTATCGGCGGTTGCGGCGGCAACTTGCAAGGTATTGCGCGTCTTGTGGAAGGCAAGCACATTGACGAAGTGGAAACGTTGCTTGCAGGTATCCGTTGCAGAAACAACACGTCCTGCCCCGACCAGCTTTCCAAAGCCGTTACCGAATATAAAGCATCGCAAGCAAACGGCTAAAATTTCATTTTAATGCTAAACCGCGCACGGCAATTCGCCGTGCGCGGTTTGTTTATTATAAGCCCAACAAATAATCTGCCGTAACTTCTAATGCTATCGCTAACTTTTTGATAAACGTTGCTTTCGGTTCATTGATATTATTTTCCCAAATGGAAATCATACCTTTTGAAACCCCCACCATTTCTGCAAGCTGCGGCTGTGTAATCCCTTTTTCCATTCTCAATTCTTTAATCGTTTGCCCTAAGTTTTCCATAATAAATAAATTGTACCAGAAAACTAAGAAAAATACTTGACATCTTAGAAAACTAAGAGTATAATAAACTTACAACTAACAAAGGAGCAACGATATGAATTGTAAATTTTGTTATAATGAAATTTCAAGCACGGATAGATTTTGTTCAAAATGCGGGGCAAATCTACAAACAACGCAAAGGAATACGATGCCCGTAACAGAAGAGCGTATTATTATTCCACAAGAAAAAATTTGTAAATCTTGCGGCAATACCATTCCCCAAGGCGTAGTTGTTTGCCCTACGTGTAAACAATGGGCAAACGTTGCTCCCTTAAGAGCAAAATCCGTTCCCACTACAAACGATATATCGATTGCCGCTCTCATTTGCGCTTTCCTTTTTCCGATTTTAGGATTGATTTTTGGATGCGTCGGGTTGTCGCGTTCAAGAGACCGTTTGGACACCGGTCGCGGACTTAGTATTTCCGCCATTATCGTTTCTATAATTATGTTTTTCGTTAATATTTCAATTTTGTCATCGATATAACTACTCTACAAAATAATAACAGGACTTCTTCTGGAAGTCCTGTTATTGTCTTAAAAAATTAATGTCTAAAATGTCTGTCGCCGACGAAAATCATCGCAATCCCTGCCGCGTTGCAAGCGTCGATGGAGAGCTGGTCGTTTTTGCTGCCGCCGGGTTGAATAATTGCCGTGATGCCTGCTTTTACACACTCTTCCACGCAATCGGGGAACGGGAAGAACGCGTCGCTTGCCATAACCGAACCTTTCGCTAAATCGCCTGCGTGTGCAATCGCTTGTTGCGCCGCCCAAATACGGTTGGTTTGTCCCATACCGATACCCGTCGTTCTATCCTTTAAGCCGATAACGATGGCGTTGGATTTGGTGTATTTCACCACTTTCCAGTTGAACATAAGCGCTTGCATTTCTTCGTCCGTAGGCGCGCGGTCGGTAACCACCTGCACGTTTTCGGGATTGAAAAGCGTTTCGTCGTAATCTTGAATAAGCAAACCGCCGTACACCTTCTTCATATCGTACGCCGTTTTTTCACGTCTTGCCTTGATGTCAGGCAGTTCCAAAAGACGAATATTTTTCTTGGTCGTAAGCACGTCAAGCGCTTCCTTGGTAAACCCTTCCGCGATAACGATTTCAATGAAAATTTTGTTGATTTCTTTCGCCGTCGCTTCGTCCACTACGCCGTTGATTGCCAAGATGCCGCCGAACACGGACACGGGATCGCTTTCGTATGCCTTGATATACGCTTCGTGTATCGTTTTGCCCGTACCCACACCGCAGGGATTTGCATGCTTGCTTGCAACCACGCAGGGTTCGTCAAACTCTTTCACAAGCTCCAACGCGCCGTTTGCGTCGTTGATATTGTTATAGGAAAGCTCTTTGCCCCAAAGCTGTTTTGCCTTGGAAAGCGAGCCTGCGCGGATAAATTCTTCGCTGTAATAGGACGCGCCTTGGTGGGGGTTTTCACCGTAACGCATATCTTGCGCCTTTTCATACGCAAACGTTACACTGTCGGGATAGCGAATGTCTAATTGCTCTGCCAAATAGTTAGAAATCATACTGTCGTACACAGCCGTGTGCGCGAACACTTTGTATTGCAAATATTTTTTGGTGTCCAGCGTGATTTCGCCTGCTTCTAATTCGGAAAGCACTCTTTCATAATCCTTAGGATCAACGACAACCGCTACGTCTTGATAATTTTTCGCCGCTGCACGAAGCATAGTAGGACCGCCGATGTCGATGTTTTCCACTGCGTCTTCAAACGCTACGCCGGGCTTGGAAATGGTCGCCTTGAAGGGATACAAATTGACCGCTACTACGTCGATGGTGTTGATACCAAGTGTTTGCAGCTGCTGCATATGTTCGGGATTTGCGCGCATAGCCAAAAGACCTGCGTGCACGATGGGGTGCAGGGTTTTCACTCTGCCGTCCAAACATTCGGGAAAGCCCGTCAGTTCGCTGATGCCGATTACGGGCAGGCCTGCGTCTTTCAACGCTTTCGCCGTGCCGCCCGTGGAAATAATTTCAAAATCGCAAGCGATTAAACGCTTACAAAATTCCACGATGCCCGTTTTGTCCGATACGCTTACCAGTGCTCTTTTTTTCATAAATTTATCCGCCTTTGTTATTTTTTGCTAAGTTGTGGGAAAAACTATGGATATGATTATCCTATATCTTCTTGTAATTGCCTATATTGTTGCCATCAATTTATACGCTTTTTTGTTTGTGAAAACGCTTGCCAAGCAAGAGCGCGACGCCGCTTTGCAACCATCGTCCACCCCTACCGTGTCCGCGAATACGGACAAACAAACGGATGAAAATGCTGCTGTAAGCCCTGCCCAAACACAGGCGCAGGGAGCGCAAAAACCGCAAAAGTATATCGGCAAGCTTTGTATCACGGGTGCGCTTGGGGGCGCAATCGCTATATACGCGTGCATGTTCATCTTTAAGTTTAGAAGAAACGATTTGCTCTTGATGGTTTTAATGCCGCTTTTGGGCGTTGTCAACGTGTATCTTTGGGTACTTTTGTTTAAATCGGGTTTTGGTTTTTTGCTGATTCGATGATAAATGGATTGCGTTGATTTCGCCTACTTTTTTATTATAACATATTTTTTCAAAATAGGGAATAAAATGAACGAATTTTTTTGAAAATGTTATATTTAGTGAAAAAATCACATTTTTGTAACATTTTTTGTAAAAAAGAAAAAATATTAAAAATTTTATGATTTTTTTGGAAAAATCCGCAAAAATTGTTTGACAATTTCTTTTATAAGTGCTATTATATACAAGCGTTGTTGATGCGGCGCCGAAGTGTGATGAAATGCGGGTGTAGTTCAATGGTAGAATTCCAGCCTTCCAAGCTGGCCGCGTGGGTCCGATTCCCATCACCCGCTTCACTCTAAAGCGGGCGTATCCATAAAACACGCGCCTGTAGCTCAGTTGGATAGAGCAACGGCCTTCTAAGCCGTGTGTCAGGAGTTCGAATCTCTTCAGGCGCACCATTTATATGGCGGGTGTAGCTCAGTTGGTTAGAGCGCCAG
>JAZSHX010000005.1:0-19417 GCA_045533485.1 Candidatus Scatosoma sp. | reverse complement strand
TTCGGCAGCAGCCAAAAGGTTTTCTTCGGTGGAAGGTACAGCGCCGCCGTGCAACAGCTTAAACCAAATTTTTGCGTGTTCTTTTTCGTTGTTTGCCGTTTCTTCAAAGAGAGCGGCGATTTGCACAAAACCTTCTTTTTTCGCCTTGCTTGCAAAGTAGGTGTATTTGTTTCTTGCTTGCGATTCGCCTGCGAACGCCGTCCAAAGATTGGCTTCCGTTTTAGAGCCTTTCAAAACGGGGATTTCTTGAAATTTACCGCTTTGCTTGCAAACGGGGCAAACTTCGGGTGCTTGACCTTCCGCAACGTAGTGACATACTTGACATTCAAATTTCTTCATAATTTTTAACCTCATTTTTATTTTCTTATTAGGACTTAGTTTTATTAAGTGATTATAGTATACTATAAAAAAATGCGTTTGTCAACAGTTTTTCAAAAAAAATTTAAGAAAAATTAAAAAAATTAAGAAAAATTAAAAAAATTTGAAAAAAGTGGAAAAATTGACAAAACGATAACAAATCGAACACGCATTAATAATGCGCGCGTGATACTATAATATATATATGGATTGATAATGATAAAAAATGGGTATATAATACAATATAGAATAAAATGGGGAATAAAAGATGATGAAATTGACGGAAAAACAAAAGAAATGGGTGGAACGCACGGCAGGAAACAATCGTGTGTATCGCCGTATTTTATATAACCGTATGTTCACGTTTGCGCTTGCGGTGCTGTTACAGCTGATTACGTTTGCGTATTTTTTCTATGCGATTACTTATCATTCGCCTTGGACGATTGCCTTGCAAACGTTGTTGTTTGTATTGCAAATCGTGTCTGTTTTGTATATTTTAAACGAACACGAACGTCCGTCGTCAAAGCTTAACTGGATTATCTTAATTTTACTTGTACCTGTATTCGGTATACCCATGTATGCGATGAACGGGCGCGGACGTCCTGCGCGAAAAATGAAAAATAAACTGTTGTTCGCACAAAAACAGGTTGACGAAGCGTTTGAAAAGCAATATGGCGAAGTAAAAAACGGCGCACCAGCAGGGCGCAATAACGCTATTTCTGCCTACTTGACAAAATTTGCAAACTATCCTGCTTTTGACAACGGGAGCGTGGAATATTATGCAGACGGCGCGCAAATGTTTGACGCAATGAAAGAGCAGCTTAAAAAAGCGGAGAAGTTTATTTTGCTGGAATATTTCATTATCGCGCACGGCCGTATGTGGAAAGAAATTTTTGAAATTTTGTTGGAAAAGGCGATGCAAGGCGTGCAAATCCGTATTATTTACGACGATTTTGGCTGTATGCTGACGCTGCAACCGAGATATGACCGCTATATCAACAGCTTGCACGAAAATATTCGCTGTATCAAGTTTAACAAAATCGTACCGTTTTTTTCGTTGCGTATGAACCATCGCGACCATAAAAAGATTTTGGTAATCGACGGCAAAGTGGGATTTACGGGCGGTATCAATTTGGCGGACGAATACGTAAACGAGAAGAAACGCTTTGGACACTGGAAGGACACGGGCGTGCAAATTACGGGAAATAGCGTCCGTTCGCTGACAAGAGCGTTTTTGAATATTTGGCAGGCGTACGGCAACGAAAAATTGCCGCTGGAAACGTTTTTACCCAAAGAAAAGCAAGCGATGCAAACAGTCAATGACGGCTATTGTATTCAACCCTACGACGATTCGCCGCTGGACGGAATCAGTACGGGTGCGGCGGTGTATGAAGATATTATTCACCGCGCGGAAAAATACGTGTGGATATTCACGCCGTACTTGGTGTTAGACGAACATATGCGTGGAGCACTTTGTTTTGCGGCGGCACGCGGCGTGGACGTGCGCATTGTAACCCCGGGTATTCCCGATAAAAAAACGGTGTTCCGCTTGACGCGCGCAAATTACACGATGCTGTTAAAATCGGGCGTGCGCATTTATGAATATGCACCGGGCTTTATTCACGCAAAAAGTATGATAAGCGACGATAACGCCGCCGTGGTTGGTACGATCAATATGGATTATAGAAGCTTGTATCACCACTTTGAAAACGCAGTGTATTTCACGGATAAAAAAGCGGTGGCGGCGCTGAAAGAAGATTGCGAGCAGACGTTCGGCGTTTGCACGGAACGCACGTTAGAAAACACAAAACGCCGTTTAATCGGTCGGTTGGCGGATTCCGTTTTGCGTGTATTTGAAACGCTTATGTAACTGTTAAAAAGACAAAGGATAGGGGCAGGTATGCGACAAACGCCTGCTTGCTCCTATTTTTATAGATTTTTTTATAAAGAATAGCTAAAAAGTGATTGACAATTATTCTTGCAAGTGCTATAATGAACATAATCTATTTGGAGGCATAGTCTCAGTTGGTTAGAGCGCTCGCTTCACATGCGAGAGGTCACAGGTTCAAGTCCTGTTGTCTCCACCAAAAACGACCTAAATCGAGTGGTTCGATTTAGGTCGTTTTTATCCAAGCCGAAAGGCTTAGTATGTAATCGCCGTTAGGCGTATGTTGTCACTGCTTGCCGTGTAGGTTATCGTTCGGCTTGATTGCATACCGCTATCGCGGATTACATATACAACTACCGTTGTGATTGTTTTATAGGGGGGGGTAGACGATGAAAATCAATATTACCGCAGGGCAATGTTTAAACGCAATATTAGAAAATATATATCCAACGGAAACGTTTATACCGTTCAACGAAGCAATGATTACAGGCAATTATACGTCGAAATTGTTTTCCGCCGCTTTTATAGAAGAAAGAGCGAAAACGCATAACGTTTCCACGGCGGAATACCGAAACAACCTGCAAGCGTTCCTTTCCTTTTTAGAGCGTATCGACAAATACAACGAAGCAGTGCTTTGGTTTGGCGACGAACCGTTTTGCCGTGAAAACACCAAAACCGTATTGCACGCTTTGCGAGAATACGGTTTCCAAGGTAAAATCGTTTTGTATATCGTTGTGGAAGAAACGGGCGAAATTGTAAAAAGCATAACCGTGCAGGACGTAAGCGCGTAAAGTGGATAAAACTTGAAAAAGGGTATTGACAACCTTACGAAAAAATGCTATACTCTTTTTATAAGGAGAAAATAGTATGGGAAAAACAACGATAGCGCTGTTATACGATTTTGATAAAACGCTTTGCACCACGGATATGCAGGAATACGGCTTTATCCAAAATTTAGGGATTACGCCCGAAGAATTTTGGCAGGGCGCAGGGGAAATTACCGCCAAGCATCAGGTGGAGAAAATTCTTTCTTATATGTTCTTGATGGTAAAAAAGTGCCGAGAAAAGGGCATAAAATTAACGGAAGAATATCTCAATCAATGCGGTAAAAACGTAATTTTATTTAAAGGTGTTGCCACCTGGTTTGACCGCATCAATCAATTTGGCGAATCGCTTGGCGTGAACATTGAGCATTATATCATTTCGTCGGGTACCTACGAAATTATTAAAGGCACGCCGATAGCGAAATATTTTAAGGAAATTTATGCGTGCAGATATCTGTACGACGAAAACGGCGAAGCCATTTGGCCGTCGCTTGCCATCAATTACACCTTAAAAACACAATTTATTTACCGTATTTCCAAGGGCGTTTTGGACGTGACGGACGACGATAATTTGAACCGTTCGCAGGAAGAAAGCGCGCGCCGCATTGCCTATCGCAATATGATTTATATCGGCGATGGCTTGACGGATATTCCTTGTATGAAACTTGTTAAAGAGCGCGGTGGGAAATCGATTGCTTTGTATCCTGCAGGGAAAAGTGAAAAGGTCAAGGTTTTGGTGGAAGACGAACGCATCAACTACGTGTGTGTAGCCGATTATTCCGTCAATTCACCGCTGGAACAAATCGTTAAGCTGATGATAGAAAATATGGCGATTTTGGATCAGCTTAAGGGCAGAGAAGAAAAACAGCTTGCGCAATTTTTAAAAAATGCAAGAAAATTAAACGACTAAAAAATTACGTTTAATATATGGCAATCAAGCCACCATGTATGCGTTGAATAAAATATCTCCCTTGTTCATAAAAAGGCAAGGGGGATTATTTTTGCTGTAAAATTGTAGCGTTTAACGCAAAAAGCAACAAAAAGTGGCGTTTTATCGCCTAAAATTCGTCAAAAATGGAAAAGTATGGCGACAAACACCTGTAAATTGCGCTATTTTGTTTGTAAGGAATATATGTGACAAATGCTTTTAAAAAGGGCAAAATTTACTGTAATTTTACGAAAACGAAGCACCCATGTCCTTGACGAATGCACAAAAAAACAGTATGAATTTGGAAAAAAAGAAAGCGGAATATTTTCAATAAAAAGGTTGACAGGGGTATTTTAGAATGGTATAATGTATAAGGTAGCGTTAAGGTATAAAACTATGTTTTACGCCAAAATGCGACAAAACCAAAGAAAAAACAATTTGCCAAACGATGAAAAATGCGTTTGCAAAAGAAATACGAAGAGGAAACTATGAACGAAATTTTATTGACGGCGGGTATATGTATCAGCGGCGGCTTGGCTGGGTTTGCGTCCGGCTTGCCCGTTAAACCCATACGCTTATTCAAAAAACAGTTTACGTTTAGAGATTTGCTTATGCGCGGCTTGGGCTTATTGCTGTTCGTCTTGTATATGCCGTACTTATTTTCTATGGAATTTATGAGCGGTCAAGTTGGGCTGCAAGGCGGCGTATTCACGCCCACGCAAACGGTGCTTATGGCTATTTTGAAATGGGTGACCTACTTCTCCATCGGCACGTGTATGATGGCGCCTTTCTTTAATATAAGGAATATGCGCGATTACACGGCTTTGTTCGTGCCCATCGTTTTGCTTATCAACGGCATCGTGTTCAAGCAAGTGACGATTTATTCGACGGGCGCAGTCAATTATTACGATCACCGTTCCGTTTTCTATGCAATTTGCCTTTGCATCTGCGGTTGTATCGCAGGCGAAGCGTTATATGAAAAAATCCGCGCGAAGGACTTTGCCAACTGGTGGAAAAGCGCTTTGCTCGGGCTTGCGTTTTTGGGGATTTGGTGTATGGCGTTTATGCCCCTGCACTTCCCCCAACTTATGTTTGGATATATCGGCGAAGAAACCAAGGGCTTTACGGTAACGCACCGTATCCTTATCTATATCTGTATTGCGTTTATGTTCGGCGGATATTTCATTATGCGCAATAAATCGTATGAAGCAAGAAAATTTTTCGTAATTTTCTTGGCGCTTAGCGGTTTCTTGCAATTTTTCAGCATCAACGCATACCGCGTCGGCGTAACGTCCATCCCTTTGCACCTTTGCAACACGGCAATGATTTTGATGGTATTCGCTTACGTGTTCAAATGGAACGCCGTGTTCTATTTCACTTACCTTGTAAACGTGCTTGGCGCGTTGCTGGCAATTTTAATGCCGAATACGGGCGAAAGGTTGCTTTCACAGCAAAGCTGTTTGATATTCTGGTACAACCACACGCACGCGTTTGTACTGCCCATTTTCGGCGTAGCGCTGGGGCTCTTCCCGCGCCCGAACATTAAAATGATGTACAAGGCAATCGGCGCGTTCACGGCGTACGTATTGATGGCGATGATTTTGAACGGCTGGTTCAACAATTCGCCTACGCTCAATCCCAACGGCGATGAAGTGGACTACTTCTTCCTGTACAGTACCTTCTTCGTGGACAAGTTTGCGTTCGCGTTGCCTTTGCGGAACTTTATATGGCAGCCCGTTATCGGCGACGTCACGTTTAAGTTCTACTGGCTGTATAACCTAATCATTTGGCTGGTATTCATCGCGTTGATGTTTGTAGTTTGGGGCGTGTACACGCTGCTGTTCAATACGGCGGACGCGCACGGCGAGCTGGCGCGGCGCAAAAAACTTATGCGTGTCGACCACGCGAACTTACTCAAAGAATTAGACGGCAGATCGGTCAAAGAACCGTTACATCCCGAAGGAGCACATATGATTAAATTCAACAACTTCTCAAAAACGTACGCAGGCACCACGAAAAAAGCGGTGGAGAACTTCAATTTGGAAGTACACGAAGGCGAAGTATTCGGTTTCATCGGCCACAACGGCGCAGGGAAGAGTACCACCATCAAGAGCTTGGTAGGCATTCAATCCATCACGGAAGGCAGCATCGAAGTGCAGGGCTTTGACGTGGCGCGCCAGCCCTTGGAAGCGAAATTGCAAATGGGCTACGTGTCGGACAACCACGCCGTATACGAAAACTTAACGGGCAGAGAATATATCGGCTACGTTGCGGATTTGTATATGGTAAGCGAAAAGGACAAAAACGAACGTATTGAAAAATACGCAAAAATGTTCCACTTGGAAAAGGCGTTGGATAGCGAAATCAAGTGCTATTCGCACGGTATGAAGCAAAAGACGATGGTAATCGGCGCGCTTATCCACAACCCCAAGGTTTGGGTGTTGGACGAGCCCTTGACGGGTTTGGACCCCACCAGCTCTTGGCAAATTAAAGAGTGTATGCGTCAGCACGCGGACGAAGGCAATATCGTATTCTTTTCCAGCCACGTAATCGAAGTCGTTGAAAAAATTTGCGACAGAATCGCCATCATCAGCGGCGGTAAGATTTGCAGAGTAGACAGAGTGGAAGATATCCAAAAAGAAGGTCTTTCGTTGGAAGACGTGTACTTGCAATACGCGCAAAAACCCCAACCCAGCGTGCAGGAAACGGACGAAACGGTCGCGGCCGCGGATGCGGAAGTATAAGAAAGAGAGAAATAAGATATGAGTGAAACGAAAGCAATAAAAAACACTGCGTTTCGCCGTGTGAAGTATCTTTCGCTTATGCAAATGGGCGATCAGCTTCGCGCGAAGAAATCCCGCAGTGCAAAAAAGAAAGCGTTTATCACGTTTTTGAAAGCGTGCTTAACGGTAGTCGTGACGGCGGTAATCTACTTTGGCTTGTCTTTCTTAAACAAAACGTTCCAAGTAAAACCGTCGATGGAAATGTTCACTTGCTTCATATTCCTGTTGCAAGCGTTCACCATCGTTTCTTCCGTCAGCAGCATGATGGCGATGCTATACACCAGCAAAGAAAATACTATGCTTTTGGTGTTCCCGTGTACCTACGGCGAAATCTTTTTAAGTAAAATCGTTGTATTCGGTATCGCGGAAATGAAAAAGAGCGCGTATTTCCTTGCGCCCATCCTGCTTGCCTTCGGTATGCTTTCGGGCGGCGCGGCGTACTGGCTGCTGCTTATCCCTATGTGGTTTATGCTGTGTATGTTCCCCGTATTCATCGGCGCGCTGTTGTCTATTCCGCTCATTTACGTGAAGCGGTTTTTGGAAAAGCACTTAACCATCTACGCAGTTTTGATCATCGCGGCGTTGATAGCGGCGTTTATCGGCATTACGATGCTTTTGCAACAGCTTCCCGACCCCTTGCGTTTGGTCGCTATTTACGGCAAATTCATCAAAAAAGTAGAAGCGTTTTTGGTATCGTTCAGTAAATGGTCGCTGTGGTATATCTTTATCGGCAGAGCAATGTTTGCCAAGGGCTTGCTTGTATCGCTTGCCGTATCGCTGGGCGTATTTATCGCGGTAGCGGTTGGCTGTTTCCTGCTTGCCCGTCCCTTCTATTTCAAAGCCGTATCGTCCACGGCAGAATCGGGCAGAACGAAAAAACACAAGCTTCGCCACCACAAAGTGAACAACCTGTTCTTGACGTTCTTTAGAAAAGAATGCAAGCTGTTCTTTAGAAACTCGCAATCGGTCAACTCAGCGGTAATCACCATTTTGATGTTGCCTTTCTTGGTATACGTGTTCAATTATATATTGCTCGTAATCAACAAAAGTGCGATGGGCGACTTTATGAGCGTTGCGTTCAACGTAATGATAACGCTTAGCATTTTAAGTGCCAACAACGCCAACGTAGCGTCGGCAATTTCTTCGGAAGGTAATGAATTTGCAGTGCTCAAAACGGCGCCGTCCAACACGTCGGTTATCTGCTGGGCAAAAATCGCAGTGACGGCGTGCGTAAACGTTGTTGCGCTTGCCTTGACGTTTATTATGTTCACGCTTATCACAACGCTTACGCCTACGGAGCTTGTTCTTATGGCAGTGCTGTTGCTGTTCACGACGATGGGGCATATTTTGTGGAGCTTCCAGCTGGATATTAACAATCCCCGCATTTTGGATTATGCAACCAAAGGCAACAACGTGGTGGATAACGTCAATATCGGCAAAGCCATCGTCATCGGCTTCTTGGTAGCCACGCTGTTCGGCGGTTTGTCGTTTATCCTTTTGTTAGACGCTTACGTAAGCGGTTGGGTGCGTATCCTTGGTATCGGTGCGGCGTTCTTCGCGGCGCGCGTGTACCTTTTGAGACGCAACATCAAAGTGTACTTTAACGAAATTCAAATGTAACGGGGGAAGATATGAGCAAAAAGATAGTATTTATTATCGTTTTAATCGAATGTATCTTAGCCGTACTTTTGATAGGCGTTTTCGGCGGCGCGATTTTCAGCGCAATCAATAAAAAGCCGGTAACCGATTTATATTTCACGTATCAAGACGGTACGAAAATCGAAGACGGTATCACTTTGGAAGTGGAGCTTAGCGATTCCGTTCGCGACGTACAGCTGTACTGGGCGATTTTGCCCGACGACGCTTCCGAACAAAAGGTAAGCTTTACGTGCAGTAAGCCCGACGCGGCAGTCGTCAACGACGCAGGCGTAGTGACGTTCTTCGTAGATGTGTCCGTAACCATTACGGTGCAATCGTTGGACGGCAGCAACAAAACGGACGTAATCGTAATTGTGCCCATTGATAAGAGCGGCGGCAACGTAGATATTTAAGCGCCCCTTTCATTATAAATAAAAGTGAAATGAAAACCCGTTTCCTGTTGAATAAGAGTGAAATAAAAACCCGTTTCCTGTCATCCTGGAAGGAGTGAAACGACTGATAGGATCTCAAGATTCTATCGCTACGCTCCAGAATGACAAAGGAAGAACGCTCCAGAATGACAAAAGGAACAAAACAAGAAAAACTTACACCGTACAAGCGGTGAAAGAATAAAGGAGAAAAAACTATGAAAAAAATCAAAGGTCTTGTACTGTCAGTGCTGGCACTTGGTTGTTTGGCAATGGCAAGCTGTACTCCAAAGGGGAATGACAAGTATACAGTTACGCTTATGTATAACGGCGAAGTTATTTCCACGACGGAGAAAGACAAAGCGACACATTTGGACGCGCCTGCTGCGCCTGCAAAAGAAGGGTATACCTTCGTCGGTTGGTACGTAGACGCGGAACTCACCGTTCCCTACACCCCCGATTTGCTTAGCGCGAACTTGACTTTGTATGCAAAGTATGAAGCAAACACGTTATACGTAACGTTCAATTTGAACGGCGGTACGTTGACGGAAACCAAAGTGGCAGTAAAAACAGGCGAAGCGTACACGCTTCCTACCCCCACCAAAGAAGGCTATACCTTTGCCGGCTGGACGTTGGACGGCGAAGCATTCCCTGCAAGCGGTACGTATACCAGAACGGGCTCCGTGCGTGTAAGCGCAAGCTGGACGATCAACAAGTACACGGTAACGTTCACGGACGGCACGGCTACGCTTGCTACGGTTGCAAACGTGGAACACGGCACGAAAGTGCAAGCATGGAACAACCCTGCACCCGGTTATGAAGTGGTGGGCATTTACACGGACGAACAAATGACGACCGTGTACGATTTCGACGCCCCCGTAACGGGCGCGCTGACGTTGTACGTAAAAATTCAAGCAAAAGCGTTTACTATCAATACGGTGCTTGGCGGCGGTAAGGTTGACGGGGAAACGGAATATTCTTTGGCAACCGCGTATGACGCACAATACGCGCTTTCTACGCCTACCAGAGACGGCTATGACTTTGTCGGTTGGACGTTGGACGGTGCAGCGTTTACTGCAACGGGTAAGTATGATAAACTTACGAATATTACCGTATATGCAAACTGGACAATTAAAAAATACACGGTAACGTTCACGGACGGTACGAACGTGCTTTCTACGGTGCAAAACGTAGAACACGGTGAAACGGTACAAGCTTGGAATAGCCCCGAAGCAGGTTATGAAGTGGTAGGCATTTATACGGATGCTGAAAAGACGACCGAATACGATTTTGACACCCCTGTAACGGGCGCGTTGACGTTGTACGTGAAGATTGCGCCTAAAACGTTTACTATCCAAGTAAATACCAACGGCGGTAGCAACGTAAATACAACGGCGAAGTTTGGCGGTACTTATACGATTGCAACGCCTACGAGAGATGGGCATGAATTCCGTGGTTTCTTGTTGAACGGTGAGGCATTCCCTGCAACGGGTACGTATACGTGGACGACGGATATCGTTCTTTCGGTAGATTGGTATAGAGATCCTATGTATCAAAGAAGCACGATTTCCTTCTATGACGGCACAGTGGAAATTAAGTCGATTACGGTAGATGATGGTACGGCACTTTCTAATTTGGAAGGAGCCCCCGCGAAAGATGGTTACGCATTTGACGGTTGGTACACGGATGCAAATTGCACGACGGCGTTTGTGGACGGTACGGTTGTCAACGAAGATATTAAATTGTATGCAAAATACACGCCGAATCCGTATGTACTTACCGTAAATCCTGATAACGGTGCCGGGACATATACGATAGACGTAACGTTTGGCGGCGAATATGCGCTTACTGCACCCACGAAGGAAGGTTATACGTTCAAGGGATGGAAACTTGCAAATGGTGCAAACTTTGACGCAACGGGTACCTATACCACGGCAGGCGATATTGAGGTGACGGCAAGCTGGGAAATCAATAGGTATAAGGTTTCGTTTATGTATAACGGCAATCCTTTGTCTGTGCTTGACAAGGTAGAACACGGTACGAAAATTACGTTTGCCTACACACCGCAAGTTGGTTATGAAGTGGCTGGTGTATATACGGACGAAGCAATGACGCAAGCATATGATTTTAACAATCCTGTAACGGGCGCGTTGACATTGTACGTAAAAATTCAACCGAAAGCATACACGCTTTATCTTAACCTTGACGGCGGTACAATTGACGGCGAAACTACCATTTCAATAACGTATGGCACTGCTTACACGTTGTCTACGCCTGTGAAGAACGGTTATAAGTTTGAAGGTTATAAATATAACAACAGTGCGTTTGCGGCAAGCGGTACGTATAACTATGCAACCGATATCACCGTATTTGCTGTTTGGACGAAACTGGACGCGGACGCTGACGAAGAAACGAATGAAACGTTCCTTGCAAAGGGTAACTATTTCAAGGAAAGAGAAGATACGGACTCTCCGTTTACCTTCGTATTTGTAACGGGTAAACAATATACCTTTGAAGGTACCACGTCGGTAACGGCTTTGAACGCAGGCAATGCGGTAACGCAAGACGGCGCAATCGTATTCACGGCAAATAAAGCCATCGGTAGCTTCACGCTTCAAGTAACCAAAGTGGTGGAAGGCACTTCCATTACCTACACGCGTAGCGCGAAAATCGTCGACCAAGTGACGACGTTTGACGGCGGCGCGGATTACGTAACGGTTTGGGGCGCGACAGGCGAAGCCAACAGAGCAAATAACTTTAGAAATGCGAAAGCAGGCACGGCAATGGCGGTGGGCGCAAGCAACTTTATTCCCGATTTGAACCTTGGTTCGCTTACGCAAGCGCAAGCGTATATGCAAGTGACGGCAAAGGCAGACGGCGCGGAAACGACGGCGTTCACGTATAACAATGGCGTAATCAACTTTGACAATTCGCTTATCGGCAAAACGGTGGAATTGACGTTTGCTCCCAAGTATTCCTTGACGGGTGAAACGGAAGTGATGACGGTGCTTGTAAACAACGGCGTAAACGTATACACCAACGACGAAATGAGAACGTATTACGGCAGTGCGGCTGTACGTACGATTAACTTGCTTCGTCACATTAAAGCGGAAATCCCCAAGACGTACGGTCAAGGCGGGTACTATATGGACGATACGTACACGATTCCCCAAAACACCTACGACCACGGTGTATATACGCGTAGAGTATCTAATATAAGCGACAGCATCGTTGTCAACGGTAACTTCTTCAAGATTGACGGCAGCGATTTGCCTTTGGGTGACAATAGAGTGGACGGCAGAGAGCCGCAAGGTTCGCTTCCTAACTATTACGTGCAAAATATGCAAATCGGTTTGTTCTTGTATTATTATACGGTAGATGAGTCTTGTTCGCATCTTGGTCAAGCTACGTTCAACGATTTGTTCTTGTCGGCAAACTACACGAAAGCGGCAGACTGGAGTGAAGCAGACGGCGACGTTACCGTTTTGAAGAGCAGCGGTACGTATCACGGTATCGTGCTTCGCGGCGGTACGGCAACCGTTAACAACACGACGATTACCAACACCAACATCGCTTTGTTCAACGGCTCTGAAGGCGGAAACTTCAATGTGGTCGGCGATACGCACGTAGCGCCTTGTCAATGGATTGTAAACGAAGCGAAATTGTATCACTCTTGGTCTAACCAAGTGTATATGTACGGCTTCACCAAGCTTGACATTACCAACTCTTATTTGGGCGACTGCGGCGGCGCGGCAATTCACCTTGACGATATCGCAGTGGATGCAACGTCAACCAGCTTGCAAACCAAAGTGAGTATGGATATGGCAACCAAAGTGGAAAACTGGGTAACGCTTGAAGAAGCATATTTCAGTGCGCGCGGTATGTCAACCTTGGCTGGTCCGCTTAAATCGGGTGTAGACGACGGTACGTCGACGGCAACCGGCGGACTGCTTACGGTATTGCAGGCGAACGGAAGCATGAACTTCGCATTGCTAGTTCTTCCGAAGGGCGAGAACAGTGACTGGGGCGCAGACGCACAAACGCATCCTTCCATTGAAGTTACGATGAATACGCTTCAAGCTTTGGGAACAGTGGAAGGAATTATGGGTGTTCTTCAAGCCGGTGGGCAAGTGTATACGGCTTTCGAACAATCTGTAACAGGGTTCGGTTATGTTATCGGTTTTGTACAAGCTTTCCCCAAAGGATAAGGAAAAATAATCCAATTTGAGTTAGCCATGGATTATTGATAAAAAACACCGCAGGGTTTCCTGCGGTGTTTTTACGCCTAAAATTAGGCGAATTTGCGACGATACGTTTTCGGTTGGGTAAATATTCAAATACAAGCAAAATAAAAACTAACGGCGGAAAATCGCCGTTAGTTCGTTTAATTCAATTTTTGCTGTTTCAGCCATATTCGCATTACGGCGCGGTGGGGTAACAATTTGACAAGCAACGCTTGCCCCTTGGTGTACGCGCCGCAAATGGAAACGTCGCGGTTTTTGCGTTTTAAATCTTTCCACGCGCGGTTTACGATTTGCTTGGGTTCGTACATCACCGCATACTTTTTCACAATCGCGTTTTCGCTGTTGGCTCTGTCGAAAAACGCCGTTTTCGTCCAAAACGGACAAATACTCAACACGCGCGCTCCGCGGCGTTTTTTCAGCTCTTTATTAAACGCTCTGCCGTAAGAAAGCACAAACGCTTTGGTTGCGGCGTAGGTCGTGATATACGGCACGGGTTGCAGTGCGGAAATGGACGCTATCAAAAGCATTGCGCCGCCCTTTTGCATGAACGGTGCGCACGCTTTGGTGACGGACACCACCGATTTGCAGTTCAAATCAATCATATTTTCAAGCGTTTGCGTGTCGTCGTCTTCCACGGCGTTAAACCTGCCGAAGCCCGACGCGCAAATGAGATATTTGATTTGCGGTTGTTCTTCCTGCAACGCTTGCGCAAGTGTTTGCGCCGATTGCGTAGCGGATAAATCCAGCGCGAATACGCGCAAGGGGGTGGGGGTGAGCTCTTGCAAGGCGTGTAATTTGTCTGCGCTTCTTGCCACTACCCAAATTTCGTCAAGCGATGCGTTGCGGTCGTTTAAGGACAAGAAAAATTCCCTGCCGATACCGCTGGACGCGCCCGTGACAATGGCTATCGTTTTCATAAAGTTTGCTCCTATTTATTTTGTGTTAAAAGCTCTTGCTTGCCGTTTTGTGCGTTTGGCGTTTGCGGTTGCTCCGTTTTTTCGTACAGCCGTTTGCCTAAGCAAAGCTTGACAAGCATAGCAAACAGCAACACGATAAACGCCGCGATACTAAACAGTGCGATATACCCAACGGCTACCAGCCAAGCAGGCTTGTTTTCCACGATGGGGTCTAACCACTCCATCGGCGTCGTGCCGTGGGGGGAGATATAGAACATATTGAAATTATACGAAAGGTCGCCGTATTTAAAATATACGTCGTTCATAATCATAGCGGTAAACACAAGCACTGCGAAAATGGGCAGGGCTTTTGCCAGCGCGTTGAACTGCGGTTTGACTGTGTCAGAGCCGTATAAAAGGGCAGGCACTACCAGCATAAGCCCGTGATAGAACATAGTGTGCACGTTCAAAAACAAGTCTTCGCCAAACACCGTCGTGGGGTGGAAAATTACCAAACCGCCTGCAAACAAGCCGTAGGTGCAAAGAAACGCCGTGCACGCGTCGTAAAATTTGCCCTTTCGCAAAAATGCCGCGAGCAGCATTACGTACATAGGCGTGGAGCAAAATTGAAAGGGGAAATCCGTCCAACAATATTTCCACGTATCGTCTGCAGGCGTGTAGGAAACGTAAAGCTGTTTGACAACTTCCAAAAAAATCAACGCGCTTGCGGCGATAAATAACGCCAAATTGACGTGTCTGCGCTTGAAAAATCTGCCTAAAAGCAAGCTCAATAAGCAACACGCCGCGATGATAGCAATCGCGGTCCAGTGAAAAGTGCCGTACGGTAACGGTTCTTCCACGGTTTTTTCCAGCATACTGATTGCGTTTTCCAGCTTGGAAACGTTGGGCAGTGCCGGTTCGCTTATCACTTGTGAAAGGGGTTTAATCACAGCGTTTTTTCTCCTTTTTATCGTTTAAGTGGGGGGCAGGTACGCAATCAATGCCAAGAAAGCGTTTTTTGCGGTTAATATTCGGCGCTTTGGATTACGCCGCCGCCCAAGCAGTTGATGCCGTCGTATAACACGGCGTATTGTCCTTCGGTCACGGCGCGTTGCTTTTCTTCAAATTCGATATGCAAATCGCCGTCGTCTTTGATAAATACGCGTACGGGTTGGTCAGGTTGGCGGTAGCGAAATTTCGCCATACAATCAAATTCGCGTGCGGTGGGTTTTTGGGGGATCCAGTTAAAGCCCGACACTTCGCAGGATTTGGAATATAACGGCGTTTCGTCGCCGTGGGAAACGTACAATACGTTGTTTTTCAAATCCTTGCGCACGACGAACCAGCGTCCGCCTTCCGCTTCGCCTTTCACTCCGCCAAGATATATGCCCTTGCGTTGGCCAAGCGTGTAGTACATAAGCCCTGCGTGTTCACCCACTTGCTTGCCCGAAAGGTCTAAAATTTTACCGGGCTTGGCAGGGAGATAGGTGGATAAAAACTGTCTAAAATTGCGTTCGCCGATAAAGCAAATGCCCGTGCTGTCCTTCTTTTTCGCCGTTGCTAAGCCGTTTTCCAGCGCAATTTTGCGTATTTCGGGCTTTTCCATATCCTGCAAGGGGAAAAGTACGTCGGCAAGCTGGGCTTGGGAAAGCTGGTTCAAAAAGTACGTTTGATCCTTGTTTTGGTCTTTGGCTTTTTGCAACAAATGCACGCCGTTTTCGTGGGAAATTTTGCAATAATGCCCCGTCGCGATATAGTCCGCACCCAAGCGTTTGGCTTCCTGTAAAAATGGCCCGAACTTAATTTCGCGGTTGCAAAGCACGTCGGGGTTAGGCGTTCTGCCTGCCTTGTACTCTGCTAAAAAATAAGAGAAAACGCGGTCCATGTATTCTTTGGCGAAATTGACGGTATAATAGGGGATATCCAAAACCGAACAAACGCGCCGAACGTCCGCGAAATCGCTTTCCGCCGTGCACGCGCCGTTTTCGTCCACTTCGTCCCAGTTTTGCATAAACAAACCGATTACGTTGTAGCCCTGCTGTTTGAGAAGCAGTGCCGCGACGCAACTGTCTACGCCGCCGCTCATACCGATCACTACCGTTTTCGACATAGCCGTTTTTTCTCCTTTTTCGTATTTTTTGCGATTTTTCGCGGTAAATTTCTTTTATAAAGAAAATTTTTCTTACAATTTAGAAATATTATACCATAAACGCTTGCAAAAAGAAAGTAAAAAATAGTAAAATATAAATGCTTTTTTGAAAAAGATACGTACCTGTAGTCTAACTGGATAAAACAAGGGCCTCCGACGCCCTCGTTGTGAGTTCGAGTCTCGCCAGGTACACCAAAACACCCCTTGTGGGTGTTTTTTGTATAAAAACGCGGCGAGTGAAAGACTCGCCGCGTTGTTCTATGTGATTAAAAATCAATATTCGCCTAATTCATCCGCACCGGCAGCGTCCTTGCTTACGGGCACTTTCATGGAAATCAAGAAGAACACCAAGCCCAAAGCGAACAAGACGGGCAGGGGGATTAAGCAAAGGTTAATCCACGTGCCTTCCGCCAAGGGGAAGAACGCCGAAAGCAGGGAGATTAAGCCCACGCCGACGATAGCCGCGCTCTTGCCGAAAATGTCGTACAAGCCGAAGAATTCGCCCGATTTTTCCGCAGGGATAATCTTGGTGAAATACGAACGCGACATCGCTTGCACACCGCCTTGGAACATACCAACGCCCACTGCCATTGCCCAGAATTGCCACTCTTGACGCAGGAATACTGCCAAAACGCCGATTGCCATATACGCGCAAATGCAGGAAATCAACAGTTGGTTGGATTTGTTTTTAAACTTGGTTGCAAGCACGCCGAATACGATTGCGCAGGGGAACGCCACGATTTGCGTTACGAACAGCGCGATAACCAGCTTCACCGTGCCGAAGTTTTCAAATTGCAAGTCTTTACCGATGCTCATCGCCATTTTAATGATGGTATGTACGCCGTCGATATAGAAGAAGTACGCAATCAAGAACAAAAGCGCTTTTTTGTTCTTGGAAAATTCCTTAAACACTTCGCCCAAACGCTTGAACGTTTCTCTAATCGGCTTTTCGGGCTTCGGCAGGAAATGCTTTTGTTGATAGCTCTTATACAAGGGCAGGGTAAACACGAACCACCAAACTGCCGTTACCAAACAGCAAAGCGTGTACGCATAACCAAGGAAAGGTTTGTCTACCACAACGCCTGCCACTTTATCTACAAGCACCATATCGCCAAGCACGTACAGCACCAAGCAAACGATGAACGGAATACAACTGCCGATATAGCCCCAAGCAAAACCGTTTGCCGAAACCTTGTGCATATTTTCGTCCGTCGTGACGTCGTTTAACATGGAATCGTAGAAAACGTTTGCCGACGTGTAGCCCACTTCCGTGATTACGTAAATAATCAAGAAGATAACGCCTGCGACAGCGGACGCGCCGATAAGCCCGAATACGGACAATGCGGTGCAACCGACGATACCGATTAGCGCAAAGGACATAAAGATGTTTTTCTTTTTACTGAAATCGGCGTACGTGCCCATAATCGGGCAAAGCACTACGGCGATAACGGTAACGATCACGTTGACAAGCCCCCACACCGTCGTTAAGCTGTCGGACGGGGAAAGGAAATCGAAATAGAACGCTAAAAGCGCCGTTGCAAGCAATGTGTACGCGGAGTTGGCTACGTCGTACAGCACCCATTTCTTTTCCAGCTTGTTCATGCCTTGGGGTTTGGAAGCGGTGGTTGGTTCGCTCATACTAATGGTTCTCCTTTGTAATCTTTATCAAATACGTCGAATACGGGATTGTCCGTATCGCATATTGCGTTGAAAAATGCTTGCACGGTTTGCGCAGTGCTGTCCACGGCGTTTTCCAGCTGCAACCCCAAGGTGGGATTGAGCGCCGTGCAAGCTTCGTCGTCCTTGAAATGCAAGAACATACTTTCAAATTTGTCCGCTTTGAGTTTTTTAAGGACTGCGCGCGCAAGTGCGTGGAAAGAGCGTAAGGGTACGGAAAAGCAACCGTTTACCCGTTTCATCGTTTTGATCGAACGGCAAATTTCGTCCGTTGGCACTTGCAGTACGCGTGCAACCGCAGGCGCGACGCCACGCTTTGCCGTTAAGCACTTGGCGGCGTTTTTATGTACGCGCTTGCCTTGCTGTCTTTTTAAGTGTTTATCAAATTCCGATTCGATTAAACCGTGCGCAACGCCCGTATCTTCCAGCTTATAAATGTGCGGATGGCAGGCGTTGTCCAACAAAAAGTGGCAGATAAATCCTGCAACGTACGCCGCTTCCGCCGATTGCGTTTTACCCGCGGTGCTGTCGATAAGCGCGGCGCAGTCTTGAAAGAATTTTTTTGCGGAAGTAAGGTGCATTTGCATGCCCTTTTCTTTTGTGGCGTTTTTGGAAAACGGCTTGTGATAAAATAAAATATCAGGGCCTTGCGTGCCAAGAATAAATGCGGCTTTATGCAGACCCAAATCGTCTTGTAATGCTTGCGGTAAGCACGCAAAAACGCGCTCTCCAAACAATCTATGTGCGTAAAATGCAGGCATAAAAAATCTCCTTATTATACATAGTATAACATATTTTTATCAAAAAAGATAGCGTTTGACGCAAAAAAATTAAAAAACGCGAATTCGGGTCGTTTACCGTGCGTATGAAAGGGGGCTGTTGGTGGCATACTAAACGGGAAGAAAAGTGCAAAACAAGGGGGCAGGTATGGGGCGAACGGAGCAAAACGGGAGAAGAGTATGCTAAATAGACGAGAAAACGAAGTGATGCGCGCGGTGTATACGCTGTGCGTAGAAAAGGGCATTTGCTTGATTTCGCCTGCGGAGCTTTTGGCGGTTTTGCCTAAGCGGAGAAAATATACGGAAACACAGCTGGAAAGTATACTTTCCGCGCTGGCGATGGATAAGTATTTTGAGCTGCTTTCATCGGAGAGAAAGGGAGAGAAAATGTACGTGATTTCCCTGCGCGCGGACGGGTATGCGTATCCGCGCTGTTCGCTGGTGGAACGGCGTGGGCTGGCGTTAAAGCTGGGCTGGGCGATTGCGTCGGCGGTGATTGCGTTTTTGGTGGGTTTGCTTTTGAAACGCATATTTTGAACTTGCGTAAAAAAAGTGCCGTCACGGTGTTTACTTTTATAAAAAAGTATGGTATAATAAAACAAATGTTTGTAAACGGCGGTGTGTGGCTATGGAGTTCAAATTACACGCGGCGTATTCGCCCACGGGCGATCAACCGCAAGCCATTGAAAAATTAACCGAGGGCGTGCTCGACGGTATGCGCGCGCAAGTGCTCGTGGGGGTAACGGGGAGCGGAAAAACGTTTACGATGGCGAACGTGATTAAGAACGTAAACCGACCTACACTCGTAATTGCGCACAACAAAACG
>JAZSHX010000001.1:0-8396 GCA_045533485.1 Candidatus Scatosoma sp. | reverse complement strand
AACGACAAAAACTCTGCTTAGGAGGGGGTCCTTTTTGATTTTTTTCGTTAAAATCATCGTAAACTTCTTGGAAATCGTGTGTACGCCTGAAACGTACCGGAGGTTCAAATCCTCTTCTCTGCGCCAGGAAATAAAAGGGTTTCAGCAATTTTGCTGGAACTCATTTTTTTGCGCATTTTTGGCTAAAAAAGTATACACACGATTTTAGAACTTGGGAAAAAGTTGAAATTTTTGCGCTTCTTTGCGCTTAAATTCGTCCATTACGTGCGTGTAAACGTTCAACGTCATATCAGACGTAGCGTGCCCGACAAGCTGCTGGCAAACGGTAACGCTTACCCCACTTTCCGCACAACGTGTTATGAACGTATGCCGCAATTCGTGCAAATGATGGTTTGGGCATAATTTCTTAAACTCCCGGCTTGCCTGCTGCAGCGCAAACGGAAACACCAAATCTTCTTTGCCTTCATGAAAACGACCTTGCCCACGTCGTTTTTTTTCTTGCTCGTTTTGTTGGATTTGACCTTGTAAAACAAAAACGATATCATCCGTCAGCAAAATTTGCCTATCGCTTTGCATTGTCTTCGTTCCACGAATATGTATAACACCGTCCGACGTGTTGACGTCTTCCTTTTTCAAAGCCAACGCTTCCGCCCGGCGCACACCCGTTAGCAAATAGAACAGCATAAGCCATTTATACCGACTTTTTTCCAACTGCTCCAAAAACAATTTTTGTTCTTCCAACGTTAGCGCTACGCTTTTTTTCTTTTTATATCGCACGTTATCGACCGCCTGCACAATGTTACGTTCAATAAGTCCTAATTTATACGCCTTATCAAAAGTCGAAAACAAAACTTGCCGGGCATACACACGCGTACGTGTTTTTCCAAGCGGCGCAAGCGCTTTTTCAATGTCGTGCGCAGTGATATCTATCAAACGCTGCTCTTTAAGCTCCGCCGGAATATGCAAACGTATCACTTGGTCAATGTTCCGCAAGCTGTTCGCAGCAAGATACGGTTTTTTATAAACGTTAAACCACTCAACCAGCCAAGCGCTTAACGTCATTTTCTTCATTTTAATTCCCATACGTCTTCGTCTTCCTTCGCTAATACTTCACTTATCGAACGGCGCGAAATGTACGTAACGTTCTTCCGTTCGGCTTCCCTGCACATATCGTCAAAAAATTCGTAGATACGCTCCGGTGTTTCCAGCTCGCACAAAGCGGCTATCTTTTCCCAGTATGCTTCATCGTTTTTTGCGCTTTGGTCAATGGATTCGTCAAAATTCAAACAGTTTAATTTTGCATATCCTTGACATATCCTGCGATTTTGCAGGGCGTGCAATAATGCCTTAAAATCGTTGTAACGTATATCCAAATCCTGCATAGCTTCGTCTTCTGTCATTTCCGACAAAGCTTTGTCTTTTTTCAATTTAGAAAAAACACCTTTAAGCGCATACTTAAAAACTTCCTTGTATTTTCCGCGCGCGTTATCGCAAATCACGGAATAGCCCACCGGCAAATCTTCAATACTTTTTGCCGTCACACGTACGCCATCCAAACGCAAACGCCAAATCTTCTGCAGTAAAATTTCAAAATCCCCAAAATAACGCTCCGGCTCCCCGGGGGATTTTTTGTGGTGACTTCGCTTTATATGCTCGTCGCGTGAAAAGGAATAACAATTTATATGCGTTCTATTGCAATCCAACTTCAAACCCTTTTCTAAAACGAAAAGCGTATGCAGGTGCGGATGAAATTTTCCCGTTTCCAAGTTTTTCGTTACTTCCAGCGCACGAATAGCGCCGAAAAAACCATACTTTGTGAAATCGAAGCCGCGAATATTCGCATTTCCGTTAAATAAGCGTATTATGTACTTGAAATTTTTGAAAATTTTATCCACGCAAGCGCCCAGCTCGTCACGTCTACAATTTGGCTGCGTAAAAACGATATGGTAAATATCGAATTTTTCCGCCAAAATATCCAAATACGGACCGTATTTACGAAAACGCTGCATAGAAAGAACGTTTTGGCAATTATCGCAAAACCGATTGTGGCATAAATTTGTCCGTTTCATATCCTTTACCGCCTGCAAAGGATAGTAATCGATATCCCAATATTGACAGCAGCTGCGAAGATTCTCCGCAGTTTTCACGTAAGTTTGTTTAGGTACAATTTCAAAATCAAGCCCCATCCGCGGATAAAACGCTTCTTTAAGCTCGTCCGCGTGCCACTCATAAAAGTTTGCGACTTCCCGGTTGTTTCTTAAACGCAATTTCAATTTTTCGAAATACGGTTTTTCGTCATATTTGGTTTTTATTTCTTGCAACGTCATAAGCGCCCCACGTGTACGATAGTTTCTATATTTCAAGGTGCGCCCCCTTTTGCGGCTTGCGCCGCAAAAAAGGTCGCACGATTCGCTCTTATACCAACTCTTCGAAAATATTGTCGCCCACTACTTCCAAGCTGACCAATTCAAGCTTACCGCCCAAAATTTCCGGCTCTTCGAACTCCGGCTTTACAACGTCGCCGCATACCAACGCAGAACAATCCAGCTTATCTACAAAGAAATCAACTTGCTTTGCAATAATCGCCTTATCTTCTTTCTTGCTGCGACGGATTTCCATAAGCGTTACACGCTGGTACTCGTTCCCTGTCTTTTCCGATTTGCCTTCATAACTTCCAATAAATACAACCATATATTTTTACTCCTACCGCTATATTTTTTTGTTTAATGCCGCGGCTTGCACTCTCATTTATTCTTCTTTCTCTAATTTCCTGACAAACAGTGTAAATTCACGCTTTATCACGCTCAGCGCCATTTCAATGCCTGCGTTATATCCACGCGTAAGCTTGTCTTCTATCGGCGGTTTTTGCGCTTTTATCACTCGTTTTAACCGTTTGTATTGTCTTTTAAGACTGCGACGGTACACAAGCTTTTTCCAAAATGAAAAATTTGCGTAGCTCTCCGCAGACACTTCCTGCACTTCCGGCAGCGTTCGTTCCACAGGAAGGCGCTTTTGTTTTTTTAAGTACTCCGCCTGCGCTTCACGTATGGCTGCACTGACCGTCATATAAAATAAATCAAGCTCAATCATTATTTATCTCCCTTGTTTTTCTTATCGACGAACAGCCAGCGCAGCAGCTTTCGCAAGAACCATACGGCAAAGAACAAAACCACAACGCAAAGAACGATTACAACGACGAGTCTTAACCATCCCTTTCCGTTGCCGCCGTCAAACATACCATCAAAAATACCGGCTTCCCAATCAAAAAGCCCTTGCACGATATCTTCCAACGAAATCGTCGGCACTTCGATATCTATAGGCGGATTGATATCCTGCACCGTATCACCCCGGGAGATATTGTCAACAACGCCCAAATTGTATATTTGCCCGTCGTATTCATATTCCAAACGGAACAAAATGACACTGGATACTTGCGAATACCCAACGCTTACCTGTTGCTGATACTGCGAAGTGCTCACAACGTGCTGCGTAAAATCCGTTTCCGCAAAACGCAACACCCATTTTTGTCCGTCCAAAGCGTTTACCACTTCCGACGTCAAATCTTCGTTCGACTTAAACTCGTCTATCGATTGTATACGGTTATACTGATACTTTTCCGCAAAGATACCGCCACCGCCTTCGAAGACTTGGTTTTTATTCAACGTCAAATTGACCGTTTGCTGTTCGCCTTCGTCGCGCTCCGTGTAGCTCACGTTGCCCGTCCACAAATTCGTGGTAGATATGCCCACCTTAGCTTGCACCTTGTACTGCATTTCCACTTCCAGCAAATCGTCTATTTGACGGTCAGTGGAAAACGCCACGTAATGCGAATCGGTATGCTCGGCAAAGTAAATGCCGCCGTTATAATACCGCACAAAGCCAACGTGCTTGCTTTCCACTGTTATTAAGTCTAAATACCGTACCGCATAAATCGAAGTACCTTGATACGTCGTAGCCGTCCAAAGCTGCCCAACCGGATATGCAATTTCTTCGATAACGTTGTCGTCGATAGGCGCATTGTCTATCTCCTTATCAAAAGCACGATAAATTGCAGTGATACTGTAAAACCGCAATACGTCTTCCTTTAACTTGATATTTTCAACGACGTACTTATCAAATACTCCTTCCGTGCTTTGTAAACGCAATTTGTAGTTTTGATAGCTTGCAGGGTTATCCCCTTCAATTTCCATCGAAATATTTATCGACGTCGCTACAAGCTCCCGCGTTTCATCGCACGGTTGATATACGTATATGAGCAGCTCCCCGGCTACGCTTTCTGCAATTTGGATGACCTTCAACGAATAATCACGCTCTACCGACGGATACATAGACGCGTCAAAATTTTCATCCAGCGACAAATCGTCCATTACCGAAGAAGGCGCTCCTTCTGCAGAAACCGTAACGGGTGCAGGGGTTGCTGCAAACAACCCCGTTACCCCAAGCACAAACGTACATGCTACGCTTGCTGCTTTTTTTATCATTTCCTTAATCTTCCACATAGCTATCTCCTAAATACAATCGCCGGCGGCGTTAACTCTATCGCCAAAACCTTTGCATAGTATCTTACACCTAACGTTATCGTTGATTCCGCTGTCTTCACATACACCGTGAACATATCTTCTTCCGGCAAAGGATATGCGATTTCAACGTTTTCACGGCTCGTCAAATTGATTATTGCTTCCTTTATCGTGCCGTGAATAGCAAAAGTGTTTTTCTCATTGTCTACACGGATATCAAACGCATTTGTAAAATCCGCCCGGGCAAATTTATCGTTCCACGATACGTCTTGTCCGTCAATTTGAAACACGTAATCCGTTTGCAATTCTTTCGCTGCAATATACACTTCGATGTCGTCCGTATCCGTATAATAATATTTCACGTTAAAAACGTCGCCGTCATTTATCGTTAAATTATTCGTGTCCTTAACGATATCCGCTTCATTATATTGCAAACCAAAACCGTTGAAATCCGTGCGAAGAAAACGTATCAAACCATATACCACGCCACACAATAGCGCTAAAATCAATAATACACCGATTATGCGTTTTAACGTTCTCATCGTTCACCCCCGGTTAAAACGTTACGTTAGAATTCGACAAGCTAATGCTTTGCACCGGCGAACTGTTCGTGTAGCCCGTCAAAACAAGCTGCGAAGATACGCTCGTCGTCACACCGTTACAGTGCAAATTCAATTGCAACGTATACAAACGTCCGTCTTCGATTGCATTCATATACCCTGCTACCGTAGACGAATCCATAGAATAGAAATACATACGCATTGAAAGCGCTTGTGTATAAGACAGCGAACAAGAATACATAAATGCGTAGTCAAAACAAAGCGACGTTATATCCGCCTTAGGGCTCACGAAGCAATCCTTGCCCTTCAAAACCAACACGCTGTCTGAATAACCGTCCCCCGTAACACCGGCAGGCGCAAGCAAATCGATATCCCACGTAATTTCGTCCGTGATAGCCAAAGTGTACGTTTCACTCTTAATAGGCGTTACGTGCGCTGCACCGCCCTTGCCGACACCGTCTGCATTGATTTCCCATACAACGTCCGTTTGTCCGCCGATGTTAATCGGGAAGTCTTCGCCAAATTGTAACGAAGCCCCAACCAACGTTTGCATAAAGTCTACCGTGCACGTCGCCGACACCAAAGGATTGTCAAGCGAAGTACATACAATCTTAATTTGTTCCCCAAACGGCGCACTGCACGTCACTTCGCACGTGTTGCTGCCTTCCGTTTCTGTCGCTACGCTTACGTAATCCGTTACCGTTTTACCCGTTGCCCACGTGCTGTTGGGATTGATAAATTCCACACCCCAAGACACCGCTTGGCTTGCATTTTCCGGCAATACCGTTGCCGTCAACGTTACCGTCGACGCGTTATACGTTACCGCTTGGTTTGCATACTGGCGCGTAGGAATAACGTCAGAACCCAAAAACGCCATTTTGCTGGTAAACCCGTACGTGCCACCGTTTTGTACGATTTGTCCGTCGTAGCTCGGCACAACCGGCGCTTCGAGCTGCGCTTGATCGCCTTGATTGCCTTGCCCTTCTTTGTTGCCGCAGCCACTGCATACCAGCGCACTGCACCCAACTACCATTGCCATAGTGATTCCAAGTAATTTTTTGATTTTTTTCATGTTTGTTTCTCCTATTTTTTTATTTTCTTAACCGATTACTTCCTGCGCAGGGAAAAGCTTTGCAAATACCGCTTCCCACCACGCAGTGATTTGCCCGGCATACATAACCGACAACGTTATGATCGCCGCGCAGATAAGTAAGCCAACCACAATTACACACACGTCACCAAATAAGCTGTTTCTTCGTCTTCTCATAAGCGCCTCACTTCACACTCTTCATGCCGTTACGGAAACTTGCTTTTTCTTTTTCCGTTTTCAAACCGACACGTTGCCCGGCTTTCGCTGCTGCATACGCCTTACCTGCTGCATACGCTTGCTTTTCCGCAGCGCTGTACTGGCTCTTCTTGCCGTTGCCTTTCGCCGACGTCTTGCCCTTGCTCTTGCCCTTGGAATTACTTCCCTTTCCGTTAAAAATGTTGAAAATCATAAATTTTTCTCCTGCCGTCTTTCCGGCTGTCCAAATTTTATTTTCTTAACGCTTTTCTGCGTTTAAGACGTTTTGAACAAAAATAGCTTTCACGGCTTCCCCACCGTAAAAGCTACTTTTGCAGTTTATATCCACACGCTTTTCTGCGTGTTAGATCCTTTTTTACGCTTTGGGGAAGAAATACGCATTTCGCGTACTTTTTATTATTATACTACGCGTTTCGCGTTTTGTCAACGCATTTCGCGTATTTTTTTGCTATAATGATTTTATGGATAATTTTTCGGATAAAATCAAAGATTTGCGCAAAAGTCGTCAAATCACACAAAAAGAGTTTGCAAAAGTGCTTGGAGTTTCCCCAACTTGTTATGCCGGGTATGAACAAGGATACCGTGAGCCCGATTTCAAAACGCTAAAAAAAATCTGTATTATTTTGGATGTTTCCGCCGATTATTTGCTTGGATTAGAAGACGAAACCGGCGCGAAAAATTTTGGCGTGCAGTATAACAACAGCACGCATAACGGCAATAATAATTTCTAGGATCCTAAACTGCAACAAACGAAAAGAGATACACCGCGCCTGCGCTTGATCGGTGTATCTCTTTTTTCTTTTCGTTTGTAAAACTGCCGCTACCGTTTTATCTTTTACGGCTCTGCCTATGCTTTCGCGAATTTGCCCTATTCGCAATCCGTGGAAGGACTGCCGGGGCGTTGCCCTTGCGAACTTAACGGGCGCGTCCTGTTAAGAAAAGGGGGATTGCCTGCTGCGTTCACTGTCTTTTTTCCGTATGACCGTTTTCTTACGTTTATCTTGCTTGGGCTTCTTCATTTCTTCCGGACGTATCAACGGATGCGCTTTGATAAATTCGATTATGTCTTCGATTGTATACGTTTCTTTGGGGAACGCACGGTATTCATAACCCACCTTTTCGATACCGTGCAGGAAATACGGCACGCCCGAAAAGCTGTTGTAGCGGTTGAATATGTTGCCGATGAAACGGAATCGCCCACGCTCCACGACCGAAACGTTGATTTTTACACCCACGCTTGCAAGCTCTTTCACCACTTCGTTTAATTGATTGTGTATGTAGATAAATTTCCAGCGCCGAACTCGCCAAAAGAACAAATACCGTCCGTCGTAGCTGTCTTCGATATGGTATATACCGACCGTTAAACGCCTTACCGCTTTATCCAAAGCGCTATCCACTTGACAATCGAACAAAATCGTCAAAAGGTTATGCCGGACATATTTCAACAAGTTGATTAAATATGCGTTTAGCTCTTGGTAATCCCGGCAGAACATAAGCACGTCCGCTTCTTGGATATACACCACGCTGCCACGTGGAAGATATTGCACATCGAAGTCCGGATTTGGTAAGCCAAGGCGCTGCACGTCTACGTAGTGCGTGTACAATTTCTTGCGCTTGTTTAGCAAAATCTTTATGTTCGTGAAATACAGTCTGTCCGATATGTTCAATTTGACCTTTTTGTTGTCGCGCATATATTCCTGCGCTAACTTTTTGCCTTCTTCGCTGCGCCATTTCGTCCACCGTTTATAATCTTGCGACAACAACGCTGCACAAAACGAAGTTTTGCCTACGCCTTGCGGTCCGCGAACGACAAAAACACCGCTTAGCAGGGGCTCTTTTTTGATTTTTTTCGTTAAATTCATCGTAAACTCCTTGGAAATCGTGTGTACGCCTGAAACGTACCGGAGGTTCAAATCCTCTTCTCTGCGCCAAGAAAAAAGATATGCCGTTGAGCATATCTTTTTTTTGTTCCCACGAATTTTGAAGAGGATTTGAGGGTGGGAGCCGTTTTGC
>JAZSHX010000007.1:0-42089 GCA_045533485.1 Candidatus Scatosoma sp. | reverse complement strand
TGGGGCAAAATCCGAAGATTTTACCCCAAATTCTGGTGCCGCTGACCGGACTTGGACTGGTACGGTCGTTAAACCGAGGGATTTTAAGTCCCTTGCGTCTGCCTATTCCACCACAGCGGCGCGTAAATGTTAAGTTTTTTGTTAGAAATTCACAAAATTTCCTGAAATTTCTTCCGCAAGAGCTTTTAAGTCCCTTGCATCTGCCTATTCCACCACACGAGCAAATATAAAAAATAAGAACTCTGCACAAAAGAAAGTGCAGAGTTTTGGAGGCGCCACCCGGATTTGAACCGGGGATAAGGGTTTTGCAGACCCGTGCCTTACCACTTGGCTATAGCGCCGTCTCTGCCGTACCATCATGCAAGCGGGTAAAAACCCAGCCGCATGAAAAATTGGCAAAAAAACAAAAAACAGTGCAGATATTTTGGAGCGGGAAACGAGATTCGAACCCGCGACATTCACCTTGGCAAGGTGACGCTCTACCACTGAGCTATTCCCGCATACATCATCCGCACTGTTTTTTCTGGTGGAAGCTACAGGGTTCGAACCTGTGACCCTCTGCTTGTAAGGCAGATGCTCTCCCAGCTGAGCTAAGCTTCCGTCGAAAGCTTATATACTATACCATATCCAAAAAAGAAAGGCAAGCAATTTTACACACTTTTTCAAAAAAAATTAAAAAAAATAAAAAAAATTTTTTTGAGTCCAAATTTCCGTCACAGAAGACAAAAAAATCTTGCATTATGCCATCGTATACGCGCACCGTGAGATACGCTTTATACAATTGTTATGCGCCTGCGCGCGTGAACAACAAACGGTAAAAATTTTTCGTTAAGTTTGTTTACAATGATAAAAAAGCGGTTATAAATAAGCAATTCGCAAAATAAACGCGGCAAAAAGCGCAAGACGCGTTGACAAACGCCGAAAAGCGTGGTATAATAATTGCATAAAAAGAAAAAAAGAGGTATTTTGATTATGAAATATGCACTTCGCGGCATCACTGCCGAAGAACTCAGCTACACGATGAACCGTATCAAAATGGACAAAGATACGAAATTTGAAATCAAACCGCAATTTTCGCGTACCGTTCGTCGCGTGCAAGAAAACGACAAGCTTTGGTTTTTGGCTTTGGAAGTAAAAGTGGAATCCACCGAAGAATCCCCCAAGCCCTTCAACGTAAAAGCGCGCCTTGTGGGTGTGTTTGAAGCGGAAGATATCCAAGACGACCAAGACAGACAAGATTTGGTTATCAATATGACGGAAATCGTATATCCTTACCTTCGCGCAGCGGTAAGCGCGTTGACGGCAAACTCTTTCATCAACCCCTTGATGTTGCCGGTAATCCCCGCAGGCACGATGTTCCCCGAAGATCGCGGCGAAGCGCCTGTAAATTTGAACTAATCAGCGATAAAGACAACAAGCACTCCTTGTAAGGAGTGCTTTTTTTGGCAAAATTTCTCAAACGCTTGCCAAAAGCAATGATACGAATGATTGGTATTATACAAATGATTATAACAACTTTAACAACAAAGCTGGCGGTACAAAAATTGACGTGACGGATACTGCAAATGTTATTTCTAAACTGAAAGGCGAATACTATTTTCTACAAATTATAATTTTCGATAAAAAAACAAAGACAAAAAACAGGAAAAAAAATTCCTTTTGGGGAAATTTCCTGTTTTTTTGTTTACTTTGGTGAAAATTTGTGCTATAATAAAAATAATAGAATATCTTCCCCCCCCCAAAAAAAACTCTCGCACAAAAACCCCATAAAAATCATAAAATATAGCATAGCGCATAAAAAATTCCGCGCGGCGATATGTGAAAGATTGACTTTTCCTATAAAATATCGTATAATCAAGAAAGTCACAAACAAAGGGAGAAAACCGTATGACGATGGTGTTATTAACTGCATTAGGGGTAGGCGGCGCAACGGTAATCGGTGCGCTGATCGGCTTTTTCAGCAAAGGAATAACGCATAAATTTTCCGACGTCGTGTTATCGTTCGCGGCAGGCGTAATGCTTGCGGCGGCGGTGTTCGGGTTGGTGCTCCCTTCTTTAGAATACGGCGGAAAATGGGGCTTGCTCATAACGGTAGCAGGCATTTTCACAGGCGCGCTTTGCTTGAATTTAGTGGATAAACTCGTACCCCACCTGCACAAATTCGTGGGTGTCGGGCAGGAAGAACACGCAAACGCAAGCTTAAACAAGGTGCTGCTTTTTGTGATGGCGATTGCGATACACAATCTTCCCGAAGGCATCGCGGCAGGCGTTGGGTTTGGCGGCGGCGACACGGCGCAAGCGTTGATTATCGCTGGCGGCATTGCCCTGCAAAATATCCCCGAAGGTATGGTGATTATCGGTCCGATGCTCTCTGCAGGCGTTTCCAAAAAGCGCACGTTGCTTTGTGCCCTTGCCACGGGGCTTGTCGAAGTAGTCGGCACGCTCATCGGCTATTTCGCGGTCAGTATCTCCAAGGTAATTTTACCGTTTGCTTTGGCGTTTGCAGGCGGCACGATGCGGTACGTTATCAGTGTCGAAATGATACCCGAAACCCACGCGCACGGCAGTGAACGCAGCGCTACGTACGCGCTTCTTGTCGGCTTTTGCTTGATGCTTGCCATGGACGTCTTGCTTGGTTAAAAACGGCTTTTTTTCAAAATAGCCGAATAAATATATTTTTAGGAGTATACCAATGAAGAAACTCTGTTTGTTGTTTCACGTGGGTATGTTGCTTATTTGTGCGGCGATATGTGCAATATCGACCGCATTTTTCATGCCCAAAATCCCAGCCTTATGCACGGTAAAAGCGGAGTCCGCCACACAGTATAGCGGACAGTATGGCGGCGTCACTTGGACGCTCAACGCGTACACGGGTGCCTTGTTTATCGACGGCACGGGCGAAATTGCCGATATAAGCGCGCCGGAAGATACCACCGCTTGGCGCGCGCACAACGAACTTATACAATCGCTTGTTATCGCGGACACCATAACGGCAATCGGCAAAAACGCATTTGCCAAAATGGACAACCTTTGCGAAGTGACGATAGGGGCAGGCGTAACGAAAATCGGCGTATCGGCTTTTCGTGAGTGCCCGTCGTTAAACCGCGTGACCATTCCTGCAAGCGTACAAACCGTCGACAAATATGCGTTCAAAGACAGCGGAGTGCAAAAGCTCACGCTCAGCGAAGGACTGCAAAGCATTGAAAAAGAAGCCTTCCGCGGCTGTACAAATTTACAAGCTGTGCATATCTCCAATTCCGTTACGCAACTTGCCACAAAAAGCTTTTACGATTGCACGGCTTTGCAAACGGTTGCTATCGGTAACGGTGTAACGGAAATCCCACCGGACACCTTTTATAGCTGCACGGCGCTGCAAACGCTGGATTTGGGCGACGGCGTACAAACGGTCGGCGAAAACGCCTTCTATAATTGTAACGCGCTTGTTTCCTTGCGTATCGGTGACAGCGTGCAAACGATAGGCAAGAACGCGTTTTACGGCTGTGAAAAATTGCCCGAATTGCATTTAAGCGACAGTGTAACCACCCTTTGCCAGCACGCCTTTTACGGAGCAAAATCCCTGCGTTCGCTCCATATCGGCGCAGGGCTGACAACCATCGAAAACAATGCGTTCGTATTCACCAACGCCGACCAGCGATTTGACGTTGTTTACGTACATGCCCCTGCCGTAGCCAGCGGATTAAGCGATGAAACGGCGTTTAATCACTTGGCTGGTCACGTGTTTACGCTTGCCGTGAAAGACGGTTTGCAAACGCACGCTTTTATCAAAGAAAGGTTCGTGCAAAAGGAAGATATTTCCTATAAACAAACCGCTTATCAGGTGTACACGAAATTAGGGCATAACCACCACGACTGGAGGCCTTACGAAATAGCCAGCCCGTCCTGCACCGTCGCCGGCTTCCAAGGCGAAATATGCGCCGATTGCCGTCTTATCCAAGGCGAAGAAACGTTTGCGCATACGTATGTTTACCAGCCCACGGATATGCAAACGCACCTGCAAATTTGCAGTGCTTGCGGAGAGCAACAATCCATCGTCCACGCTTGGGATACGGGTGAACAAACCCTTTCGCCCACGCATACGGCTACGGGGCGTATGCAATACACTTGTCAGCAGTGCAACGCAGTGGATATTCAAACGCTTCCGCTTTTGCCCGACCACGAATTTGGCGAGTGGCAAACCCAAGTGCCTGCTACTTGCACGGCGCAGGGCAAGCAGACACGCACTTGTCCTTGCGGTGAAGAGCAAACGCAATCCGTTGCCGCCACGGGGCATTATTATCAATCGACGGAAACAGCGCCCACCTGCACGGAAGGGGGATATATCACGCACGTTTGCGCTTGGTGCAATCATACCTATCAAGACCATTGCTACGCGCCGTCGGGGCATACCTACACCGACCAAAACGACCTTTCCTGCAACGTTTGCAACGCAACGCGCGAACCCTTGCCCGACCATAGCGCTGACTCCGACGACGATAACGCTAACACCGAGCCCGACAACAACGATACTCCCGACAACAACCAAACCCCCGACAACAACGATACTCCCGAAAATAACGAAACGCCCGACAACGGCACAAACAACGATGTCCCCGAAACGCAAGACAATGCGCACACCGACGTGCAAGGCAGTGCAAGCGCACAACCGTTGCAAACGGCGGTGGATATGACGGCGTATCAAAAAACGCTGGAAAAAAGCGCGCAAAAAAGCGCGGTCATAGGCGCAATCACGGCAACGGGCACAACGGCAGTCTTTTGCGTTGGCTGGTACGCGCTGTCTGCGACGGTGCGCAGGATAAAGAAAAACCGCAGAGATGAGTGGGCGGACGAAGAACTCGATAAATAGGCAAACAAACAAAAAACCCGCTTTTTTTGTCGAAAAGTTTATTCTTGGCAAGCTTGTTCATTTGACATACATGTCAAAAAGGTGCTATAATTGTCTATAATCATATTTTTTCGGGACAACCGCACGAACAAGGAGAAAAAAATGATTTTTGATTACATAATTTTAGCTTTATACGCATTAGGTATGGTCGGCATCGCCGTCTATACGCGCCACCGTTCGCAATCGGTCAACGATTTCCTGCTTGCAGGCAAAAACGGCTTAAACGGCTGGATGAGTGCCTTCGCTTACGGCACGACCTATTTTTCAGCGGTAATCTTTATCGGCTACGCAGGCAATTTCGGTCGGCAGTACGGTTTAGCCGCCACTTGGATCGGCATCGGCAACGCCGTTATCGGGGCATTGTTCGCTTGGTTGGTTTTGGCAAAACGCACGAAAACGGTTACGACAAAGTTGCAGGCGAAAACGATGCCGGCGTTTTTTGAAAAACGCTACCAAAGCCAAAGCTTAAAGCTTGTGTCGGCAGTGATTATTTTCCTGTTTTTAATTCCCTATTCGGTGTCCGTCTACAACGGACTTTCCGCCCTGTTCGGCATCGTGTTTAACATCGACGGCTGGATTATTATGTTGGCGCTTGCGGTGCTCACGGCGCTGTATTTATTCTTCGGCGGCTATTTCGCAACGGCGCTTTCCGATTTTATCCAAGGCATCATTATGCTTGTCGGCGTAGCGGCGATGTTCATTTGCTTTATGAACTACGAAAGCATTTCTTGGGATTTGCACCTGCTCACGACCAGCGAAGAGCTTGGCTGGTTCACCTTCTCCAGCTCCAACAAAGGGCTGTACGGCAATACCATGTCCTTGTTGTCGCTTATTTTCCTTACGTCCTTCGGCGTTTGGGCATTACCGCAAACGATACATAAATACTACGCCGTTCGCGATGATAAAGCGATTATGCAAGGCACAGTCGTGAGCACGGCGTTCGCGCTCATTATCGGCTTCGGGGCGTATTTCACGGGCGCGCTTTCAGCGTATTTCCCCACGCTTGCAGGCGTGGCGGCGGACAGCGTAGTGCCGCACATGATGAAAATTGTTATTCCCACGGGCTTAATCGGTTTGATGGCAGTGCTCATTTTATCGGCAAGTATGTCCACGCTTTCGTCGGTGTCGCTGGCTTCTGCATCTGTTATTTCCATGGACATTTATAAGGGCAAAATCAATCCAAACGCAACGGACAAGCAAGTCAACTGGACAATGAAAATTTTGTGCTTGATATTCGTAGCCGTTTCCGTAATCTTGGCAGTGCTCAACGAACGCTATCACCTTGCGGCAATCGCTTACTTTATGGGGCTTAGCTGGGGCGTTTTGGCAGGTTGCTTTATCGGCCCGTACGTGTTTGGCTTGCTTTGGAAAAGAGTATCTAAGCCCGCGGTTTGGAGCTCCATCATCGGTACGCTTGTGCTGACGGCTACCTTAATTTTCGTATTCGGCTACGATAAAAACGACTGGGCTTGTTCGTTTGCAGTTGCGCTCAAAACGGGCGTTTCCTGTTCGCCGATGATCGGCGTGATTTGTATGGCATATTCCATGCTTTCCACCGTTATTGTCAGTCTTTTCACCAAGCCCGTTTCCCAAGAAGTAATCGACGTCGTGTTTGAAAAAGCAGACGAAAACGCAGAAAAAGCTGCGTAAGCGAACGATAAATATTTGCAAAAAGTTTTAGGAGAATATACATGATTTGGTCAAAGGAAGAAACGCTTTCCCGTGCGGAAATGCAACAGCTGCAGCTTGCACGCTTGCAAGAAACGGTGCAAAGGGTGTATGAAAAAGTCCCTTATTACCGCGCGAAAATGGACGAAGCAGGCGTAAAACCGCAAGATATCCAAAGCTTGGACGATTTAGCCAAGCTCCCCTTTACCACCAAACAGGATATGCGCGACAGCTATCCGTTCGGCTTGTTTGCCGTACCCAGGGACGAGCTGGTGCGTATCCACGCAAGCTCCGGCACGACGGGCAAACCGACGGTAGTGGGCTACACGCGCGGCGATTTGGACACGTGGACGGATTGCGTATCCCGTATCGCGTGCATGGGTGGCGCAAGCAAAACGGACGTAGCGCAAATTTGCTTTGGCTACGGTATGTTCACGGGCGCGCTTGGCTTGCATTACGGCTTAGAAAAAATCGGTGCGGCAATCGTGCCGTCGTCTACAGGCAATTCGGAAAAACAAATTATGTATATGCAGGATTTTCAAACGACCTTGCTTGTCGCTACGCCGTCGTACGCGTTACGCCTTGCGGAAGTAGCCAAGCAACAAGGCGTCGATCCTACCAAAGATTTACATATCAAAACGGCGCTTGTCGGCAGTGAGCTTTTGACGGACGCGATGCGTGAAGAAATGCACGCCGTTTGGGGTAAGGATATCCGCATCACTTCCAACTACGGTATGAGCGAGCTGATGGGCCCCGGCGTTTCGGGCGAGTGCTTAGAACACTGCGGTATGCACATCAATGAAGATTATTTTATCCCCGAAATCATCGACAGCCAAACGGGCGAAGTGCTCCCTGCAGGCGAAAAAGGCGAGCTGGTTATCACCTGTATCAAAAAGGAAGGTTTGCCCCTTATCCGCTACCGCACCAAGGACGTCACGCGCCTTTTCTACGAACCTTGTAAATGCGGACGAACGACCTGCCGTATGGAAAACTTAATGGGCAGATCGGACGATATGTTAAAAATCCGCGGTGTCAACGTATTCCCGTCGCAAATCGAAGAAGTGGTGCTTTCCATCGAAGAGCTTGGTCCGCACTACGAAATCGTGGTGGAACGCGTGGGGTATAGCGATATGCTCACTGTCCGCGTGGAACTCAACGAAAGCACGGACTCTTTTGCAAAATTGCAAAGCATTGAGAAAAAGACGAAAAACAAAATCAAAACGGTGCTTGGCTTGGATGCCAAAGTGCAGTTGGAATCCCCTGCGTCCTTGCAACGCTTTGAAGGCAAGGCAAAACGGGTGAGAGATTTAAGGAGTAAATAACCATGAGCGAAAGAAAAATTATGCTGGGTAACCAAGCGATTGCGCAAGGCGCGTGGGAAGCAGGCGTAAAGGTATCGTCCGCATACCCTGGCACGCCCAGCACGGAAATCAGCGAATATCTTGCCAAATACGAAAACGTATACGCCGAATGGGCGCCCAACGAAAAGGTGGCGGTAGAAGTGGCGGCAGGCGCTTGCATTGCAGGCGTGCGTTCGCTTGCTTGTATGAAGCACGTGGGCTTAAACGTGGCAAGCGACCCCGTGTACACGCTTGCGTATACAGGTGTCAACGGCGGTTTCGTGCTTGTCGTTGCCGACGATCCGGACATTGCAAGTTCGCAAAACGAACAGGACACGCGTATGGTTGCGCGCAGCGCGCACTTGCCCGTGTTGGAGCCCAGCGACAGCCAAGAAGCCAAAGATTTCATGCGTTTGGCGTATGAAATCAGCGAAGAATACGACACGCCTGTTATCTTGCGCACGACGACCAAGCTTTCGCACTCCCAAAGCATAGTGGAAATCGGCGAAAGAGCGCAAGTGGAAGATAAAACTTATGAACGCAACGCGCCCAAATTCGTTATGATGCCTGCCAACGCAATCGCAAGGCACAAGGTTGTGGAAGCGCGTGAAATCCGCTTGGCGCAAGACGCGTGCGAATTTGCTATCAACCGCATAGAAGGGGAAGACGACAGCGTGGGCTTTATCACTTCGGGTATTGCCTATCAATACGTAAAGGAAGCGTTCCCCAAGGCAAAAGTTTTGAAGCTTGGTTTGGTCAATCCCTTGCCCAAAAAGCTTATCGAAAGCTTTATCCAAAGCGTAAAACGCACGGTAGTCGTGGAAGAATTAGAGCCCGTGATGGAAGAACAAATCAAATCTTGGGGTTACCAAGTAGACGGCAAAAACCTGTTCACGGTGCAGGGCGAATACAGCGCGAATATGCTTAAAAAAGCGTTGCTTGGCACGGACAATGCGGTGTTTGAGAAAAAGCAAGTGCCTGCCCGTCCGCCCATCCTTTGCCCCGGCTGTCCCCACCGTTCGGTGTTCTCCGTACTCAATAAATTAAAAATCCACGCTTCGGGCGATATCGGTTGCTACACGCTTGGCGCAGTTGCGCCCTTGAACGTAATCGACACCTGCATTTGTATGGGCGCGTCTATTTCCGCCTTGCACGGTATGGAAAAAGCCAAGGGCGGAGAGTATACGAAAAACTGGGTGGCGGTCATCGGCGACGGCACGTTCTTACATACGGGTATCAACTCTTTGATGAACGCCGTGTATAACCAAAGCGCGGGTACGGTGATTATTTTAGACAACCGCACGACGGGTATGACAGGGCATCAAGAACACGCCGCAACGGGCAAAACCTTACAGGAAAACGCTACCTACGCCGTCGATTTGGTACAGCTTTGCAAAGCAGTCGGCGTAAACGACGTGGAAGAAATCAACGCGTTTGATATCAAATCGCTGGAAAGCAAAATCAAGGCAAGCGCCAACAACGGACAGTTAACGGTCATCATCGCCAAAGCCCCCTGTGCACTCTTGAAAGGGCAAAAATTCCCTAACTATTGCGCGGTGGACGAAGCAAAGTGCAAAAAATGCGGTATGTGTATGAAAATCGGCTGCCCTGCCATTTCCAAAAAGGACGGTATTCCCGTAATCAACGCGGCTATGTGCAACGGCTGTGGGCTTTGCGCAAGCTATTGTAAATTCGACGCAATCAAAAAGGTGGAAAGATAATGAATATTATGGTAGTAGGCGTGGGCGGTCAAGGCACCTTGCTCACCAGCAGAATTATAGGTAAAACGGCGCTGAACGCTGGATACGACGTAAAACTCAGCGAAGTGCACGGTATGGCGCAACGCGGCGGCAGCGTAGTCACCTACGTGCGCTACGGTCAAAAGGTAAGCGAACCCACGGTAGAAGAAGGGGACGTAGACGTGCTTTTGGCGTTTGAGCGTTTGGAAGCGCTCCGCTACGCGCACTTCTTAAAAAAGGACGGCGTAATCGTGGTAAACGATTGCCGTATCGATCCTATGACCGTCACGGTCGGGGCGGCGGAATATCCCGAAAATATTTTAGAAAATTTACAAAAGGAGTACACCGTGTACGCGATCAACGGCGATGCAATCGCCAAAGAAGTGGGCAACACCAAGGTGCTCAACTCCGTAGTTTTGGGCTTGGCGGCAAAGCATATGGAATTTTCCAAAGAGCAATGGTTGGAAGTCTTGCGCTCCACCGTACCGCCCAAAACGGTTGAAATCAACACCCTTGCCTTTGAAAAGGGCTATAATAATTAAAGGGAGCACAAAACGATGATTTGGAACCAAACGAAAGAATGTATGTCGCACGATGAAATGCGCAATTTACAAAGCGCACGGCTTAGAAAGCTTGTCGATTACGTGTACCACAACGTAGAATTTTACCGCAAGAAAATGCAAGCGGTGGGCTTAACGCCGTGGGACATTAAAGGCATTGAAGACATCGAAAAATTGCCTTTCACGACCAAGGACGACTTGCGCGATACCTATCCGTTCGGCTTGTTCGCCGTGCCGCAATCTTCCATTGTGCGCGTGCACGCAAGCTCAGGCACGACGGGTAAAGCAACGGTAGTTGGCTACACCCGCCGCGATTTGGACATTTGGGCGGAATGCGTTGCGCGCTGTATGACGATGGCAGGCGTAGGCAGAGAAGATATCATTCAAATCGCATACGGCTACGGCTTGTTCACGGGCGGTTTGGGCGCGCATAACGGCGCGGAGAAAATCGGCGCAATGGTAGTACCTATGTCCACGGGCAACTCCAAAAAGCTCACCACGATGATGGTGGATTTCGGCGCAACGGCAATCGCCTGCACGCCGTCCTATTTGTTGCATATTTCCGAAGTGCTGGAAAGTGAAGGACTGCTTGACAAAATCAAGTTAAAATCGGCGATTTGCGGCGCAGAGCCTTGGACAGAAAAAATGCGTTTGGAAATTGAAAAACGCTTGAATATCAAAGCGTACGACATTTACGGTTTAAGCGAAATTATGGGCCCGGGCGTTGCTTGCGATTGCGATGCACACGCTGGCTTGCACGTTTGCGAAGACCATTTCTATCCCGAAATCGTCGATCCCAAAACGCTCAAAGGCGTACCCGACGGCGAAACGGGCGAACTCGTGTTCACCACGCTCACAAAAGAAGGTCTGCCCCTTATCCGCTACCGCACCAAGGACTTAACTTCCATCACGCACGAAGCGTGCAGCTGCGGCAGAACCAGCGCGCGTATCTCCCGTTTCAAGGGCAGATCGGACGATATGCTGATTATCCGCGGCGTAAACGTATTCCCTTCGCAGGTAGAAGCGGCGCTTGTCGACGTAGAAGAAGTAACTCCCCACTATATGATTATCGTGGACAGAGTCAACAATTTGGACACGATGGAAATTCAAGTAGAGCTCAACACGGCGTATTACACGGACGAAATCAGGGGTATCGAACGCGTAACCAAGAAAATCGGGCACGCCATTTCGCAAGCGCTTGGATTAAACGCAAAAATCACCATCGTACAGCCCGGTTCGCTCAAACGTAGCGAAGGCAAGGCAGTGCACGTGATGGATAAGAGAAAATACGATTGATAAGGAGAAAAAAATCATGATTGAAAAACAATTATCCGTTTTCATTGAAAACAAACAAGGCCGTCTTGGCGAAGTGTTGCAAGTGTTAAAAGAAAACCAAGTCAACATTCAATCGCTTTCGCTTGCGGACACGACGGAATACGGTTTGCTCCGCTTGATTGTCGACAAGCCCGAAGTAGGCAAAGAAAAGTTGTTCCAAGCAGGATTTTCTTCCATGCTCACCGACGTTTTGATTGTTGACGTACCCCACAGCCCTGGCAGCTTGCAAACGATGCTCAAAGTCATTGCCGAAAAGGAAATCAACGTAGAATATATGTACGGCTTGACCATCAAAGGCGACGTGGCGTCTATCGTGATGAAGACGGACGATTTGGATAAAGCGTCCAAAGCTTTCGGCTTATAATTTTTGGCTACAAAACACGGCGCAATACGGCGTTGACCTTGCGCCAAAGGGCAAAAACCAAATCTAATCAATATGCGGAGAAGCCAAAAACTTCTCCGCATAATTTTTATGCACCCATTTCCAAAGCGTCGCATACGATATAGCATGAGAATTATCGCTTATGACCGCCAAGCCGCCGTGGCGTACGCAAAAAAGTGGGCGTTTTCACGAAACCCTGCCTATATGGATTTTTCCCGTCTTGGCGGTGATTGCACCAACTTCGCTTCACAATGCCTGTTCGCAGGCGCGCCCCAGCAAAACTACACCCCCGATTTGGGCTGGTATTACATCTCTCCCGAAGATAGGGCGGCGGCGTGGACGGGCGTAGAGTATTTCTACAATTTCTTGATAAACAACGAAAAGAGCGCAGGCATAGGGAACGGCGCAGGTCCTTTTGCTGTAGAAGTGGCGCAAAATCAACTGCGTATCGGCGACTTCGTGCAGTTCGGCAGGGCGACGGGGGATTTTTATCACACGCCCGTGGTCGTTGGATTTCAAGGGGACACACCGCTTGTCGCGGCGCACACCAACGACGCGTTCAACCGCCCGATCACAAGCTATTCCTTTGAACGCTTGCGCTGTATCCATATTTTGGGCGCAAGAGTGCCTTAAAACCCCTAAAATCCCCGAAAAACACCCTAAAAAACCCAAAAAACAGTGCAAAATCGCCAAAACCAACCAAAAAACGATGCTACGACGGTATAAAAACCGTCGTATTTTTCATAAAAATATACTAATTTTTTTGTGCAAATCATACGATTTTATGGCAATAAGACGAAAAAAGAAAAAAACACTTGACGGATATACCTTAATTATAGTATAATTAAACAAACGCGCGTGTGGCGGCGCGCGTTCCCTTATACTAAAATCAAACAAGGTAAAGGTGCTTATATTGACGCAAACGACAACGAAAAAACCGAGCAGAAAGATAAAGAGAAAAATTTTCACGGGGCTGGGCGTGCTCGTCCTGTTCGCGTTGACTTTGTTTTTCCTTTTCTCCGGTGACAACGTACAAATATTAAAAGAACTTTTCAAGGACGACGTGACGAAAGAAGAAGTGCAGGACCAGCTTTCTGGGCTTGGCTGGCGCGGCTGGGTTGGCTTTGGCTGTCTTTCCATGTTGCAGGTAGTTTTGACCTTTATTCCTGCTGAACCCGTGCAAGTGATGGCAGGCATAAGCTTTGGTATTTGGAAAGGCGGTTTAATTTGCATTTGCGGCGTGTTCGTGGGTAATACCGTGCTGTTCGTGCTGTATAAAATTTACGGCCAACGCTTGACCGAATATTTCTCCACTAACGCCGAATTTGATTTCGACTACGCGCGCAAATCCAAACGCATTGCGCTTATCGTATTCATTTTGTATTTCCTGCCGGCAATCCCGTACGGCTTAATTTGCTTATTTGCGGCGTCCTTGGATATTCGCTATCCCAAATACATATTTTTAACCACCGTCGGGGCAATCCCGTCCATTTTAATCGGCGTTGGCTTGGGGCATTTGGCGATGGCGGCAAGCTGGATTTTATCGGCGGTTATTTTCGCGGTTTTGATTGCGGCAATCATTGTACTGTTCTGTAAAAAATCGCAGGTATTCGCCGCAATCAACAACTATATGAAAAAGCGCAACCAAAAGGACAACCGCCCCAGAAAGCCCGATAGAGTGCTTTTCGCGCTTGCGGCGTTCTACACCGTGCTTGCCTTTGATACGAAAATCAAAATCCGCTTAAAAAACACGGTCGGGGAAATAGAAAAGCCGGCAATCGTGCTTTGCAACCACGGCTCTTTTGTCGATTTCGTGTACGCTGGTCGTATTTTACGTAAATACCGTCCGCAATTTATCACGGCAAGATTGTATTTTTATCATAACTTTTTGCGCCGCGTGTTGCATCGCGTGGGCTGTATTCCCAAGAGTATGTTCGCAAGCGATTTGGAAAACGCGAAAAACGCGCTCAGCGTAATTCAAGACGGCGGCGTACTTGCGATGATGCCCGAAGCGCGGCTTTCCACCGTTGGCAAGTTTGAAGGCATACAAGACACCACCTACCGCTTTATCCAGCGTATGGGCGTGCCAGTGTACACGGTGCATTTGTGCGGCGATTATTTATGTGATCCCAAATGGGGCAACGGCGTGCGCAAGGGCAGCTTCGTGGAAGCCGAATTCAAACAGCTGTTGACGCAGGAAGAAGTGAAAACGCTTTCCTTGGAAGAGCTGCAAAACCGCATTGACGGCGCGCTTTATTACGACGAGTTCGCTTGGCTTGCACAACATCCCGAAGTGCATTACAAATCGAAAAAGCTGGCGGAAGGGCTGGAAAATATCCTGTTCCGCTGCCCCGATTGCGGCGCAATTTGTTCGCTTGCAGCCAAAGGGCATACGATCACCTGTAACGCCTGCGGTAAGGCATATACGCTCAACGACAGATACGGCTTTGACGAAAACAAACCCTTCGACAATTTCGCTTCGTGGTATCAATGGCAGGCGGATAAGCTTAAAGAAGAAATTGTTTCCAACCCCGATTATCGCTTGACAAGCAAGGTCGAGCTTCGCCACGGCTCTAAAACGGGCGATAGCTTAACGCGTCACGCAGGCGAAGGCGAGTGCGTGTTGGACAGAACGGGGCTTACCTATTGCGGCACGCAGGACGGCGAACAAATCGAAAAGCATTTCCCGATGGCAAATATCTACCGCATTTTGTTCGGCGCAGGGCAAAACTTTGAAATTTACGAAGGCAAGGAAATTTGGTTCTTCGTACCCGAAGACAAACGCAGCAGCGTGATATGGTACGTGGCAAGCGCCATTTTAAAAGAAGAAAGCGAAAAATAAGGTGCGATTATGGAAGAACAAACACAAAAGATAGAAAACAAACCTGAAAAACAAGAAGCGTTTTCGCAAATAAACCAAAAATCCTTTTTGTTTATCGTAATTTTGCTCACGGCAATCATCGCCCTTTGCGGCATTTTAACCAACTTTATTCCGCAAGGCGCATATCAGCGTGACGCAGACGGTATGATTATCGACGGCACGTATCAGCAGTTAGAAACCAAAGGCATTGCCTTTTGGCGAGTCATCACCGCGCCCTTCCGCGTGTTTGCGTCGGAAGATGCCGTGACGATTATTATGATCAGTGTATTTTTGCTGATTATGAGCGGTGTGTTCAACCTGTTTGAGAAAACGCAAGGCATACGCATTATTATCCAAAAAACGGTAGCGAAATTCTCCGCGAAAAAACGCCTTGTCGTTTGCGTAACCGCCTTTATTTTTATGGCGTTCGGCAGTTTTTTCGGTATGTTTGAAGAGCTGGTTACGCTGCTTCCCTTGATTGTCGTATTTATGCTTTCAATGGGCTTGGATACGCTCACGGGCTTGGGCGTTTGTATGATGGCGGCGTGCTTTGGCTTTTCGTCGGCAATCACCAACCCGTTTTCCGTAGGGATAGTAGCCGAGCTTGCAGGTACGTACATCGTCGACGGGGTGTGGCTGAGAATCGTATTCTTCTTTATGGTATACGCGTGCGTTTCCGCGTTCCTGCTTTTGCACGTACGCAAAATCACGAAAAATCCCGAAAAATCGCTCACCTATGCGATAGACCAAAAAAAGCGTCAATCCATTTCTATGTCCGGCTACGAAGAAACGCCCGAAGAAAAACGCATTTTCAAAATTTACTTGATTTTCTTTGCAGTGCAGCTTGTCGTGCTGTTGTCGGTCGCGACTGTCCGCGCCATTTCCGGCTTTGCAATTCCCATTTTAGCCGTCAGCTTCTTGGTGGGCGGCATTATCTGCGGTTTGCTGGTTTGCGACGATAAAAAAGCCGTATTTAAGCACCTTGGCGTAGGCGCGATGGCAATGCTCCCTGCGGTGGCGTTGATTGCCCTTGCTTCGTCCGTCAAATTGATTATGGCGGAAAGCGGCATTTTAGATACGATTATGTTCGTGGCAGTGCGCGCTTTGCAGGATAAAAGCCCGTATTTGTGCGTAGTGCTTATCTACCTTTTGATTTTGTTCTTGCAGGTATTCATCGGCTCGTCGTCGGCGAAAATTATGTTGATTATGCCTATCATTTTACCGATAGCGCAAACGCTGGGCATTTCCACGACGGTCGTGGTGCTCACGTACTGTATGGCGGACGGCTTTACCGACGTAATTTTGCCCACCAACCCCGTGTTGTTGATAGGGCTTTCGATTGCCAACGTATCGTACGCAAAATGGGTAAAATGGACGTGGCTGTTCCAAATTTTAATGTTCGCCTTAACCTTGCTTGTTTTGTTCTTCGCAGTGCAAATCGGGTATTAAAAAACGAAAAACTTACAAACAAAAAACGGCTTTCGGGCCGTTTTTTTTGTTATACTTTTTTCTCTCTTACGCAAACTGACAATATGGATAAAAGCTTTTATAAATTTATGAAAATTGCCGTAGCGGTCAGCGCATTTTTCGGGGTGGTGCTGGGGCTGTTGACAGCGCAAGCGGACGGCTACACAACCCCCTTTTCACGGCTGATGTATTTCACGGCACAATCGAATATTTGGCTGGGCGTTCTCTACGTGTTTTTGGCGGTGTTTTGCTTCTCAAAACGCAAAAGCAAGGGGGCAGGTATGCAACGATTATATCTTTTGCGCTTTGTCGCTATTGTCAGCATTTCTATGACCTGCTTGGTGTTTTGCGCTTTGCTAGCCCCGTTTTCGGGCGACGCAAACTACCGCCCGTGGGCGCTCCCGAATATTTGGACACACGCCGTCACGCCCGTGCTTGCCTTGCTGGATTTTTTTATCGATAGACAGCCCGTTAATTATAAACGCGCGATATGGCTTTCGTTTTTGCCGTTTTTGGCGTATTTTTCTATCGTCAGCGTGCTGGGGATATGGCAGGTGGATTTTGGCCGCGGTGAGCCGTTCCCGTATTTTTTCGTCAACTACTTTTCTCCCGTGGGCTTGTTCGGTTTTTCCAAAACCTTGCCCTACGTGATGGGCTCCGTTTATTGGTACGCGCTGTTTGCTTCGATAGCGGTCGCTCTTGCGTTTGCCTATAAAAGCATTTACAAAAAACTTGACAAAAAACAAAAAAAGTGATACTATCATAGAAAAGGGAAAGAAAGGAGTGTTTCTATGAAAGCACAACGAAAATGGAAAGCGATATGCGCCTGCATTTGCGCGGTAGTAAGCGTAATTGCGTGTAGCGCGTGTGAGCTGGTGGCAAGCGTGTTGCCAAATTCGCAAACGGAGCAAGAACAAAAAGGCGTGGTGTACGCTTTATCGCAGGACAGACAATCGGCAAGCGTAGTGGGCTATAACGGCGAAGAAACGACGGTGGTCGTGCAGGAAAGCTACCAAGGCGTACCCGTAACGCGTATCGACAACGACGCGTTTGCGCTTCGCCCCGTTATCAGCGTCACCTTGCCCGACACGGTGGAAAGCATCGGCTTTTCGGCGTTTTATTATTGTACGCGTTTGCAAAAAATACAGCTTTCAAAAAATTTACAAGCGATCGGCGGCAGTGCCTTTGAAAACTGCAAGTTGCTTATACAAATCACGCTCCCTGACAGTGTGAAAACGGTGGGGCGGCGTGCGTTTGCGGAATGCAGCGGCTTGACAAGCATCACCTTTGGAAGCGGCGTTTGCTATATCGGCGCGCGCGTGATTGATAACAGCCGCAACGTTGCGTCCGTTACCTTTGCGCAAACAAGCGGTTGGACAAGCGGCAACAAAGCCGTTTCCGCGGAAGATTTATCTAACCCTGCAACGGCGGCGAAATATTTACGCGTCTATTATTTCCGCGACGGCTGGACGCGTTCGTAAAATTATATAAAATTCACCCCGTGCGCTTAAAAACGCACGGGGTTTTGTTTAGCCCATTTTTGTGATTTCTTTTTTCAGCCGTGAAATAATTTTCTTTTCAAGGCGAGAAATATAGCTTTGCGAAATGCCCAAAAGGTCGGCAACGTCCTTTTGCGTCATTTCTTCTTCGCCGCCAAGCCCAAAGCGCAAAAACATGATTTTTCGTTCTCTGTCCGTCAGTTTTTTCAACGCTTCCGTCAGCTGTTCCTTTTCTGCCTTCGATTCAATGCTTCCGTACACGGTATCGGCGGAAGTGCCTAAAACGTCGGAAAGGAGCAGTTCGTTTCCTTCAAAATCTGTGTTGAGCGGCTCATCGAACGACACTTCGCTTTTCAACCGCGCCGTGCGCCTAAGATACATCAAAATTTCGTTCTCAATGCAACGCGATGCGTAGGTGGCAAGCTTGATATTTTTTTCGGGATTGAACGAATGAATGGCTTTGATTAAGCCGATTGTGCCGATGGAAATCAAATCGTCGCTGTCTACGCCCGTATTATCGAATTTTTTGGATATGTACACAACCAAACGCAAATTGTGCTGGATAAGCCGTGCCTTGGCGTCGCCCCGTTCTTGCTCTTCGCCGTGCAACAAAAGGCGCAAGGAATTTTGTTCTTCTTCCGCACTCAAAGGCAAGGGCAACGCTTCGCCGTTTCCGCAAACGTAATCGACGGTTGCGCTGTCGCAAGTACCGCAAAATTTTTGCAAAAACACTTTCAAAATTTCCACGAATTTCATATTTTTCTCCTATTTTACGCCAAAAAACGGCAAAATTATGCAAAAAAGGTCTATTTTTTAAACGATATCTTCTAAAATATCCGCAGGTAATAACAAATCGTAATCCTGTGATAAGATATGCGGCGAAACGGCAAAATATACCTGCTTTTTTACGCACCCGTTATCAAGTTTCACGTGTAACTCTCCCAAGCGAACAAAAAGCATTTTTTCACCCCCAAGCGTTTGGATGGTGATTTGATCGCATACCTGCCCCCCGTATTTTTCGTTTTCAGCAGTGCAATCAAACGTAGCTTTTTCGGTTTTTTGTTCAAAGAATAAAAAATCTTCCTGCCAAATTTCGTAGGCGGATACGGGGGAAATAAAGCAAACGGGCACGCCGTTTTTGGTCGCCTTGTTGCCGCTGTCTAAAAAACCTAAAACGGCTACAACCCTTTTGTTATAAGGGATTGCGCAGGAATAGGTATGAGATAAAACACGCTTTTTTTGATACAGCTTTTGTACGGCGCGAAAAGAGAAAAGACATAGAAACACAAAAACGGCAAAGACCATAGAAAAGGGCAATTTTTCTATTGCGTAGCTTTTTGCATTTTGTGAAGCCATATACGATACGGCAAAGAGTGCGCCTGCAAAAGCAAAGGAAAAACAAAAAAAGAAAAAGCAAATAAACGCGTACCGGCTCCGTTGTTTTTTGGTTTTTATGTGCGGATAGGCGAAAAAACAAAGCACAAAACCGATGGTAAATTTGAGCAAACTTTCGCAAAAAAAGGGCAGGGAAAGCAGGGGAAAAAGCAGTGCGAACGCTGCACCCAAAAGCGCGGAAAACAGCAAATTTTTCTTTGCGGTTTTGACTTTTGCGGAGCATAAAGAAAGCGTCAAAAGCGTAAAGTCCAGCACAAAATTTTCCAAAAAAACATATTCTACATAAACGACCATATAATCGCTGTAATCCTTTTGCTCAAAGCGTTTGCGTGCATTATAGCACGATTTTTCAAAAAATAAAAAATCAAGTTTTGTAAAAACGCATATTTTTTTGTCGGAACGCCTTTACATAAAAGGGAAAGAATGCCTTAACGGCGAAAGGGGCAAAAAAGCAAAAAAACGTAAAAAAACGCGTGTGATTTGTCAAAAAAACGGCACGGAGGAAAAAAGCAAAAAAATGCAAAAAATTTACAAGTATTTTTCGTAATTTACTTGACAATTACATAAAAGTAGATTATAATAATTATATCATAGAGTATAATGTCGCGAGAATTATATTTTGATGGTGAGTAAAACTCTTTGTTCGTGGAGGTTGCACAATGAAAGAAGATAAAAAGCAATCGCTTATCATTAAGCGCAGCGGTTGGAGTGCATTTTCTTTATTGGCGTTCTTAATCCTTGGCATTGGAATTCCAGCTTATTTGTATTTGATGGGCGAAAGTTTATTTGCGGAAAGATTAGATGCTTGGATTAAAAAACTGCGTGGGGGGGTAACGGGTGCGACCGTTGAAACCGAAACGGCAGTTGATAGCTTGCTTGTAAACGTACTTGAAGGTGTAAACGGCGCTTTGGGAACAATATTGACGATTGTATCGGCGGTATGGGTTGCTATTTCGTTAATTACTGTTTGGGTGCTTGTACATAACGCGAAACAAACGCGGTATCGTTTAGAAGGGAATGTAATCGTTAACGAAAACGGTAAAGTGTTCTCCGGTATGGTAGAAAATAAGCGTTTCATTTTTACGCCCGGTATGTCCGTGTACGTACAACAATCGGTGAAAGGTAAATTTTTCCGCTACGGTACGGTTTGCATTTCGATGGGTATGGCAACGGCAGGCGAATTTAGAATGGAACACGTAAAACGCCCGAACAAGGTGAAAAAATATTTGGCGAAGTATTTGTTGGAATATTCGTATTCCCCTGCATATACGTCCGCGCCGTTCATTGTAAATCCCTACGCATACGCAAATATGTTCCCCGGATTTTACGGCATGGGTATGTACCCCTACGGCTATATGATGCCCCAAGCAAATGCAAACGGTCAAATGGGCGCGTTCCCGTATTCCGCGGCTTATGCAACGGCAGGTACGGCAAGCCCTTACAATTTCTAAAATTATTTACGATAATAAAACTCCCTTGCTTTGGCAGGGGAGTTTTTTGTTAGTCGGGAGTTAGGAGTTGTGAGTTGTGGAGTGAAAAGGAAATAGGTGTGGGAAACAATTAGGAAATGTTAAAGCGGATGTTGTTGAGTGCGTTTTTTTCCAAACGGGAAACTTGCGCTTGGGAAATGCCGACTTCTTGGGAGATTTCCGTTTGCGTTTTCCCTTCGTAATAACGCAAGAATAAAATGCGCTTTTCGCGTTCGCCTAATTTTTCCATCGCTTCCGTTAAGGCGACGTGCTCCGTCCAAATTTCGTCCGTGTTTTTTTCGTCGCAAAGCTGGTCCATAAGCAGCAGGGTGTCGCCTGCCTTATTATACACGGGCTCGTACAAGGATACGGGGTCGGAGATGGCGTCAAGCGCGTACACGACTTCGCGTTCGGCAACCCCAAGTTGTTGTGCGATGCGCGGAATGGTCGCTTCTTCGTCGCCTGCTTCGATTTGTTCGCGTGCTTGCAACACCTTATACGCCATATCGCGAATGCTTCTGGATACGCGCAGGGAATTGCCGTCGCGCAAATACCTTTTGATTTCGCCGATAATCATGGGCACGGCGTAAGTGGAAAATTTGACGCCGACGCTGATATCAAAGCCGTCGATTGCCTTGATAAGCCCTACGCACCCTGCTTGAAATACGTCGTCGACGCCTAAATTTTTGATGCGAAAGCGTTTGACGAGCGAAAGCACGAGCCGCATATTGCCCACGATGAACGTTTCCCTTGCTTGTCTATCTCCGTTTTTCAGCCGTAGCATCAATTCTTCGCTTTCCTTGGCGGTGAGCTTGGGAAGTCCTGCCGTGTTTACGCCGCAAATTTCTACTTTTTGCATATCTTACCTCCTTGAACGCAGGGGCGGAAAGGCACGCTGCGCTATGTAGCAGGTGTAAAGAGTATGCGCAAGTTTTTAAAAATTTATACGCGGTAAAATTTATCAAGACAAGGGGGCAGGTATGCGTTGAATTGTAAAAGCGTGTTATTCAAACTCGTCGTAGTTGCGCGGCGTTGAAGAACAGGGGCGTTCGGGCTCGCATGAAGGCGGACAGGGCGGCGGCGTTTTTTTGCGGCCGGTTTGCGCGGAACCGACATTGACCAAAATGACGTCTTCACCGATTTTGACGATATGCTTAAAATCGATAAATAAGCCGTTTTTCTTGGGGTTCCAGCTTCTACCGTTGGGGGCTACGATGCCCACCCATTTGTTTTCGGGGTGGCACAAAACCACGTCGCATACCTTGCCAAGCTTTCTGCCGTCTTGTACGTTGATCACTTCTTTTGTCCGCAGCATAGAAAAAGTCAGTTGCATAGACAATACCTCTCTATTTACAGTATATGCGAAAAAGAAGATAAGTGTGTGTATTTGACAAGAGAAAAAATATATGCTATAATATACGCATAAGACGGATTTTGCAGCTTTTTGCGGCGTTATAAAGGGTTCGGCTTGGGGTATATATAAAATATATACGTCTATCAATGTGAGCGCAGAGCGCAAAAGTACGGAGGTAAAACAAATGAAAGTTTTGATTGTGGACGACGAAGAAATGATTCGCGGAGTGCTCCGTGAATATTTGGAATTTGAAGGACACGAAGCGTTTGACGCGGAAGACGGTATGAAGGCCGTGAAAATGTGCCGTGAGCAGGATTTCGATTTGCTGCTTATGGACGTGATGATGCCGCATTTGGACGGGTTTTCTGCGGTGAAAGAAATTAAAAAGACCAAGGATATCCCCGTGATTATGCTGTCGGCGCGTTCGGAAGAATATGATAAGCTGTTTGCGTTTGAGCTGGGGGTGGACGATTACGTGACCAAACCGTTTTCGCCCAAGGAAGTGATGGCGCGTATTCACGCGGTCACCAAAAGAAGAACGCACGCGGCGAACACTTCTACATACGTGTTTGAAGGGCTGGAAATTGACGTTGTCGGCAGAAACGTGTACGTGGACGGCGAAAAGGTGGAGCTGACGCCCAAGGAATACGAGCTTTTATTCTATCTCGTGCAAAACAACGGTATCGCGTTGACGAGAGAAAAGCTGCTTTACGACGTGTGGGGCTTTGATTTCTACGGCGACGACCGCACGGTGGATACGCATATCAAAATGATACGCGGGAACTTGAAGGAATACCGTAAGTTTATCGTGACGCTTCGGGGGCTTGGGTACAAGTTTGAAGCGTAAAAAATAACACGTGACGGCAAGTTGCGTATTGCAAACGGTGGAGAACGAAATGGATAAACAACAGCAAAAGCAAAGGAGAAAAGGCGTAAACGCAGGCTTGGGCTTGTGGGATAAGCGGCGCGGCAAACGCGGCGTCAGCTTTTACGTCGTGCTTTGGCTGATTTTGTCTATTTTATCTATCGGTTTGATCGTGACCGTTTCCGTGGCTTTATATATGTCGGTTTCGCGTACCTATAAGGAAGAAGTGCGAAAAGAGCTGGAAGAACAAAGACTGTATATTTACATGGATATCGTTTCGGAAACGCCGACTTCGTATCAAGACAATCGCAGTGAGTACGTGCGGTATCTTGCTTCGCGGTATGACGCAAATATTTTTGTTTTGGATTTGGGCGGTATCGTCGTGCATCCGTACATTCCCGATTTTATTGCAGGTGCAACGACGGAGCCGGACGATTATTCGGCGCAGCTGGAAGAGCTGAAAGGACAATTGCAAAAAAACGGGCAAAAAGGGTACGTGATTTACGAAAGCGAGAACGCGTACGTGTACGGCGCGCAAATTACGCTGTTTGCCAGCGGCGAAAATGCGCATTATATTTACGTGGAAAAATCGTTGGAGTTTATTCAAACTGCGTTCCAGCAAATCGTCGTGCGTATGGTGAGTGTGGCGTTGATTTTGTCACTTCTCGCGCTTGCGATTAGTTCGGTGTTGGCGGCGTGGACAGTAAAGCCGATTGCCGACATGACGCAAAAGGCGAAACAGCTTGCGGCCGGCGATTTCAACGTGCGTTTCGGCGGCGCTGTGTATAGCCGCGAGCTTTCCGAGCTTGCGTGGACGCTGGACTTCGCGCGGGCGGAGCTGTCGAAAATGGACGCGCTGCAAAAGCAGTTGATTGCCAACGTTTCGCACGATTTCAAAACGCCGCTTACAATGGTGAAGGCGTATGCGGCGATGATTATGGAAATTTCAGGGGACGTGAAGGAAAAACGCGACAAGCACGCGCAGGTTATCATTGACGAAGCCGATCGTTTGGCATCGCTTGTGACCGACCTTTTGGATTTATCGAAGCTACGCTCGGGTATTCAAGAGCTGGAAGTGCAAACGGTGGATATGAGCGCGTATTTGCAGGAAGTTTTGGAAAGGTTTGCCTACTTTCAAGACGAGCGAAATTACGTGTTTGAAACGGATATTCAAGACGGATTGCTTGCGGACGTGGACGAGCTGAAAATCGGGCAGGTATTGTACAATTTGATAGGCAATGCGGTTAACTATACGGGCGAAGATAAAAAGGTGTACGTTGGCTTGAAAATGCTGGACGAGCGCACTTTCCGTTTCTCTGTAAGGGATACGGGGAAAGGGATCAAGGAAGAAGAGTTGGAAACCATTTGGGATAGATATTACCGTTCGGCGGAAACGCACAAACGGCCCGTGCGCGGTACGGGGTTGGGGTTGTCCATCGTAAAAGCCGTGCTCGTGCGGCACGATTTGCATTTCGGTGTGGAGAGCCGTGTGGGAGAAGGCAGTACGTTTTTTGTGGACTTCCCGTTGACAGAAAGCTAAAACGCAAAAGCGGAGTGTTACACTCCGCTTTTTTATAGGGAAATTTCTTTCAAGTGCTTTACATTTATCGGGGGATTTGCTATAATTGTGTTGAGCGGACAATGCAGGGGAACACGCAACTACCCTGCACGGTGCGTAGATAAAAAGGAGATGTGTTATGAATATGGCAAAATTACAATGGACGGGTGTGGCGCACGAAGCGTTTTTGTCCATGCAAAACACCTACGCGAAGGACGAGCTGTTATGGAAATTGCTGGTAAAGCCTTTTCGTGAGCTTCCCGATGGAGAGAAAAATTATTGGAAAGGGGAGTTTTGGGGGAAATATATGCGCGGTTGCGCGCTCATTTGCGCTTACACGCAGGACGACGCGTTGTACGCTGTTTTGGAAAACAGCGTGCGCGATATGCTGACTACGCAGGACAAGCTGGGGCGGTTTTCCACTTATACCGTAGAAACGGAGTTTAACGGTTGGGATATTTGGTGCAGAAAGTACGTGATGCTGGGTATGCAGTATTTTATGGAAATTTGCCGTGACGGGGTTTTAAAAGCACAAATTGTCGAAGCACTGAAAAAACATGCCGATTATATCATTGACCGCGTGGGGTACGAAGACGGTAAAATTCCCGTGCACGAGACGAGCAAGGCGTGGGGGGCGGCAAACTCCGCATCGCTTTTGCAACCGATGGTCAAGCTGTACAAGCAAACGGGAGAAGAGCGGTATTTGACTTGGGCGAAATTGCTTATCAAGAACCAAAATTCTAACGGGGAAAATATTTTCGTCAACGCATTTGAAGATAAAAAAGCGCCCTTTGAATACGCTGTGAAAAAGGCGTACGAGATGATTTCCTGCTTTGAAGGGTTGCTGGAATTTTACGAAGCCGTGGGCAATCAGGATTGCTTAACGGCGTGCGAAAGATTTGCCGATAGGTTGTTGGAAACGGATTTTACCATTATCGGTGGTGTGGGGCATTACGACGAGTTTTTGGATAACGGCACGAAGATGCAGACGACGGACGATCGGCTGTGGGCGGTGCGCCAAGAAACTTGCGTGACGGTCACTTACTGTAAATATTTGGCGCAGTTGTTTGCGCATACGGGTAAGGCGGCGTATTTGGACGCTATCGAACGCGCGTTTTATAACTTGTATTTGGGCGCGTATAACGACGGTTCGTACGTACATAACAAAATCGTGCCTATTTTTGACAGCTATTCGCCCGTGTATAAAAACGTACGCCCTTTGAAAATCGGTGGAGAGCAATCGCTGGGGCAATATGCGTACTTTGGTTGCTGTATCGCTATCGGGTTTGCGCTGATCGGCGTGTTGCCTTGGATTGCTTTGACGGAAAACAGCGGCGTGGCAACGCTGGGCTTCTACGAAGGGGGCAGGTATGCGTTGAAAGGCGAAAGAACGCTGGATTTGCGCGTGGAAACGGGCTATCCGTACGACGGCGCGGTGCGTATTTTCGTGGAAAAAGCTGACGGTGTGGGCACGCTGAAACTGCGTGTTCCAGCTTGGTGTCAAGCGTTTACGCTTACGAAAAACGGGCAAGCGGTGCAGGCGCAGGCGGAGAACGGCTATGCGGCGATGGCGGTGGCAAGCGGCGATGTAATTGCGCTTGTTTTGGATATGCCGTACCGTATCGTGGGCGCGGAAAGCGTCAATGCCGACGCCGTGGGGTTGTATGCGGTGGAAAAAGGGCCTATCGTGCTGTGCGCGGATAGCAAGGAAGTGGATTTAGACGCAAAGCATACGCTTGCGGTAGATGTAAACGGGTATGCGCAAGGGCGAAGCGAAGATAACGTAACGCATATTTTGCAACAAACGGACGGCGAAACGATTGTGTTGCGTGAATATAAATCGACGGCGAAGGAATATTATGAAACGCGGAATATTTCCGTGTGGTTGCATAAGTGATTGTGTGACGGTAGGAGCGAAAAAATAGAAAAAGCAAAGGGGGCAGGTATGCAAGCAAGCAAAAAAAGGGTAAATCTTAAAAAACGGTTTTCCGCCAAGCGTATTGCGCTGATGGCGGCGTTTGTCGCGCTTGCGTACGTGGTGAGCTTGTTGGATTTTCCTATCTTTCCTGCCGTACCTTTTTTGAAGCTGGATTTTGGCAACGTGTTCATTTTATTGATTGCCTTTTTGCTTGGACCTATAGAAGGTGTGATTGTTTGCGCTTTGAAGGAAGGGCTTAGAATTTTTGGCAGCAGCTCGGGCGGCATTGGCGAGCTTGCGAATATGCTGATGACCACTTCGTTTATTCTGTTGCCGTCTATCGTGTATCAATGGAAAAAGGGCTTGAAGGTGGTTGTGCCTACGCTTGTGCTGGCGTGCTGTATCGGTACGGTAACGGCGCTTATCGTCAATCGGTTTATCACGTTTCCGTTGTATATGAAAGGCGCGGCGGCGTCGGTGTTTCAAGAAAGCTTTTGGTTTATTTTGGCGTTTAATTTGATTAAGACGGCGGCGATTTCCGTGTTGACTTTGCTTTTGTATAAACGGCTTTCTAACTTTTTGAAATCTATCAAGATATAGCGTGGGGCAAAAAGTATGGCGAAATTTATATCTAAATCAGCAGAGCAAACGTTGGAGTTTGCCAAACAATACGCAGAGACGCTTAAAGCAGGCGACGTGGTAATTTTGGACGGGGAAATGGGCGCGGGGAAAACGCTGTTTTCTAAAGGCGTGGCGCTGGGGCTTGGCATTGAAGAAGAAGTGACTAGCCCGACGTACGCGTATATGAACGATTACGACGGGCGGTTGTTTCATTACGATTGCTACCGCATTGAAAGCGTGGAGCAGGCGGAACAGCTGGGGCTTGCCGATTATTTCGATATGGGCGGTATTTGCCTGATTGAATGGGCGCAAAACATCGCGCCGTTGTTGCCAAGAGCGGTTAAGCGCGTGGCGATTTCTAAAATAAGCGAAAATGAAAGAGAGATAGAATATTGAAAAACTTTTTAGCGATAGATACAAGCAATGATTATATGTGCGTGGCGGCGTGCAAGGACGGCGTGGTGACGACGGCGTTTTTGCCTGATTGCGCGATGCGGCACTCCGTCAATTTGATGGGCGCGGTGCAGGACGTTTTGGCGCGTGCGCAGTTGAGCGTGCAAGCGTGCGATTTTTTTGCCGCGGCGGTGGGTGCAGGTTCGTTTACGGGTATTCGTATCGGTATTTCGGCGGCAAAGGGGTTTGCGCTTGCTACGGGGAAGCCGACTTTGGGCGTAACTTCTTTTGACGTGATTGCATATAATACGAAAGAACAAGAAAACACCAAGGTTTTATGCTTAATCAATGCGTTGCACGACGCGTATTACGCGTGCGGTTATCAAGACGGCGAAGTGTGCTATGCGCCTGCGTATTTGACGGAAGAAGAAGTGCTTGCGCTTGTAGCGCAGGGCTACGTTTTGTATGCGTGCAGTGCGTTGCCGATTGCGGATAAAGCGGCGGTGCAGGTGGTTTCGCCTGTGGACGGTTTGCAAAAGGCCGTTTTGGCGAAAGCGGAAAAGGGCGCGTTTGGGGAGCTGGAAGCGTTGTACGTGAGAAAAAGCTCGGCGGAGATGCAAAAATGCAAGTGAACGTTCGGGCGATAACGGAGCAGGACGCGGACGCGGTTGCGGAAATAGAAAAGCTGTGCTTTGACGACGCGTGGGGGGTAGAAAGTATACGTTCCACCGTTTTGCGCAGGGATTTTTGCGGCGTGTGCGCGGAAACAGACGGGGAAATTTTGGCGTATTTACTGGGCAGCGTTTTGTTTGACGATGGCGAAGTGTTGCGCGTTGCCGCAGTGCCTACGCATAGGCGAAAGGGACTTGGCGCAAGCGTGTTGGACGCCTTCTTGTCGCGGGCGAAGGCGCAGGGCGCGGCGCGTGTGTTTTTGGAAGTGCGTGAATCTAACGGGGCGGCAATCGGGCTGTATGCTTCCCGTGGGTTTGAAAAGGCGCGTGTTCGGGAAAAGTATTACGGCGGCGTGGAAAACGCGGTGGAGATGTTGAAAATTTTATAAGGGGGGCGCGGTAAACGGAAAAGAAAATCGACGGTGTGGCGTACGTACAAAAGGGGAAAGGAAAGCATTTGCTTTTGTTGCACGGATACTTATCGTCGAAGCAGGCGTTTGCGGCGCAAATCGAATATTTTTCTAAATTTTTTCGCGTGACGGCGATTGATTTTATAGGATTTGGCGATACCATGGCTTTGACGAAGCCGTTTTCCGTGGGGGATTACGCGCAGTGGCTGCAAGGCGTGATGGCGAAGTTGAAGCTGAAAAAACCGCACGTGATTGCTCATTCGTTTGGGTGCAGAGTGGCGGTGAAAGCGGCAAGCGAAAACAGCGATTTGTTTGATAAAATCGTGTTGACAGGTCCTGCAGGGATTATTGTAAACCGTGGTTTTACATATAAATGCAAGGTGCGGTTGTACCGTTTGGTAAAGCGGTTGTTTCCGCGGTTTGCCGAAAGGCGGTTTGGGAGCAAGGAATATCGCTCTTTGTCGCCGATTATGAAGGAAAGTTATAAAAAAATTGTCAATGAAGATTTGCGCGGCTGTGCGGCGCAGGTGAAAAACAAGGTGCTGATCGTGCAGGGCGAAAGCGACAAAGTGACTACGCTGAAAGAAGCGAAGATATACGAAAGTGCGCTGGAAAACGGGAAGCTGGTCACGATGCAAGGCGGACATTTTGCCTTTGCGGAGCGGCCGCTTGTTTTTAATTTGACGGTAGAGGAATTTTTGTATGGGTGAAGTTTTACAAAGAATTGCGGCAACGCTTTTGTGTACTACGCTGTTTTGTATGGCGTCGGTGAAAAGCGCGGGCGTTATGCAACAATCGGGGTACAAGGGCAAAAAGTTCTTGTGCTGGCTGTCGGCGAAAGAAAATATGCTGTTTAACCGTTTGTGCGTGTTGGCGCTGTGCTTGGCGCTCACGTGCGGTATTACCGCGCTGTGCTTTTCGTTTTTGGGCGTGAAAGCGGCGTTGATTGTGTCCGCGCTCCCTTTTATCGGACTTATGCTTTGTTATTTGGCGGCGGATAGAAAATATGCTTTGAAAGTGCAGGTGAACTGGACATCGCGGCTCAAGCGTTTGTTTGTTTTGTACGCGTTTTTGGTGGCGTGCGTGACGTATGCCTTTATCGCCGTTTTGGCATTTTTGAGTAAGGTAAACAGTTCGCAAACGTATGCGTTGATTGCTTACGTGCCCTTTGCGTTGGCGGTGATTTTGTTGCCTTTCTTGCTTGCGCTGGCGGCGGCGATAATCGCTCCGTTTGAAAAAACAAGAAATGCAAAATTTGTCAAACGGGCAGGGCAGGTATTAGATGAAACGCAAATCGTGCGTGTAGCTATCGTGGGTAGCTATGGCAAAACCTCCGTAAAAAACATACTAAAAACCATTTTGGAAGAGAAATTTAGCGTGGTGGCAACGCCGCAATCGTACAACACGCCGATGGGGATTGCGAAAACGGTGCTGTCGGCGGATTTTGCGAATAAGCAAATATTTATCGCGGAGATGGGCGCGCGAAACGAAGGCGACGTGCAGGAGCTTGTCGATTTGGTGAAGCCCGATTTTGCAGCGTTTACGGGTGTTTGCGAACAGCATATGCAAACGTTCGGGTCGGTGGAAAACGCCTTTAATGAAAAGAGCGCGGTGGTGCGCGGCGAAGCGTTTTGTGTGTGCGGCGAAAGCTTGCAGGCGCGTATGCAGGACGCGTTCGAAGAAGAGTTTTTGAAAGAAAGCGTGGTGTTTGCCGGCTTAAATAACGTGGAAAACTTACAGCTGTTGCCGACTCGTACGAAATTTACTTTGGTGCTTGGCGATGAACGCGTGGAAGTGGAAACGTCGTTGCTTGGGGCGCACGCGGCGGAAAATATTGCACTTGCGGCTACGCTTGCTTACGAAGGCCTGGGCGTGACGGCGCAGGAGATTGCGCAAGGGGTTGCGAAGCTGCAAGCTATCCCCCATCGTTTACAGCTGATAGAAAGCGGCGGCGCGTATATTTTAGACGACGCGTACAACAGCAATATTATGGGCGCGAAGCAGGCGCTGGATGCGCTTGCGCGATTTGAAAAGGGCAGATGCGTGGTAACGCCGGGGTTGGTAGAGTGCGGCATTTTGGAACAAGCGCTCAACGGGGAGCTTGGCGCGTACATCGCAAAAACGCAACCGCAAAAAGTAATCCTTGTCGGGCAAACGCTTGTGGGTGCGGTGAAGCGCGGTTATGAATGCGCAGGCGGAGATATGGACGCGCTCGTTTGCGTGCGGACTTTGGACGATGCAAAGCCGCATATTGCGCAGTTTTTGGGCGCGGGCGATTGCGTGCTGTTTTTGAACGATTTGCCTGACGTGTACTAAACGAAAATACAAAAGAATAGACAAGAAACACCAAAGCGGAAAAATACGATGCGGAGGTGTTTTTTTATGCGTAAAGTGGCGGTAGTGTTTGGGGGCAGGTCGTGCGAAAACGAAATTTCCGTGCTGACGGGCGTGTTTGTGATGAACGTGTTGGATAAACAAAAATACCAAGTGATACCCATTTATTTACATACGGACGGCGGCGCGTATACGGCGGACGAAATGCTGGATTTGGCGACCTTTAAGAAGAAGCGCTTTGAAAAGTTTAACCGCGTGGTGCTGGACGGCGGCGTGCTGTACGCTATCCATGCGGCGAAAAAGAAAATCAAGCGCATAGCGAAACTTGACGCGGCAATCAACTGCTGTCACGGCGGCTTGGGGGAAGGGGGCGGCGTGGCGGCGTGGATGGAGTGTAACGGCGTGCCGTTTGCGTCGCCCGATTTGACGGCGTCGGGCGTGTTTATGGATAAGTGTATGACAAAGGTCGTGTTGCGCGGTTTGGGTATCCCGACGGTCGATTATATCCGCGTCAATGAAAGTGATTATAAAAAGCGCGGCGCGTTTTTGCTCAAAAGCATAGAAAGCAGGTTGCAATATCCCGTGATTGTAAAGCCGGCGCATTTGGGTTCGTCGATCGGGATTGCGGTGGCGAAAGACGAAGGGCAGGCAAAGGCGGCGTTGGAAAGCGCGTTTGCGCTGGACGATAGAGTGATCATTGAAAGGTTTTTGGAAAATAAGCTGGACGTCAATTGCGCCGCGTATACCTTAAACGGTGAAATTTTTGTGTCTGAACCGGAGTGCGCGTTTGGGAAAGGGGTGTATTCCTTTGAAGAAAAGTACGTCAAGCGAAAGGCGGACGGAGAACAGGGTGTTTTGGCGGAAAATGGCGCAAAGGGCGGGGGCAGGTATGCGTTGACGGGGGAAATACGCGATAAAATCAGGGCGTATACCAAGACGGTGTATAAGCGCATGAACTTGTTTGGTGCGGTGCGTATGGATTTTTTGGTGCACGAAAGCGGCGTGTTTTTATGCGAAGTGAATACCGTGCCCGGCTCGCTGGCGTATTATCTGTTTTGTGAGCGCGTGATGGACGCAAGAGCGTTTTTTAGCGATTTGATTGAAGAAGCGATTGCGCAATCGGCAAAGAAGAAAAAGAAGATTGTTTCCACGGGAATTTTACAAGACGTTTCGTGGAAGCGGAAATAAAAAAACGCGCCCGTTTGGGCGCGTAAAGTGAGCAAGAAAAAACGTTAGGTGTAATCGTCGCTTAACCCTAACAAATAATCGGCGGACACTTCTAAAAATTGGCATATTGCAAAAAGCGTTTCTATCGACGGAACGCTTTTTCCCGTTTTATAATCGCTGACGCATTGTTTGGACACGTTGACGGCTTTGGCAATTTCTACCTGCGATTTTCCGCTTTCTTTTAACAGTTCATTAAATCTTTGTGTAAATTTCATAAAGTTATTATATATAAAATGGTAAGTTATTACTTGACAGTAAGTTAAAAACTTACTATAATAGAATATAGAAGACTGAAAATAAGGAGAAGCACTATGAAAAAATGGTTGACTTTGACGATGGCTTGTTTGATGGGCGCGATTGCTTTGTTTGCTCTGGGCGGTTGCAAGGATAAGAAGCAGAAAGAGATTGCTTTTGCGGAAGAAATACATATTTCCACCAAGGAAGATTTGGCGAAGATGCAAAAAGAGAAAGGCGACGCGTACGTGCGCTACGTGTTGGATAACGATATCGATTGTCAGGGGCTTAGCTACGACGCAGGCGTTTTGTGCGGTCAGCTGGACGGGCAAGGGCATATCATTAAAAATATCCATATTAGAAGCTCGAACAATGCGTACGGGCTCTTCCGTTCGTTGGACGATACGGAGAATTATAAGCATTCTATCGTCAATCTTGCGCTTGTGGATTTTACTTTGGAAATGCGTTCCAACAGCGAAGAAGTGTATGCAGGCGCGTTCGTTGGGTTTGCGAAAGGCGGCTACAACGACAATACGTTTGAGATAAAAAACTGCTACGCAAAAGGGAAAATTACCGCAAACAACGAATTTGCGGAAACGGGATCGCAGGCGTCTTTCGGCGGTTTTTTGGGATATGCGGAAAGAACGGTGATGGAAAATTGCCACAGTGACGTGTCGATAGATACAAGCGGTTCGAAAAACGCGTGGAAATATTATATCGGCGGTTTTATCGGGCAATCGGGGTATGATACAACGATTAAGCATTGCGTTTTTCAAGGGGAAATCACGGCGGCTTCGCAAGGCAGGGGTATAGTGTACGTAACGGCGATTAGCTACGTGGGCGGTATCATTGGCTACGTGTACGATCAAACGGTGATCGACGGTTGCGTGTCGGTGGCGGACGCGTATTACTGTTACAATCAAACGTCGTATAACGTGGCGCACGATTGGGCGTTGCAAGAAGGGGATAGCGCGAAAACGTCGCGCGTGTATTACGCATACCAAACGATATTTGACCAAGACGCGATTGACAGAGATCCCGACGCGTACGTGGGTATGCTGACAACGTCGAACGTGACGGTGAAAAGCGGTAACGCTTCGGGCGTCGAGCAAGTGATAAAGGATTTGCTTTTGACCAAGGAATTTATGACGGGGACGGGTACTTATAAGAATAAGTACGGGGAAGATAGTACGTCGGATTTGGATTTTGACGAAAGCGTTTGGAATTTCTTTGTGCGCGTTGACGGTAGCTTGCCGTTTGGGTTAAAGGCGTTTTATAGGGCTGTGTAATTAAAAATTAAGGAGAAACACGATGAAGAAAAAGTTGGCGATTGTTTTGGCGGTTGTAATGAGCGTTGGGTTTGCGTCGGCGGTTTCCGCTTGTGGGAAAAAGAATAAAGAATCGAAAACGGTTACGGTGACGACGGCGGAAGAATTTTACGGCGCTTTGGATAAAAATATCACGCTTGCGCAGGATATCGTTTTGCATACGGCGGACGAAGGTTTTATCGACGGCGATCGCGCTTTGGAAGGGCAGATTATCGACGGGAACGGGTATACGATTACGATTAAGGGGGAAGAAGGAAAGGTTGCAAATTCCACCAAGGGATTGTTTAAGGATATACAGTCCAGTACGGTGAAAAATTTGAAAATCGTATACGATATGAACGTCAACGTAAGCGGAACGGGCGATGGGTACTGGTTTGGCGGTTTGGCGGCGTCGGCGACGGGTTCGACGATTGAAAATTGTTCGGTTGCTTTATCTAAGCATACGGAAGTTGCGTTTTGGGTGGATCAATACGGGTACAGCGATAACGGCTGCGGCGGCTTGCTGGGCTGCGCGGATAACACGACAATCGTGAATTGTCAAACGGACGTGAATATCAATTTCACGGGGCGGTTTTTCGGCGGTATCGTCGGGCATTTGAGAAGCGGCAGCGTGGCTTATTGTAAATCGACGGTGTACCTTTCGGCGCATAATTTGGAGCAATCGTATATCGGCGGTTTGGTGGGCGCGGCAGAAAAGAGTTCGCAAACCTATGCCTGCGAAGTTGCCGTACAAAAAATGCAAATTGTGTCTAAACCGCAGGGCTGGCGTTATAAAACGGCGTTCATCGGTATGTTCGTGGGTTCAATCGACGGTAGCTTACATAACTGTTTTGGGTATCACGAAGATAGAACGGAAGGCGTTGTTGAAACGAACTTTTCCGTGGAAGAGAAGAATAGCGGTTTGTTTATCACGACGATTAAGTGGGGTTATTTTACGGCGCGAACGATGAGCAACGCGAAGCTGAAGAATTTGTATTTTAAGGGGCCGCGCAGTTGGCGCAGTAACGATGGGGAAACGGTGCTCGTGGATAGCTTTGTGCAGGATAGAAGCGGGCTTTTGGAGAATTTGTATCTTGTAGGATTAGGAGATCAAAATTATCCCGTAGTGGACGGAAGCGGAAACGAAGTGAGTGGGTTTTATTTCGTGTACGCCGTAAACGCCGTGGAGTTTCCCGTGACGGAAATCGGGGAAGTGGATTACTGGGAAAAAAAGGAAGACGGCGATTTGGTTTTGAAGCCGTACGTGGCGGAATAAGAGAAAAACAAATATAGCTGGCGGCGGATTGTTTCACTAAACAATCCGCTCTTTTATCATAACTGCTCCTTTGCGCGCATAGGTATATTGTAACAGTTCAAAAGGAGAAAATGATGAAAAGAGCGCTGACTTTTTTGATGGCAGGCATTTGTTTTTTCGGGTGTGTTTTTTGTTTGACGGCTTGTGAAAATAAAGCAAAGGTGCATACCGTGTACGAGATTACGGCGGAATACGTGCCCGAAACGATGACGTTGACGGGCACGAATAAGGTGACGTTTGAAAACGCTACGGATAGCGCGTTGTCCGTTTTGAAATTTCAATTGTATGCCAACGCGTACAGAAAGGACGCCAAAGAAAGCCCTGTGTTGAAAAGCTATTTGAACGCGGCGTATTATCAAGGGGAAAGCTTTGGGGAAATGGTGATTTCCAGCGTGACAGGCGCGAAAAACTGGGAAATTTTGGGCGATGATGAAAATATACTTTACGTGTATTTGCAAGAAGAGCTGTATCCCAACGAAAGCTTGGTGGTGGATATCGGGTTTTTAGTCAAGCTGGCGCGCGTCAACCACCGTACGGGGGGTACGCAGCATACCGTCAATTTGGCAAACGCGTTTCCCGTTTTATGCGGCGTGGAAGGCGACGCGTTTAAGGAAACGTACTATACGGCGATAGGCGATCCCTTTTATCAGGATTTTGCCGATTATACCGTGTCGTTGACTTTGCCCAAGGAATATGCGGTGGCGGCGACGGGAACGCTCGTGCAGGAAAACGTTTTGGAAAGTAAGCGCGCGTACGTGTTTTCCGCGCCGTGCGTGCGTGATTTTGCCGCGGTTTGCTCTGCGAAGTTTCGGCTTTTGCAAAAGGACGTGGGCGGTAACGTGGTGGAATATTACTATTATGCCGACGCGCAGGCGGAAAAGACCTTGGATTTGATAGCGGAAGCGTTTAGCTTTTTTGAAAAGACGTTTGGGGAATACCCGTACGCGCGGTATGCGGTGGCGCAGACGGGGTTTTGCTACGGGGGGATGGAATATCCCTGTCTGTCAATGATTTCCGACGAACTTACGGGCGAAGCGCAGGTGCGCGCTATCGTGCATGAAACGGCGCATCAATGGTGGGGTGTTGCGGTAGGGAGCAATCAAATCGACAACGCGTGGCAGGACGAAGGCGTGGCGGAATATTCGGCGTTGGCGTTTTTCGATACTTATGAAAAATACGGTGTGGCGCGCGATCGAGCCGTGCAGGACGCATTGAAGGAATACCGTTCATATTACGACGTGTATGGCAGTGTTTTGGGCAGGACGGACACGAAAATGACGCGTGCGCTGGACGGGTACGTGAGTGAATATGAATACAAATGCTTGGCGTTTGATAAGGCGGTGGTGATGCTGGACACCTTGCGTAAAGCGGTGGGGGACGACGCTTTTTTCGACGGCTTGCGTGAATATTACAAGCACAATTTGTATAAAACGGCGCGCGCGGAAGATTTTATCGCCGCTTTTGAGCGCGTGGGACTGGACGTGGACGGTTTTTTTGAGAGTTTTTTGCAGGGAAAAGCCATTTTGTAAGGGCTGCAAGAAAATTGCAGTTTTGCGTATGGCTTATACATTTTTACTATTGCATTTTTCAACGAAAGGTTGTATAATAGAAAGCAGAATTCCCACTATACACAAAACGTAAAGGGATATCAAGCAAAATATCTTATAAGCTTTCGTGGAAATAATGTATAGGAGACGTTATTGTATGCAAACCGTTCGTTCTATACAAAAATTAACCGATATTTCTTGGATTGGCTGTTTGAAAGAAGGCGGCGAAGAAGAAATTTGTTACACAAAGACCTTTTTCTTGGAACAACTGCCTGAATTTGCCGCTATTCGCTTAAATTCCAAAGGCGTTTGCGCTATTTTTATCAACGGTCGGTTTATTGAAAGCAGTTGCGGTCGATACCACAACCGTATTACCTACGTGGAATGCACGTCTGCCTTAAAATGCGGAGAAAATACCATACAGTTAAGATACGTGGGGCATTATTTTCAATCGGCAGGGGAGCAAGCTGGTGCGCGTAGGGGCGGTTGGTTTTCTGCCGTTGCCGCGCAGCTGGAATTGCACCAAGACAAACAAATCCGTCAAATTGCAACCGACGAATCTTGGCAAGCAGTTTGGTGCGGTGAAATGCAAACGCCTTGCGTTTTTTCTCAGGTAACTCTTGCCGAATACCAACGCTTTTGGTGTTGTGCCGCTCTTTTTAGAGAGCCCAAGGCGCGTGTTGTTCCGCCTGCTGTTGCGGACGTTGCAGGAAAAGAATATGTTTCTTATCGCCTTGCGCCGCAACAAACAGATGCCTATCCCCAAGCCGTTTTGCAAACGGAGACGGATGAAAACGGGACTTGGACAATCTATGATTTCGGGCGGCTTCACGTGGGATATCTTGCTTTTGAATATCAAGCGGCGGAAGCTGGAGAACTGGTTGCTACCTTTGATTATAACGAAGACGTTGCCGATTTGACTGTTGGCGCACCCGACGCTTTTTCTTCCGAAGTTATCAAGCTTCTTACCATCCGTATTCCTTTTGAAAAGGGGAAACAACGTATTTTGATCCCGCGCCGCCGCGCTTTTCGCTATTTGAAAATTGCGGCAAATCAGCCGAACGTTCAAATTCGTGACGTGCGCTTGCATTTGAGTATGCTCAGCGGCGAAAGTGTCGGTTGGTTTGCGTGCAATGATGCGCTTTTGAACGAAATTTGGGAAGTGGGGAAATACACCCTTTTGGTGAATAAGCACCAAGAATATGAAAGTTGTCCGCGAAATGAAATGAAATTTTTTAGCGGCGATGGGATTATTGATGCGCTGGTGGATTATTATACGTTTGGCAACGCGCCTTTGGTGGACGCGTCGCTTTCGCTGACAGAAGCAGGGCGGGACGGCGGCTTGCGAACGGATATTTTCGACAGTTCGTCTTTGCTTTGGGACTATCCTGCGTGGCGTATCATTATGTTCTATAATCACAATCGGTATTTTGACGATACGCAATTTGTAGAAAAATACTTTGAAGAAATGGCGACTTGTTTGGAGTGGATGATTGCCAAAACCAACCGCGAAGGATTGATTTATCAATATCCTATTCCCGGCGGCGCTTTCAATCGGGGTTTTGGACCAGTGGACTACGGTTGCAGTATAGATCGGTTGGGGGAACGTCCGTATTTGAACGCACTTTTGTATCAAAGCCTTCGCTGTATGAGTGCTTTGGCGGAAAAACTGCAAGATGAACGGGGTAAAACTTGGGCGGAGATGGCGGATCGGGTTTACGGCGCGTTTAACCAACGGTTATGGAGCGAAGAACATGGCGCTTATATAGACACGTATGATACCGCTTACGTTCCGCAGGACGGAAATGTTCTTGCGCTGCTGTTTGGGCTGGCGGATGAAAGCCGTGCGGCTACGATTATGAAAACGTTACGCGATAAAAACTGGTCGCCGTACGGGAGCACGATGCTGAGCGCGCCTTCACGCGCCAAGGACACGCGCGACGGCGTTTATACCATTTCTCCGCCTTTTTGCACCTACGAAGCGGAAGCGCGATTTCTTTTGGGGGATGAAGACGGTGCGTTGCAACTGATTAAAAATTGCTGGGGAACAATGCTGAAAAAAGGCGCAAAAACCTTTTGGGAATATGCGCCTAATCATCCAACGGATAGCTGGCAAATTCGTTCGCACGCGTGGTCTTCGGGGTGTACGTATCTTTTGAGTGCATACGTTCTTGGTATTCGTCCGCAGACGGCAGGGTACGGTGAGATTCTTTTTCAGCCGTGCGGCAACGTTTCCGCGTTCAAGGGCGTTGTTCCTACGCCTGTTGGGGAAATTGCGGTTAGCTGTGAAACGGTTGATGGACAAAAACAATATACGATTGCGCTCCCTTGCACAGTACCGCTGAAAGCGGAATTGCCCAAAGGCGCTCAATTAAAAGTCATCGAATACAAGTAACAGTCACACGGCAGGATGCTTTTGCATCCTGCCGTGTGCGTATAGAGAAATCGTAAGCGGCGCAAGGGGATTATAGAAACGTTTTAGTATATTTTTTCTTCTTGTTTTATGTATTTGTATAAAAAAGGGTTGCAAATTTGCTGCGCACGCAGTATAATAAGTGCGTATAAACATACAAACGGAGAGAAAAAAATGCCCTTTTTACAGTATAAATGCCCAAAATGTAACAAGCGTTTTGATGAACTTGTGAAAAGCTATTTAGACGAAGTGAAATGCCCTGATTGCGGCGAAGTTTGCGTGCGCGATTATTCGGGGGAAATGTTTTCCGCAACGGGGAAAGCTACGAAAAAGTGTTCGGGGAATTGTAAAACCTGTAGCGGTTGCAGATAAGAGAAATAAAAAAGAGCGTACCATGTACGCATTGAACGAAAGAAAATTATGAAAAAATTACAGCATTATAAGCATACCATCCGCGCGTGTTATCTGGGACACATCACTCAAGCGATCGTGATTAATTTCGCGCCGCTTTTATTTTTGACCTTTGCTTCGTCTTTTTCCTTGTCCTTGCAAAGCATTACGTTGATTACGACCATCAACTTTCTTGTACAATTGACGGTGGATTTTTTGGCGACCAAGTTTGTCGATAAAATCGGATATCGGCCGTGTATAATTGCGGCGCATATCTTTTCGGCGGTGGGGCTAATCGGTATGGCGGTGCTGCCCGATTTGCTTTCGCCCTATGTGGGCTTGATGATTGCCGTGGTGTTGTACGCAATCGGCGGCGGATTGATCGAAGTGCTGATATCTCCCATTATCGAAGCGTGCCCCACGGATAATAAAGAAGGTTCGATGAGTTTATTGCACTCTTTTTATTGCTGGGGACAGGTAGCGGTCGTGCTGTTTTCCACGGCATTTTTTGTGCTGTTCGGTGTGGAAAACTGGCGCGTAATGGCGTGTCTTTGGGCGATTGTTCCGCTTGTAAACATTTTGCATTTTGCTTGCGTGCCTATCTATCCTATCGTCAAAGAAGGGGAGCAAACGCCGCTTTCGGGGCTACTTAAAGAAAAAGTATTTTGGCTGTTCTTGGTGGTTATCGTGTGTGCAGGTGCGGCGGAACAATCGATAGCACAATGGGCGTCGACTTTTGCTGAATCGGGCTTGAAGGTATCCAAAACGGTCGGGGATTTGGCTGGTCCTTGCGCGTTTGCGGCGTGTATGGGTACGGCGCGCGCCTTGTACGGGAAATTTAGCGAAAAGCTTGCCTTAAAACCGGCGATGATGATAAGCGCAGGGCTGTGTGTCGTGTGTTATTTGGTGGCTTCGCTGTCGCAAAACGCCGTGTTTGCGCTTATCGGTTGCGCACTTTGCGGTTTTTCCGTGGGGATTTTTTGGCCGGGGACGTTTAGTATGGCGGCGGTACGTTTGCCTAAGGGCGGCACAGCGATGTATGCGTTGATGGCGCTTGCGGGCGATTTTGGCTGTGCGGCAGGTCCTACGCTGGTTGGTATGATTGCAGGAGGCAACGGCGGTAATTTATCTGCGGGGTTGGTTGCGGCGATTGTATTCCCCGTTGTGGTTTTGGTGGGGATTTCCCTGTTGAAAACGCAGAAAAACCAGCCAAAGCGTGAAAGTATAGATATAAAATAGGCGTGCTACGCGCGTGCGCGCGTTATGTAGGCGTACGCATATATTATATTGTGAAGAAGTGCGCGCTTGGCGATTTTTAGCAAAGAAAACCCTTGAATTGAAAAAAAATTGAAAAAATATAAAAAAAATAAAAAAAGTTTTTCAAAAATGCTTGACAAGTCGCCTTTATAATGGTATTATGTTTAAGCTGTCAATTGACGAGAGCGTTTTTTTGACAACAACTTATCTGTAGATAAGTACAATTAGAAGATTAACAACTGCATAGCAAAAAGTATGTTTATATAGAGAATATATAGACGAGTACGAAAGGCAAAGAAAAATTTTCATATTAGTTAAGAAAAGCTAATTTGGTTAATACAAAGTAAAAGACGTTAAAAGCAATTTTAAGGCTCTTGAACTGCATTAAAGAAATTAGTCGAGTAAGAGTTATAGAATTTTTGAAGTAAAGACGAGTAGAAAGAATAAGTAAAATTAGATCAAGCTACAAAGGGCTTACGGAGGATGCCTTGGTACGTGGCGCCGAAGAAGGACGTGACAAGCTGCGAAAAGCTGCGGGGAGGAGCAAATATCTTAAGATCCGCAGATATCCGAATGAGGGAACTCAGCACGGGTAATACCGTGTTATTGCATACTGAATAGATAGGTATGCAAGGGGAACCCGGGGAACTGAAACATCTAAGTACCCGGAGGAAAAGAAAACAATAGTGATTCCGAAAGTAGTGGCGAGCGAAATCGGAAAAGCCCAAACCAAGCGTGTAATGCGCTTGGGGTACGGACCGCAATAGTAGCAAAGTGATGCGTAGTCGAAGTGTTTGGAAAGGCACATCAAAGAAGGTGACAATCCTGTAGACGAAACGTTGAGCGAGCGAAGCGGAATCCAGAGTACGTCGGGACACGAGAAATCCTGACGGAAGAAATGGGGACCATCCCAGAAGGCTAAATACGACCACGTGACCGATAGCGAATAGTACCGTGAGGGAAAGGTGAAAAGAACCCCGGGAGGGGAGTGAAACAGAACCTGAAACCGTAAGCTTACAAGCAGAGAGAGCACCATATGCGTGTGATCTCGTACTTTTTGTAGAACGGGCCGGCGAGTTACGATATCATGCGAGATTAAGTGGTACAGCCACGAAGTCGAAGCGAAAGCGAATCTGAAAAGGGTGGAAAGTATGATGTCGTAGACCCGAAACCGAATGACCTAACCATGAGCAGGTTGAAGCAATGGTAAAACGTTGTGGAGGACCGAACACACGCCTGTTGAAATAGTCGGTGATGACTTGTGGTTAGCGGAGAAATTCCAAACGAATTCGGATATAGCTGGTTCTCCTCGAAATAGCTTTAGGGCTAGCCTCGCATATGAACTTTGAAGGTAGATCACTAAATGGCCTAGGGGGCTTCACAGCTTACCGAAGCTTATTAAAATCCGAATGTCAATAGTTTTAGGACTAGCGTTGGGTATGAGTTTAATGGCGGTAAAGCACTGAATGGGCTAGGGGGCGATAAGCTTACTGAACCCTATCAAACTAAGAATGCCGTATAAATGCTTACCAGCAGTCAGACTGCGAGTAATAAGATCCGTAGTCAAAAGGGAAATAGCCCAGACCTACAGCTAAGGTCCCCAATACATGCTAAGTGGAAAACGATGTGAGATTGCAAAAACAACCAGGATGTTGGCT
>JAZSHX010000012.1:0-21196 GCA_045533485.1 Candidatus Scatosoma sp. | reverse complement strand
TGTTCCCATTCCGAACACAGAAGTTAAGCTCTTTTACGCCGAAAGTACTTACGGTTAACCGTTGGGAGGATAGGTAATTGCCGCTTTTCAATGAAAGCCTTGCTGGATAAACAGCAAGGTTTTTTCTTTATTCTAAGGTTTTGCTTGCACAGTGCAAAACCTTTTTTCTTTTGCGTTTTTTTCGTTTTTTTTGGCTAATAGGACAATCCCACAGTCACTTTGTGACAGCTCCCTTTGCACAAGGGAGCCGAAAGGGTGAGCTTCTATCGCCTGCGGCTCCAGAATGACAAGGGGGCGAGAGCGGCTGTGTGGATAAAACAAAAAATAAAATCAAGAAAACACGCAAAAAAAATGGCAAAAGTATTGACAAAATTAGGAAAACATAGTATACTATAATATGATAGATAAAAATTAGGAGCGCGCTCCTTTCTTTGTGCTATGTAGCACAAAGAAAAAGATATTTATTTGATAAGCAAATGCTTGATGAAAAGTGGTAAAAACGGGAAAAACCCGAAAAAAGGAGATAAAACATGAAGAGAAAAAGCAACAAAAAGGGCTTTACGATTGTCGAACTGGTCATTGTAATTGCTGTTATTGCGATTTTATCGGCAGTTATGATTCCTACGTTTGTAGGCATCGTAAGAAAGGCAAACTTGTCTTCGGATGAATCAGCTGTAGCGCATATGAACAAAATGATTTCGGCTGAAACGGTTGAAGACTTAGACAAGATTGACACGTTGGAAAAGCTGATTGATACGCTTGTTGAGCAAGGTATTGCGGCAGACGAAAACTTGAAACCCCTTTCTAAAGGACATAAATATTATTGGTTCTATCAAGAAGGTAAGTACAATCGTATTGTTCTTGTAAATGATAAGGACGAAGTTGTATATCCTAAAGATGAAACTTTGGCAGCGGATTTTGCAACAGCTCCTGATACGGATAAAGTCGACCTTGCAGGTGGCGTTATCTATATTGAACTTGAGACGGACGATAGAAAAGCAGTTGAAGAAGCATTGTCGATCGGTAGAGAAACCATTACACTGAGCGACGATGTGAAATTGAAAAATGAAATTACCATTGAAGAAGGCGCAAATGTAACGCTTGATTTGGGCGGTAATACGCTTTCGACAAGTCAAGCAAGCGGTAGAAGTAAATATTTGAACGTTAGCGAAGGTGCAACGCTTACCATTAAGAACGGTACTTTCGCAGGTCGTGGTGTGCAAGCGTTTGACGGTGCTAAAATCATTATTGAGGATGCAACTGTAGAGGTTAATTGTGTTGACGATAATGGCGGTGCAGCGTTCTGGGTATACGAAGGCGGTACACTTGAAATTAATGGTGGTACGTTTAAAGCAACTGGCGGCGATTACATCAATGATAAGGAAGAGGATTTAGACAAACTTGCTGCCGAACCTGGTGTAATTAATAATAGTGGTACAGTAATTATCAATGGCGGTACGTTTAGTGCTGATAAGAGTGGCTGCTATGCTATTAATAACTTTGGTGACATGACTATCAATGGTGGTACGTTCTATGGACTTCGTGGTGTATTAGCGACTGTAGGCGGTTCTGTTACCATTAATGGCGGTACATTTGAAGCTGCTAGTGATACGAAGGCATGGACAGTATATACGAGTGGTGGTACAATTGCAATCAATGCGGGCGAATTTAAAGGTAATCCTGCTCAAATTTTGTGCGTTGAGACAAGCGGTAAAATCACTGTTAAAGGCAACAACACGATTATTGCTGGTAAGAAATTGAGCGATGCAGATTTCGCAGCTCATATCGTTGCTTGCACAAGTTCGAATAATACAGTTACAGCGATTACTGGTGGTTACGAAATCACGAAATAATTAAAAAATAAATTAAAAAAGCGGTGCAAAAGTGCATCGCTTTTTTTATACAAAAAACTTTCCAACTATTGACATTTTCGCGCGGTACAGGTATAATAATAGCAGGAGAAATTGTATGAAACGCTTACAAGACGTATTTACGCTATCCAACGGCGTGCAAATCCCTTGTGTGGGCTTTGGAACGTATAAAATGCACGATGAAAACACTACGCAAGCGATAGAAAACGCGATTGCGTGCGGATACAGGCATATTGACACTGCCGTGTTTTATGAAAACGAAGCAAACGTAGGCGAAGCGGTGCGCCGCAGCGGCGTTGGCCGTGACGAGCTGTTTGTCACCAGCAAGCTTTGGCGGACGGACAGGGGCTATTACAACGCTCTGCGCGCGTTTGACAGGTCGTTAAACGAACTGCAACTTGATTATTTGGATTTGTATCTAATCCACTGGCCTGCGCCGAAAAAGGACGGCGAAGCTTGGGAGCAAGAAAACTTGGACACTTGGCAGGCATTGACGGAGCTTTACAGAGCAGGCAAGGTACGCGCGATCGGCGTTTCTAACTTTTTAGAACACCATTTATCCGCGCTTATGCAAACGCCCGTTTTGCCTATGGTCAATCAAATTCAAGTGCACCCCGGTTGGCAACAAGCGCAAACGGTTGCTTATTGTCAGCAACGCAATATCTTGGTGGAAGCGTGGAGTCCGCTTGGCAGGGGTGCGGTATTACAAGAACTGACGTTATTGCGATTGTCCGCAAAATACGGAAAAACGCCTGCACAGTTGTGTGTGCGATGGTGTTTGCAAAAGGGGATTTTGCCATTACCCAAAACGGTTTCCAAAGAACGTATGCAGGAAAACGCCGACGTGTTTGATTTTGCGATTGCGCCTGAAGATATGCAAGCGATTGACGAAATACGGCTTGTCGATTTTTACGCGCATCATCCCGATAAGGTATAAAAGGAGAAAGATATGTTAATTTGTACAGTCAAAGGTTTGGCGCTTGTGCGCACGGAATTTTCGCCTAAGCATTATCTTATTCAAAAATTCCGCGGTATGGAAACGGGCGTACCTTTTTTCAATGCGCCTATTGATTTTATGGGCGCAGGGCTTATGCTCAAGGAAAAGTGGGATTATTTCCACGAAGACGTAGTGTTTACCGTCACGACGGACGAAGCGACGCCCGTACATATCAACGGTTGTTTTATCGGCGCAAACCACGGGCATTATTGCGCCATTGAAGCGTACGCGCCTGCGCACGGCAAAACGGTTGCGGACGTGGGCTCGCGCTGGGTGGACGAAAAGGGCGTGTATTTCACGCTTATCCGCGTGATTGACGGCGACTGGCTGACGGTGATTTCCGATAACGTGGGCGAAAGCGTGGAAAAATACGCGTTTGTCAATATGGTCGAAGGGAAACTTGCGTTTGTTGAAAACGGCGAAAATACGGCAGAAATTTATCCCAAAAAGCAAGTGCGCGCCGATTTGGTTAGCTGTAACCGCTACGCATACAAGCGCGTGATGGCGTACACGGACGGCGTGGGCGTGTCCGTTCGTGGGGAAGTACAGTGCGATTACGCAGAACTGCAAGAAGAATACGAAATTATCAATCCTGCGACGGTAGCGCCTGCGATTGCGGCGGCGCGGCCCGTAGGCGGTTATAAACAACAGCCTGCTTTTTACGCTTGCGGCGAACCGATGTATCGCGTTCAATGGACGTATCGCATTTTGCCCGACGGTACGATTGTAACCCTGTTTAACGGTAAAAAGCTGATGGACGTACGTGTGGAACGTTTTTTAGGGGTTATGCACCAAGAAAAGAAAGACGTGTACGGGGGCGGAATTTGGCGGTATATGCCTAAAATAAAGCCCTTTACCTGCGCGCAGGGTACGTTTGATTATGCGCGTGCAATTCCCATTTCGCACACTTGTCCGTATCCGTACGGTGGGGCAATTACCAAAGAGTTTTGGGAAAATCCCGACGATCCTTGCGAACGCGCGGTGGATTATTTCCGCGACGAACAGGGCAACGATAAGCTTGCGTTTGCGACGGGCTTTTTACCGCTGTTCGACGGTGTGCCCGAAAAAAGAAAACAACACCTTATCGATACGGTGATGCTGAAATTTACGCGCAAGCATTATCCTACGTTTATGAACGGCGACGTGCCTGATTTTAAGGGCGTTGGATACAAGAAATATTTTGTTCCGCAGGCGAATAAGGCAAGCTATTACACGGTACAGGCAGAAGGGAAAACATTTGTCTACGTGGATATTTTACAAGAGAATACACTACATATTCCCTATAAAGGCAAGGCGAATTTGGTGGAAGAAAAGAACGTTTGCTATCGCATTGAAAAGGACGAAATTGTCGTTAAATCCGTACATGGGTATGCCGTTTTCGTAATTGAATAATCAAAAGCCACTCTTTGGGTATATACTTCAAAGAGTGGTTTTTTATCAAGAAACAAAAATGACATTTTTATCATTAAAAAGCACAAAACTTTTTTCTTTACAATTATTGACAATATCAATCGCTTGTATTATAATATAAGCGAAACTATGTTGTCCTTTGGGAGGGGTACAATGAACACGCAAGAATTAGTTAAGGAACTGCAAGCGTATTACTGGAACGAAGTGGATGCGCTTGCCGACGCGCTTAGGGAAAAGTGCGAAGCGATTTTGGACGCTATGCACCCAAATCCTTTGGCGGAAGGCAACAACGCGCATACGCTTAAAGAAGATCAATACCGCGTGATTGCGGAGAATTTCACGCCCAAGCTTTTTCACAATTCGCCGTTTTATTACGATATGTCGTCTATGTGGTCGCGTTGCGACGGGGCGTGCAATTCGCGTGGACATATCCACTGCGGCGCTTGGTTGCATAGGCGCAGACACGATTTGTGTATTGACCAAGATCCTGAAATGGCGGAACGCTTTTTTGCACAAAAGAAAGAGCTTTTGTATAACGTTTGCGGCACGTACATAGACGAATATCAGCATTACGGTTTTAATTACCGCCCGATTTTTGAAACGGGGATGAAAGGCATATACGAACGCGCGAAAGCAGGCTTGGAAACGGCGGAAACGCAAAAGGAATACGCATTTTTGCACTCCGTTTGCGAAGGGTTGTTAAGCGTAAAGCGCATCAGCGAACGCTTTGGCGAAGAAGCGGAAAAACGCTTGCAAACGGCAACGGACGCAGGGGAAATTTTCCGCTTGAAGCGTATTGCCACGTCTGCAAAGCGTACGCCTTGGGAAGCACCGCAAACTTTCTATGAAGCGCTCAACACGCTGGCGTTTTTCCGTAAAGTAATCGGTACGCTGGAAGGCGTGGGCGTCAATACGTTCGGGCGCGTAGATATGGACTTGTATCCTTTCTATGAAAGGGATTTGCAAAACGGCACGCTTACTAAAGAAGAAGCGTATGAGCTTATCGTTGCGTTTTTGTTGACGTGGGATTGCCATTACGATCACGATATGAAGATGGTAGGATATTCCGACCACGAACTTGAAAACACGTACACGCTGGGCGGTTGCGACGCGCAGGGCAAGCCTGTATATAACGAACTGACGGATATGTTTTTGCAGGCGACGCGTGAATATAAAATCATTTATCCCAAAATTAAATGCCGCATTTCCGCTTCTTCGCCCAAGGCGTATTTGGACGCTATCAACCGCGACGTAATCAACGGCACTTCGTCGGTGATGTATTCCAACGACGACGCGATGATACCTGCGATTGTGCGGTCGGGCAAGCCCTTGGAAGAAGCACGCGATTATATCGAAAGCGGTTGCTGGGATATCGTGCTTTTGGGTAAGGAAAAAAGCGACTGCGGCGGCTATTTTAACGCCTTGAAGGTGTTTGAATTTATCCTGCATAACCGTCAAGACAAGATGCAAACGGTGGGCTTACAGTTTGATTTGTTCGACGGCGCAACGTCGTTTGAAGCGTTGTATCAAACGTTTTTGGACGGTATCAAAAAGCTGTTGACGGATAGAAACCGTATTATGAAAAAAGGGCGAATTATCCACGACCAAATCAACCCTTTGCCTATTTTTTCTTCTACCTTGGACGATTGTATTGCGAAAAAACGCGACAGTAAATCGGGCGGCGGCAGATACAACGACGACAAGCTGTATATAATCGGCTTGCCGAATATCGTCGATTCGCTGATTGCGATCAAACAGCTTTGCTTTGAGCAAAAGAAATACACGCTTGACGAAATGCTGGCGGCAGTGCGTGCCAACTGGGACGGGTATGAGCATATCCGCCGTGACGCGCTCAAATGCCCGTGCTGGGGCGACGAAAGCCAAACGTCCAACGCGATGGCGCGCCGTTTCAACGACGATTTGTACGCGCTTTGCCGTCAATTAGATTACGTTTACGGCGGTAAAACGGAGCTGGGGCATTTGACGTATACGGAAATTAAGTGGTGGGGGTTGCAAACGCTTGCCACGCCCGACGGACGGTATTCGGGGGATTATTTCTCCCAAGGGCTTACGCCGTCAAGGTTGCGCAAAATTCCTGCCGTGACGTCTGTTTTGAACAGTATGAAAGCCATCGATACAAGCACGATGTACGGCAATTCGGTGATGAATATCATTTTGCCGTCCACGCGTATGTCCTTGGACGTTGCCGAAGGTTTTTTGCGCGCGCTTTGTCAGTGCGGAGTGCAGTCGTTGCAGCTCAATTGCACGACTAAGGAGCAGCTTTTGGACGCGCAAAAACACCCCGAGAATTATCCCAACTTGATCGTGCGCGTGTGCGGATTTTCCGCGAAATTCACGGCGCTTTCGCCGGAGTGGCAAGACGAAATTTTAACGAGAAACTTTTATGATTGATATGGGAAAACAATTAAAGGCGCAAATTGCCGACGTACAACGTTTTTCCACGGAAGACGGACCTGGCATACGCACCACTGTGTTTTTTAAGGGCTGCAACCTGCGCTGTGCTTGGTGTCACAACCCCGAAACGCAGGCAGGGCGTCCGCAAATTTTGTATTATCAAAACAAATGCACGCACTGCGGCGCGTGTAAAAAGGTTTGCCCCTACGCGTTGCAGGATTGTAGGGCGTGCGGCGCTTGCGTAGACGCTTGCCTAAACGGTGCAAGGGAGCTTTGCGGAAAAACGTACAGCACGGAAGAGCTGTTTAACGAAATCAAAAAGGACGAACTCTTTTATCAAACGTCGGGCGGCGGCGTTACCTTTTCGGGCGGAGAGTGTATGCTGCAAATCGACTTTTTGGAAGAGATTTTACGCCTTTGTAAAAGCCACGGCATACACACGGCGGTGGATACGGCAGGCGCGGTGGATTTTGCGCGTTTTGCACGTATATTGCCGTATACGGATTTGTTCTTGTACGATATCAAGATAGCGGACAGTCAAGCGCATCAACGCTACGTAGGCGCGGATAATAGGCAAATTATACATAATTTGCAAACGCTTTGCGATAACGGCGCGCGTGTGTGGGTACGTGTACCCGTAATAGGTGGCGTCAACGATACGGAGCAGGAAATGCAGGCGGTCAGCGAAATTGTCAACGCTTGTGCAGTGGAAAAAGTGGAACTTTTGCCATACCATGTATTCGGTGAACACAAATATCAAGCGCTTTGTAAGCAAGCGGAGAAGTTTTTCCGTCCTACGAACGAAAGCTTGCAGGCGCTGTTAAAAATGTTTACCGCGCCCGCAAGCGTGCGGTAAGTGCAGCAAAAAAATTTCAATAAGTATACAAAAAATAAACGATGGGCATACTCTATTTAAGGAATAACCTTAAAGGAGTGTGCCCATGAATCCATTCAAAGAGAAACCCGGAAAAATTGACAAGCAACTGCAAAATTGGCGGGAAATGTATCCCAAATCGTACGATAAACGTACGGTAGATCCGTACACGAAAACGCGTATTATACTCATGAACGGTACGGAATTTGAAGCCAACTGGTTTTCCCATCAATTTGCGCGCCACGTCAACGACAACGATTTGCGCCGTGATTTGGCGTTAACGCGTATGGTGGAAAAGCAACAGCAGTTAAAAATCGGTTTGTTAAAGCCTGCAAGCGAAAGCGTGTTAGAGCATACCATCGGCTATGAACAGCTTGCCGTGGATTTGACGGCGGAGCTTGCGCAAAGGGAATGCGATTGCGAAGTGAAAACGGCGCTGGATTTTGCGCTTTTGGAAGATTTCGACCATTTATACCGCTATGCGAACTTGTTGGAAATGGAACAAGGCGTGGCGGCGGAGCGTTTGGTGGGCGGCTATACGGAAATTATGCCCGGACGCCCGACGATTGCGCATCATAGATATCCCATCGACAACGTAAAGCGTTTTATCAACGGCAAAACCGCCGATACGCAAACGGTGCTTGCCACAATGATTATTACGGCGGCGGAACAGCAAACGATGAATTATTATATGAACGTAACGCCGTTTGCCTGCAACGATTTGGCAAGAAAGCTGTATCAAGAAATTGCGCTGGTGGAAGAAGAACACGTCACGCAATACGAAGCGCTTATGGATCCCAACGCCACGTGGCTGGAAATGCTTTTGTGGCACGAATACACTGAATGCTATTTGTACTGGTCGTGTTATATGACGGAAACGGACGCGTATATCAAGGCGCTGTGGGAAGAAAATTTGGAAATGGAAATCGGGCATTTGCATAAGGCGGCGGAGCTTTTGAAAAAGTATGAAAGAAAGGAATGGGAAGAAGTCATTAAAGACCCCAAATTTCCCAAGCCGCTGTCCTTGCACGAAAACGTCGATTACGTGCGCAAAATTTTGAAAAATACCGTACAGTTTACGTCGAATAGGGAAGAGTACGTTTTGCTCAAAGATTTACCCAAGGACGCCGACTTTTTCCGTTATCAGGATATCATCAACGTATCTACGCGCAGTGTGCCGTCACACCAAGTAATCGAAACGTATATTTGCCGCCGCGGCATTGATTATCGCTACGAAATTGCGCCTAACCCCGTGGAACAGCTGCGCAACCGCCGCGACGATAACACCGACGTGGGCAGAAAACCCTGTGCCGCAGAAAGCACGCAATTTACTTGTAACAAATAAACGGCTTAACCGTAAAAACCGCCTTCTCACGATTGAGAAGGCGGCGATTTTCTTGTAGTTGTCAATGCTTAATTTCCGTTAAAGTAAAGCTGTAATCAATGGCGTCGTTCGCGTCCAAAATCGCACGCGTGAATTGTTCGTTCCACTCGGCGTTGACAGCCAAAACGATAAACTCTTCTCCAAAATTTACGGTCAGTTTATTCGTGTCGCGGTCAAGCACCATAGCGGTGATTTTCTTGATGTCGTACGACGATTTGATGAACCCGAATTGCGTTGTAAGCGTTTCGCCTGCCACGACGTACTGCGAACGGATAAATACGCATACGACGAATACGATACAAAACACGCAAACCCCGATTAAAAACGGGTAACGGATTACGTCGTTAAAGCTTTTCACGCCAAACTGTACGATGCGCCAAACGGACACGCCGATGCCTGCGCCGCAAAGAAGCAGCACGCCGATGATAAGCAACAGCATCACGGGGGTAAATTTATACGCAAAGCATTTGGCTTCTGCGTTCTTTTTGTTATCGTTTTTCTTTTCCATACGCATATTATAACACGCCGAATAAAAAAAAGCAAGAATATATACAAAATTTTCCGCGTTTTATCAAAAACGGCTTTGCTTCCCTTGCAAAATTTTGTAAAAAGTTGTATAATAAAACGGTTATGAGTACACAAGAGCAGACAATACAAACGTTAAACGCCGACCAAGCGGCGGCGGAACGCGAAAGAAAACAGTATATCAAAATGACGCAAACACCCATTGCCAAGCTGGTTATCTCCTTGGGGATACCCACAATGCTGAGTATGATGGTAACGTCCCTTTATAACTTGGCGGATACCATGTTCTTATCTATGCTTGGGGAAGACAGCATTACGGCGGCGGTAAGCAACCTGCTTGCGCTGATGTCGATTATTCAAGCGGTGGGCTTTACGTTCGGTATGGGGAGCGGCGCTATCGTCTCCCGTTTGCTTGGGAAGCGTGATCGTGACGGCGCGAATAGAGTGGCGTCTACGGCGTTTTTCACGGCGGCGGCGTGCGGCTTGTTTATTTTTGCCGCAGGCACGATATGTATGTCGCCTATGCTCAAATTTCTTGGTTCAAGCGATCCAACGGTGTTTGGATATTCTAAACAATACGTGCGCTGGGTGTTGATTTCCGCACCGATTATGTGTATGTCGTTCGTGCTGAATAACGTACTGCGTGCGGAAGGCAAGGCAACGCTTTCTATGATAGGGCTGGTGGCAGGCGCAGTGGTAAACGTTGGGTTAGATCCCTTGTTTATTTTCGTGTTCGATATGGGCGTTACGGGCGCGGCTTTGGCTACGTGCATCAGTCAATGTATCAGCTTTGCCATTTTGCTTGCTATGTTCTTTATGGGCAAAACCATCGTGCGCTTGCGCGTGCGTGCTATCTCCAAAACGTTCGATACCTACAAGGACACGGTTACAACGGGTTTTCCGTCCTTTTGCAGACAAATCTTGGCAAGTCTTTGTTCGGTATTTCTCAACAACGCCGCGCTTACTTACGGCGGTGCGGCGGCGCAAGCTTCCTTTGGCGTAGTGCAAAAGGTGTTTATGCTTGCCTTCTCCATTTCCTTGGGTATCGGGCAGGGTTATCAACCCGTGCTTGGATATAATTACAGTGCAAAGCGCTTTGACAGAGTGAAGAAATCCTACTTATTCACTTGGGCGTTCGCTACGTCGCTTATGACGGCATTTGCTATCGTTTGCGGTATTTTCGCGCCTGCGATTATGCACATATTCTCTTTGTCGGCTCGCGCGACGGAAATCGGCACGTTGACGCTTCGTTTGCAATGTATTTGTATGCCGCTTTTGCCGACCAACTTTATGGCAAGCGTAACCTATCAAGTGGTAGGGAACAAGCTGTTTGCGGCGCTTTTGGCTATTTCCCGTCAGGGCTTATTTTATATCCCTGCGGTATTGATTTTGCCCAGCTTTATGCAGCTTTTGGGTGTGCAAAGCAGCCAAGCGGTGGCGGATTTGTGTGCGTTTATCTATGCAATTCCGTTCACGGTTATGTTCTTTAATCAGCTGAAAAAGCAAGCGTTGCTTGCAAAGGAAAACACACTGCAAGAAGCAAACGTGCAACAAAACGCATAGGGCAGGTATGCGTTGAATAAAATACCAACAAAAAAGGTGCTTAATCGTAAGCACCTTTTTTATGTATCTAACGCGTTGTTATTCTTTTTGTAAATTATTATAAAAATCGGTAGGGGGAACGCCTACGTGCGCCTTAAATATCTTAGAAAAATACAAAGGGTCGGTAAAACCGCAAAGCGCCGCCAAATTTTTTACGCCCGAAAATCCCTGCCGCATCAGCGCGCACGCGTTTTGTATACGTATTTCGTTGAGATACGCCTTAAACGTGATGTTGAGTTGCGACGTCAACAGCGAAGAAACGTATTTTGGACTGTAAGAAAACTGCTTGGCAAGCGTTTGTAAGGATAAATCGGGCGAAGTGAAATTTTCGTCGATGTATTTCTTGATGAGCGATGCCGCAGTCGTTTCTTTGCGTTGCGGCACTGTCGACAAAGTGCGCGCGCCGATGGCTGCAAACGTGGCGTATAAAACGCTTTTAGACGCAAGGTCACTCACTTCTTGCGGCAACGATAAATTATGCTCCCATACGGGGATACTATCGCCAAATCCCGAAAATACGCAATTTTTCACGCCGATTTTTAAATGGTCTGCAATGTTATTGATTTGGTCTCCTAAACAATCGATATACGCGCAACGGAAATTGTCGCTTGGTTGTAAGGAATAAGGCACGGCAGGCAAAGCGAAAAACAAATTGCCCTTTTTTACCGTTCTTTCTCCCGATGGTACACCGAAAATAGCAGTGCCGTCCAAGACGATATGCAAACGGTAAAAGCCAAGCGTGCGTCGGTTGGTTGCAACGCTTTCGCCTTCGCGGGCAAAATGCAACACGTGCACGTCGCCGTAATTGCTTTCCTTGGGGATAAATCTACATACGTTGTCGTAAATCATAATACAATCATTATAACACACGGTTTTTGCTTTGTCAACAAATAAAACAGGAAAAAATACATAAGTATAGAGAAAAATTCCATACAAAAACAAAAAAATGTATGCTATAATATTTTCATAAATTGCCGTAAAACGGTCAAAGGAGAAAGGAAATGCGAAAAGTAAGGATAGGCGTGCTGGGCGTATATCGCGGCTCAAGTATGATTAACTACTGTAACGTTGCGGACAATGCGGAAGTGGTAGCAATCTGCGACAAATGGGAACAGGGCTTGCAATTCCATAGGCAAGCCAACGAAGGTAAAGGTATTGCGTATTATACGGATTTTGACGAATTTTTGAAACACGATATGGACGCGGTGGTGCTTGCAAATTATGCGCATCAACATGCGCCGTTTGCCATCAAGGCGCTCAAAGCAGGCAAGCACGTATATTCGGAAGTATCGCCGGCGCAAACGATGAAAGAAGCGGTAGAGCTTGTCGAAGCGGTGGAAGAAAGCGGAAAAATTTATATGTACGGCGAAAACTATTGCTATATGCGCGCGACGTATGAAATGTGCAAGCAATACCGCGCGGGCTTGATCGGCGAGTTTATGTACGGCGAAGGGGAATATATTCATCCGTCTAGCGGAATTAAAGGTACGGCGGCGCTTACCTATGGCAATAAAAATCACTGGCGGTATTATTTATATTCCACGTACTATTGCACACACTCACTTGGACCTATTATCCATATTACGGGTTTGCGCCCTACGCACGTAGTTGGTTTGGAAGGACCGCAGCGTCCGGGTGGACTTGCGCTTGGACACCAAGCAGGCTGTCCCGGTATTGAAATGGTAACGATGGAAAACGGCGGCATTATCAAGAGTATTCACGGGGGCTTATATAAAGATTCTCGTTGGTATACCGTGTACGGCACGAAAGGCAGGATGGAAACGGCGCGTTGGGGGACGAACCGCGACAACGTTTCACGCGTATTCCTTGACTGGGACGATGCTCCCGGGGCGTTTCATACGGCGAAAAACAAGACGTATTACGTAAAAGGAGACCAACCTAAGAAAGCCAAATATTTTGCGCACGGCGGCGGCGATTATTATGCAATGTGGCATTTCTGCGAGAAGCTGCTTGGAAATCCCGAAGCGGATATCGTGGACGTGTATGAAGCTATGAATATGTGGCTGCCCGGGCATTTTGCGTACCGTTCGTTGCTTGCAGGCGGTGTCACGATGGAAATCCCCGATATGCGTAAGAAAGAGGATCGCGATAAATGGCGCGATAACGAAGAATGCACCGATCCCGAAATTATGGGCGATAAGCGTTGGCCGAGATATTCCAAGGGCGAAGCGGAAATTCCCGACGAAGTGTACGATATGGTCAAAAAGGAATGGGAAGCAGTGGCGGAGCAAAAGAACGGCGCTTTGGCAAGCTCGTTTAGACAGGGCAAAAAACCCAACCTTTGGGTGCGTTTCGTGTGGCGCTTGCATCATTTGAGAAAACGCGATAGGACGTAACGGATACATTATGGGATATCTCTACATAAGCATTGCTTCTATTTTATTTAGTTCGCAATTTGCCTTTACCAAACAATTTCAACGCCGTGCAGGCAAAAGCTTTCAAACGATTTTTTTAAGCTATGCGGTAGGGCCGATTGCCTTTATCGTATTGACGCTTTGCACGGAAGGTTTTCATTTGCAGGTGACGCCGTTTTCGCTTATTTTTTCCGTGTATGCGGTGTGCAGTTCCTTTTTGATGGCATATAGTAGCATAAATGCGCTTACCGCAGGCAGTTTAAGCAATTATTCCATCTTTATGATGTCGGGCGGTATGATTTTGCCTTGCGTATACGGCGCAATTTGGGGCGGCGACGACTTCGGTATTTTCAAAATTTTAGGTATCGCGCTCATTTTATCGTCCGTAATCGTCAAAGTGGATTTGAAGGAAAAGGCGTCGTGGAAAACGTACGTATATTTAATGATACTGTTCGTGCTTAACGGTATGTCGGGGGTTGTTGCTTCCATTTATCAAAGCGATATCTTCCCCTATGCCCGTCCAAGTGCAAAACAGTACGCTTTGGGTAATTCCATCTTTACCATGATTGTGGGCTGGATTGCGTTTATCACAAGCGTGCTTGTACAGCGTAAAAAGGAAAAGCGTGAGCTTGGCGAAGCGTACGATGGGACAAAGCAAAAAGCAAAGCTTATCAATTACGCAAAAGCCGCGCCGTGGTCAATGGGCAGCGGACTTGTCAACAATATCGGCAATTTGCTTTTGCTTTTTGCGCTTTTGACGGTGCAACCGTCTTTGCAGTACCCGATCGTTACAGGGGGAAGCATTTTCCTTTCCGCCGCTATCGGTTTGATTTTCTTCAAGGAGAAGCCCGATAAACGCACTTGGATTTCCGTTGCGCTTGCCGTCATCGGTACAATCGTAATTATTCTATAAATGTAAAACCGTCTCCTTTAAGAAGAAAAGGGGACGGTTTTTGCGTGCAACAGAACTGTTCAACGCGTACATGGTAGGGGTGTTTAGAAGCGTTGTGGGTGTTGCGCCGACGAAATATCGGCAAAAATAAACGGTGGTAACAATTTGCTTGACAAATTTTAGGAAAATGATATAATATAAGTATGCTGTAAAAAAGCAAAACACAAAAGAGTTTAGGAGTGTATCGTATGTTTGAAAATATGTTTGATGATATCGGCGGGAAAATTAAAAAGCTGGCGAAAATAATGACCTATATCGGTTTTGCAATTTCCATACTTTTGGGGTTGCTTGCGATTGAAGAAGCGGTAGGGCTTGCGTTGTTTATTATTGTAATCGGTTGCGTTGCTTCTTGGGTGGGTTCTTTCCTTTTGTACGGGTTTGGCGAATTGATTGACTATACTAAAGAAATTGCCGACAACACCAAGAAAACACAAGAAAATCAAACAGAAAATAAAGAATAAAACCATATAAGGAGAAAAATATTATGGGACGTTTAGACGGAAAAGTGGCAATTATCACGGGTGGTAACTCCGGCGTAGGCGCGGCGACGGCGGAATTGTTCGCCAAAGAAGGCGCAAAAGTCGTTATCACGGCAAGAAGAGTACCCCAGCTGGAAGAAGTGGCGGCAAAAATCCGCGAAGCAGGCGGCGAAGTTTTGCCTATCCCTTGCGACGTATCGAAAGTGGAAGACGTGGAAAAAATGGTGGCAAGCGTAGTGGAAGCGTACGGTCAAATCGACGTTTTGGTGAACAACGCAGGCGTTTTGGAAGCAGGGCTTAAACCTATCGAATGCTGCACGGATGAAGATTTGGAATGGGTGCTTGGCATCAATACCAAGGGTTGCTTATATTGCACGCGCGCGGTCGTAAAGGAAATGATGAAGAACAACAAGGGCTCTATCATCAATTTGGATTCCGTTGCAGGCGCGTTTGGTACGGGCGGTGCTTCGTACGTAACGAGTAAGGCGGCGGTGATCGGCTTGACCAAACACACGGCAATGCGATTCACGGGCACGGGTATTCGTTGTAATTCCGTCAACCCCAGCACGATTATTACGCCTATGACGATGACGACCGATCCCAAAACGCTCAACCCGAATATGATGGGGCAAATGACCAAGCATATGAACTTGTCGGTAAGCCCTTGTATGCCGATTGACGTAGCGAACATTTTGCTTTTCCTTGCCAGCGACGAATCGCGCGCAATCACGGGGCAAGTAATCGTTTCCGACTTCGGCGCAACGCTGTAATCAAATAGTGAAAAACGAAAAACGCAGGTAAAAAACCTGCGTTTTTTTGTGCGCTAACACTCAATCTTCCCTTAAATCCCCGTCTAATTTCGTTTTGTCCACCGTGCCGAAAGGGTGCTTGGGTGGTGCGTAAACGGAATACACCTTTAACGGGCAGGAACAAGCGTTGATAACGTTATGCCAAGTGCCGGCAGGAACAAGAATTGCATAATTTGGGTTGGCGTTTCCTATCCATTTCAAGGTTTGCTTGGTTTTACCCATATACACGTTGGCGCAACCGCTTTCCACCCGAATAAACTGGTCTAAAGCTTCGTGCATTTCCAAACCGATTTCACCGCCGACAGGGATAGACATCACCGTTACCTGTAAATATTCCCCCGTCCAAATCGCCGTGCGGAAATTTTCGTTGCACAAAGCTTCTTTATGTATATTGATTAAAACGGGCTTTGCGCCTAAATCTTTGTTGTGTGCATCTTCATACATAATAGCGTTCTCCTATTCGTAGTTTTTATAACAGTATATGCGTGTATAGCAATATTTTGCAACTAGCGGTGAGAACGTGTTTTTGATTGCGCAAACCCTATGGGTTTGTAGTATTTTCCGTACAGGTCGCATACAGCAAAAAAGACAGGATTTTATCCTGTCTTTTTTGCTGGTGAGCCTTAACCAACCTAAATCGAAGTTTTTATCTAAATTGCTTAATATTAAACGTTGCGATAGGAATTTTCTACCGCACCATTTATTTTTTATAAGTATAAAGCGTTCTGTATCATACTAATTAGCCATTGCGAACGCTTCTACCATAGTCAATGGCTTATCACGAAAAAAACAACTTAATTGCTTAAATTGCGTTTTATATACATTTGATTCCGTAGGTGAAGAAGTAAAACGTATGCTCCATATCTTTTTATTGTCACACAGAGAAAGAATATTTGCATTAAATTTTTCAACGTAAGGCGTATTTCCGTGTAAGCATATTAAGTAAATCTTACTTTTGGGAAGTGAGGATTGAAGGAGTTTTACTATTTGATTAAATTCCTTAATTGCGTTCATATTGTTTTCATCTTCTTCGCCCAATGCGATAAAAACCTTTGCGGGATTTATGGATATAATGCAATCTTGAACAATTTCAAGCGCTTCGTTTGTCGTTAATCCTGCGATACTTCGGTTATATATAGCATTCTCAAAATGATATTTATTAATCAATTCATACAAAGGAAACTTCGCCATATAAGTAGAGCCGAATACAACAATTTCACCTTTTAATGTAAGTTCGTTAATGCCTATCATAGCTTTTGCCGATAATTCCACTTGCTCTTTCATTGTTTGCCCCCAATTTCAAAATTTCTCTTTTCATTTTTGCGGTTGATGAAAAATAAAGACAAGTCAACCGAAACGACAATTAAGTTAAAGCAATAAATAATAAGCACATAAGTAAGTTGATTATTTACGATTTTACCTATAATACCCGAAATATAGCCTATAATAATAGCTATTATAAAAACGATACTTTTACCTTGCGTGGACTTGGATTTTATGCTCTTATATACGGATATAGGCCACGATAAGCCAAAACAAGCAAGCATAATAAACTCAAAAATTTGCATTTACAGTTCTCCTTTTTCATTTTGTTATATTATACACTTGACAAAAAGAAAAGTAAAATATATAATTTTTATGAAAATGATAGGTTGAGCCTATTAAGGAGTTGCTATGAATATACAAAAATTGAAATATTTTTATACTACGGCGCAATTAGAACATATCACACGCGCTTCGGAAATATTGCATATTTCACAGCCGTCGTTAACGCAAGCGATTCAATCGTTGGAATTTGAGCTGGGGGTTTCATTGTTTGAACGGCAAGGGCGAAGAATTGTTTTAACGCAATTCGGGAAATACTTAAAAGGCTGCTTGGATACTTTATTACCACAGTTTGATAATATCCCAAATGAAATCGAACAATTAAAGAACTCCGTGAATAAAACGGTCAAATTAAATATTTTAGCGGCGTCATTTTTCGTTATAAACACAATTATGTCGTACAAGAAAAAAAATCCTGATGTCATTTTTGATTTTGAGCAAAACGAACAAAAATACGATTGTGATATAGTTATTACTACAAATGGATTGAATAGCGACAATTCCAAAAATTATATTAAGCGTTGCATTAGAGAAGAAAAAATATATCTTGCCGTCCCAAAAAATTCTATTTATGCTTCATATACATCTATAGATTTAACAACCGTAAAAGATGAAAGTTTTATTATGCTTTCTAACACGCGCTTATTCGGGGTAATATGTAATAAATATTGCTCCATCGCTGGTTTTTCACCAAAAATTCTATTTGAATCGGATTCGCCTGTTGCGGTTCAAAATATAATTAGTATGGGAGCAGGCGTAGCTTTTTGGCCTGAATATTCGTGGGGAAAATTAAACAATAAAAATGTAACCCTTATTCCCATTTCATATCCAACTTGTCAAAGAGATTTAATTATTGAGTTGCACAGCCGATTGCCAACATCAATTTACGCTGAAGATTTTTATAAATATTTGTTGAAAAAAATCTAAAATGGCATTACGGCGTGCGATTGAGAGTAGGGGCTTTACTATGATATATCGTGAAAGGGTGGTGGCCGCGCGCAAAGCTGTTCTTTGCGCTTGGTCGCGCTCAGAGCTACCTATCCCCTTCACTTAACTCGCCCCTAAAAAGCATTACTAATGCTTTTCTTAACGGGCAGCTCGGCTTAACCGCTTGAAATTCAAGCGATTTTCAATCATCACCCATCGCGCCCACAAAGATGTGTCACGGACGGGGAAACAACAAAAAAAGACAGGAAAAAATCCTGTCTTTTTGCTGGTGACCCTTAACTAACCTAAATCGAATACTTTATTTCAATCTATACGCTCTAATTATTGTTTTCCCTGTTTTATAATTCTTTGTTTCATAAAGTTCACTATGTTGCTCTATAAAATCGGGTAATTTTTTTACCCCAAATTTTTTTATGTCAAAATCAGGCTTAACCCTTTTAATGTATTGACCAATTGAAGCGACATTAACAAAACCTTCTTCGTTCGCCCAAGTTTCTACTTCCGTACCATATTTTAAAAATCTATGTAATTCAGCTTCGTCCGCAGAATACTGTGGCGTCGTAGATTTCTTGGGTTTATCCGTAGGGGCGGTTTTAGCTTTGGATTGTTTATCTGCAATACTTTTACTTGATAATGTTTCAATTTCTATAAATTCATCACAAGAACGCTTAAAAGCGTCGGACGCAGATTGTTTACCAATTCCAACAATGCAAATACCAGTTTCACGCAATTTAATATTAAGGGGAGTATAATCACTATCACTTGAAACGATGACAAAAGCATCATAACGTTTTGTATATAATAGTTCCATAGCATCTATAACAAGTGCCATATCTGTTGCGTTTTTTCCTTTTACATAATCAAATTGTTGCACGGCGTTAAAAGCAAAAGTTTTAATTACATCTTCCCAACTTTTTAAGGTGTCTTTTTGCCAATTGCCATATATCCTTTTTGTCGTTATCCTTCCATAAGTGGCTATCTTTTCGATGATTGATTGCATTTTGTTTGGCTCGGCATTATCCGCATCTACAAGTACAGCAATATTATTATAAGTATTAAGGTTGTCCATTAGTCCCTCCGACAATTTATAACTCATTTATTATATAAACAGCAACAAAAAATATTAAACAATATCAATAATATTTTTAATAAATAGCATTCTAAATCAAAAAGAAACGCCTTAAAAACTATTTTAGAAAATGAAACAACCCAAACCGTCCACGATGGTGTGACCCGTACGGGTATCTGCCGCTTCTCGCAAGCGAGAACTCTCGGCAGGGCGTCGCCGTTTGCAACGGCTCGCGCGAACCCGATGGGTTCGCCCGACGGAAGCACACAGCAAAAAAGCACAGAACCAATTCCTGTGCTTTTTTGCTGGTGACCCTTAACCAACCTAAATCGAACCTTTTGAAAAAATGTATTGCCCCTTCTTGAAGAGTAAAAAAAAGATTCTCTCTTGACAAACAAAAAAACGTTTGTTATAATAGAAAAAAAGGAGAATGGCAATGAAAAGATGTAAAAAATATACAATCGTATTTTTAACGTTTATTTTAGCTTTGAGTAGTTTTTGTGCTTGCCTTGATTCTGGGGAAACAGAAGAGGAAATGATTTCCCCTTATTTTACTTATAATTATGCGGAAAAAAAAGATAAGGTGGCAAAAATAGACTTGATTGATTATACACCCGATGCAACTTTTTGGTGGAAATCGGAAATAACGCAATCGCTTGACTTTGACTTTGTTGCTTTTGACGAAAGTAAAGTGGAGGTAAAAGAAATCTTAGCAACGGAGGAAACTGATGCGTTTTTGTGCGATTTATCCGCAAGAGAATTTTACTGTACTAATCCAAAGAATACGATATCTGAGATAAATACACCGGCTGGTAGATCTGTGCGTATTACTTATATAGACGGCACCTTTGATTTGATTTCCTATGGTTACTTTTTAACTGGAGCATATGATACGCGCTATGAGATTTCTGCTTATACGGAGTTTGATATGAGCGGTAACATTATAAATATAAGTTGGATATTTGACTTTGACTGGCATACCTTGGTTGCTGCAAATTATTTTGATACTAAGGTTGTGTTGATTGAATGTAACGTAGAGTATATAGAGGAGGCATAATGAAAGGAAGTTTAAGACGTTGTTGGGTAGGTATAATCCTTGCGTGTGTTTTATTTGTTGCTGTAGCGTGTACTCCGCCTAGGTTTCGATATTCTAAGCCAGAAGGGGTGGAGATAACATCCATTCAACTGATTGATTACGATAATCCGAACGTGCAGAGTCAGAAAAAAATTTTTCTTTTCACATATAAATACGAGTTTGAAAAATTTGACGAGGAGAAGTGTACCATTTTGGAAGAGTTAAAAGCCGAAGAGCTCGCGGATTTTGAAGCGGATTTAGTTGAACAATACGTTGGGGAATATAATTGTTTGACTTGCGGACCCATAGGGCAAGGGTTACGTATTCGTTACAGTGATGGAACGTATTTTGTATTAACCTGGAGTCAGCTTGACTTATTTAATTATGAGGTAGGTTTTGTGGCAACATATTACGAGGATGGCACCATCAAAAAAAATACGTATGAAGGAATTGGGCCTATTAACTATATGATTATTGCGGCAAATTATTTTCAAACAAAAATAGCATAAGACAAGGAGAGGACAAAAAAATGGCACGCGATTACGTGTCGTTAGTAATTTTTGTCGGTACGGGAATCTCCGACACCCTTAAAAGGGAACCCTCGGAGAGCGTCGGCGATAAATCGCCTCGCGCGAACCGACGTGTTCTTCACCATTCCCGTACGGACGCAAGCAAAAACGCACACCACTTAAGGTGTGCGTTTTGCTGGTGACCCGTACGGGACTCGAACCCATGTTACCACCGTGAAAGGGTGGTGTCTTAACCAAGTCGGATCGTAGCCATGTCGTTCTGTGAGCCAAGGAGTT
>JAZSHX010000048.1:0-49532 GCA_045533485.1 Candidatus Scatosoma sp. | reverse complement strand
GGGGGTGGCGCTCCAGGATGACAGCAATACAATCCCTCAGTCACGTTGTGACAGCTCCCTTTGCACAAGGGAGCCGAAAAAAGCCCCCCTTGTGTAAAGGGGGGGGATAAAAAGGGGGGATTGTTGTGTTCAAATAAAGGAGAGCAGGAAGATAAAAGCTTACAGCTTGTTTTTGGGGCAAACCTTGATGCAAATGCCGCACACGCTACCGCGGCCGATATCTTGAAAATGCTCTTTCATATACCGTGAGCAAAGTTCGGGGTCGAAATTTCTTTTGCCGTCCGTGGTGGGGAGCTCCCCGAAAATCGCGCCTGCAGGGCAAGCAAGCTTGCACGCGTTGCAATTTCCGCAACCGTTTTCTATCACGGGCAATTCGCTTTGTAAGGGCAAATCCGTCAAAACGGTGGCAAGGCGGACTTTACTGCCGTATTCGCTGGACAAAAACAAACCGCTTTTGCCGACAAACCCAAGCCCCGATTTTGCCGCCGCCGTTTTATGGGGAAAAACGCCTTCGTAGGGGCGATTTTTGCCTTGGCTTTGGCTGGCAGCCACGGGGAACGCCAAACCGCCTAATTGCTCGATTTTACGGCTTAAACGGAAGATTATGCTATCCAAAAGCGCATTTGCCGAACGGTATTCGTGAAAATAAGCAAAGCTGGGCGCGCTGTCGATGGTGCTCAAAACCGCGTCGGGCAATTTGACGCCGATAGACACGGCGTAGGTGAGCGTTGGCAAGCTATCCACAGGGGATTTGTCAAGCTGGCAAAAGCCCACGATATCCGCGCCTAAATCCAAGGCGTGTTTTTTGATTTCGTTTTGTATATTCATAGCAACAGTATATCACAAAAACGCGGTGTTCGTCAAAAGATATGGGCGCAAAAAACGAAAAAACGAATACACCGCATTTATTTTTTCCATACAAAAAAATGAAAATAGGTATTGACAACGCATTTTTAGTGGGGTATAATGTAACAAGCTTGAACAAATCAAGCGCGAAAAATAAAACGGACTTGTCAAACGACGCGTCAAACGGAGCTTTCCGCTTGGAGAAACAAGGAGGTATGCGTATGTCGAAGCAAGCAACGGAGCAAGCCGAACAACTACGGCAAACGGAACGACGGGGGCATAAGGGCAAAATCCCCGATTTGGAGTGGTTGTTTGGGTACGGGGAAACCAAACCCAAGAAACAGGACGCTTTTTTGAGCAAATTGTTGCGTAAGGATTGGTTAAAGGTGCTGGTCAGCACGCTTATCTACATTTTGCAAGCGTCGCCCGTGTTTATTTTACCGCTTATTACAAGCGACGTAATCGACGTGATCACCTATCGCCCCGACGGTTACCAAACACGGTTGATGATAGACGCGCTGTTGGCGCTTGTGTTGATTGCGCAAAACGTGCCCACGACGATGTGGCGGTCGTCTATCGTCAATAAGTGGATACGCGACACGTCCGCGGATATCAAAAGCGGCGTTGTAAGAAAGCTGCAACGGCTGTCTATTACCTATCATAAAGAGATTGAAGAAGGGCGCATTCAATCGAAATTTTTGCGCGATATCACCAACGTGGAAATGTATTATCGCACCTTTTTAACGGCGTTTATCCCCAACCTTGTGGGGGCGGTGGGGTCTATCGTGATTGCGCTTATCAAAAGCCCCGTTATCGTCTTGTTTTTTATCGTTATCGTGCCGCTGAATATTCTGCTCACAATGACGTTTAGAAAGCCCGTGCGGCGACAAGCGCGTGAGTTTCGGGTGGAAAACGAAAAATTATCAGGGAAATTGACCACCGCCATTCAAATGCTGCCGCTTACCAAAGCGCACGGCTTGATTGCTGTGGAAGAACAGCTGGTCAATCAGTCCATTTCGTCGGTGACGGAAACGGGCTTGCGCTTAGATAGAACCAATGCGAAGCTGGGTTCGATGATGTGGGCGGTCAGTCACGGACTTTCCGTTGCGTGCTTGTTTTTCTGCGTATTTTTGGCGTTGCAGGGCATTATCACGGCGGGCGAAGTGGTGCTCTTTCAATCGCTGTTTTCGTCCATTAACAGCTCGATTATCACGCTTATCAATTATTACCCGAATATCGTGACGGGCAAGGACGCCGTGCGTTCGCTCTCCGAAATTATTTGTTCGGACGATTTGGAGCGCGACGACGGGGAACGCAAAGTGTCTGCGCTTAACGGCGCGGTGGATTTTGAGCACGTGAGCTATCATTATCCAAACGAAGATAAGCAGGTGGTGTGCGATTTTCATTTGTCCGTGCGCGCAGGGGAGCGTATCGCTTTGGTCGGCGCGTCGGGATCGGGGAAAAGCACGGTGATGAACTTGATTATCGGCTTGCTTTCGCCGACGGACGGGCGCATTTGCATCGACGGTGTGCCGTTGAGCGATATTCCTTTACAGGATTACCGTCGGTTTTTGTCGGTCGTGCCACAAAACAGTATATTATTTTCGGGCACTTTGCGTGAAAATATCACGTACGGCTTGCAAACGTATTCGGAAGAAGAATTGATGCAGGCGCTCAAAGACGCGAACGTGACGGAATTTTTGCCGTCTTTGCCAAAGGGTGTCGATACGCTGGTAGGCGAACACGGCGACAAGCTGTCGGGCGGGCAAAAGCAACGCATTTGTATTGCGCGCGCGCTCATTAGAAAACCGAAAATTTTGATTTTGGACGAAGCGACCAGCGCGCTGGATAACGTGTCGGAATACCACGTGCAACAAGCCGTCGATAGGTTGGTGGAAAAACGCACGACCTTTATCGTGGCGCATCGCCTTTCTACCATTCGCAACGCCGATAGAATTGTCGTGATGAGCGAAGGTAAGGTGGTAGAAGTGGGCACGTACGAAGAGCTGATGGCAAAGGGTGGCGCGTTTAGTGAGCTGGAAAAATTGAGCCGTATTCGCGAAGAAGAAATTGCGGCGGCGCAAGCTACGTAGGGGGCAGGTATGCAATTACAAGGAAAAATCGTCAATTTTTTAGGGGATAGCATCACGGAAGGCGCTGGTATGCAGGGCAAAATGCACCTGCGCTATCACCAAGTTATCCAGCGCGATTGCGGCTTAAAGACAGCCAACGTATACGGTGTCGGCGGTACGCGGTTTGCTTATCAAACCAAGCCAAGCCCGTCGCCGAAATGGGATTTGTATTTCCCGGGCAGAGCAATCACTATGGACACGTCGGCGGATATCGTGGTGGTGTATGGCGGAGTTAACGATTATATCCACGGCGACGCGCCGTTCGGGCAAACGGGCGACACGCAACCGACCACCTTTTGCGGTGCGGTACGGTATTTGATGGAATATTTGAAAAACACCTACAAGGGCAAGCCCATCGTCTTTATGTCTCCGGCGCGGTGTTATTATCAAGGGGTATCCTGTTTGCAAGTTTCCCCACGGGAGTGCAAGCACCCCGACAGCAAACCGTTACAAGCGTACGTAGACGTTATTAAACGCACGGGCGAAGCGCTGAGCATACCCGTTTTGGATTTGTACGATGCGTTGGGGATTGATCCAAGCAACGCAGAAGATTATCAAAAATACACGGTTGACGGCTTGCATTTCAATGAATTCGGGCACGCGGTTATCGCGCAAAAACTCAAAGAATTTTTACTTAGTTTATAATAAAAAAAGAACGGTCGATACCGTTCTTTTTTTGGCGCAGAGAGAGGGATTCGAACCCCCGGAAGCTCTCACTTCAACGGTTTTCAAGACCGCCGCAATCGACCACTCTACCATCTCTGCATTTTGTATTTGCTCTTTATATTATACGCCGCTTATCCAAAAAAGTCAATGTATTTTGCGCGCTTTTTTTAAGCCGAACAAAAAAACTCCCTTTGCGTGTCAAACAAAGGGGGTTTTTGCCTTGTCAAATATCCAACTGGGGAGGTACGTCTATTTCATCGGAAACGTATTTCCCGTTTTTCTTGCGTTGACGTACGCACTCTGAAAGCAGATATTCAATTTGCCCGTTGATAGAACGGAAATCGTCTTCCGCCCACGCCGCAATCGCATTGAAAAGCTTTGGCGATAAGCGCAAGGGGATTTGTTTCTTTTGGTTATCGTTCATTTTTCCTACCTGCCTTGGTCAAAATAGTGTGGCGTAGCATTTGCTACGGTTAGCGGCGCGCCGCTAAAAAACGTTATTAGTATAAATTGCCTGCATTGACAACGGGTTGCGCGTCGCGGTTGCCGCAAAGCACCACCAAAAGGTTGGAAACCATCGCCGCTTTTCTTTCTTCGTCAAGCTGTACCATACCGTTGTCGTTCAAGCGTTGCAATGCCATTTCTACCATACCCACTGCGCCGTCGACAATCATCTTTCTTGCGTCGATGATCGCGCTTGCTTGTTGGCGTTGGAGCATAACAGCGGCAATTTCGGGCGCGTACGCAAGGTACGTGATGCGCGCTTCAACCACTTCCAAGCCAGCGTCGTCTACGCGTTTTTGAATTTCATCGCGAATACGCGCCGCCACGATATCCGTCGAACCGCGGAGCGAACCGTCGTCTTCTACGCCGTCGCCCGTAGTATCCACGCCGGGGGCTACGTCGTAGGGGTAAATTTGTACCACCTGTCTAAGCGCGCTGTCGCATTGTAAGGATAAATATTCTTTGTAGTTATCCACGTTGAACGCCGCTTTTGCCGTATCGACGACCTTCCACATAACCGCAATACCGATTTCTACGGGGTTACCCAAGCAATCGTTGATTTTTTGACGGTTGTTATTCAGCGTCATAACTTTAAGGGAAATTTTCTTGTTGATAAGCTGGAACGAAGAAGTGCTTGGATTTTTTTCAGCCGCCGGTTTTTGGCCAACGTCGCCGCTTTGGTTAAGTTTGGTTTGCGCGGCGGGGTTTACGGCTACGCAGAAAGGATTGACTGCGTAAAAACCTTCGCCTTTAATCGTGCCTGCGTATTTACCGAACAACGTCAAAACAAGCGCTTCGTTGGGCTTTAATACGCGCAGGCCTGCAAGGGGAATCCACGCAAGGCAAAATACGCCGATAGAGAAAAACGTCAAAACAATCGCGCCCGTCGTTTCGTTTGCTTCGATTTGTATGCCGCCTACAATCGCGCCGATAAGCGCCACGATTTCCACCAAGATACAAACAAGCAACGTGATCATACCGTTCTTTTTGTTATGTAAAATTTTTTCTTCCATATTTCTTCTCCTTATGGTTTTGATATTAAAATGATATCACACTTTTTAGGAGTTGTCAACAGTTTTTGCAAAAAAAGTCGAAAAAATATTTTTAGATGAGCTGTTCATATTCGTTATACAGTTCGTCCAGCGTGCTTTTGATTTGTTCCAAGCGATTGCAAGTTTCCGTCAAAAGCGCAAAATTTGTCGTCACTTCGGGGGTAGAAAGAGACGCGTTCAACTGCGCTTCTTCTGTTTCCAAAGCGGAAATTTCTTCTTCTATTTTCTTTATACGCGTGCGCCTGCGCGTTTCCTGCGCGCGTTCGTCTTTGCTTCTGTAATATTCGTTTTTCGGCGGTATATTTTGTGGAACAGTGGGGGCAGGTATGCGTTCATTTGCCGTTTCCTGCGCTTTTTTGCGTTCCGCTTTCATAGCGGTAAACGCGTCGTAATCGCCCGAAAAACAAGTAAGCTCGCCGTTTTCCAGTTCTATGATTTTTCCTGCTAACGCGCGGATAAAGTATCTATCGTGCGAAACGAACAAAAGCGTGCCGTCAAAGGCGGAAAGGGCATTTTCAAGTGCTTCGCGCGCAGGCAAATCCAAGTGGTTGGTGGGTTCGTCTAAAAACAAGGTGTTGGCGTGTTCGCAGGCAAATACTGCCAAGGCAAGCTTGGCTCTTTCGCCGCCCGACAGCATGCGCACCTTTTTATCCATATCTTCCGCAACCAAACCTGCGGTGGCCAAAATATTGCGTACACGCGTTTGATCCCACGTGACGTGCCGTCCCCAAAGTTCGTAAAGCACCGTGTTGTCGCCGTCAAGGTTGGCGTGTTCTTGGTCGTAGCTTGCCACTTTAACAAACCTGCCAAACTGCACGGCGTTATGTTGATTTTGCATAAGCGTTTTAAGCAGGGTAGTTTTCCCTGTGCCGTTGTCGCCAAGAATAGCGCATTTTTCGCCGCGCATCAAGGTGAACGAAGCGTCCTTGAGCAGTGTCTTTTCGCCTACGGACAGGGGAAGATGGCTAACTTCCAGCACCTTTTCGTAGGATTTTTCAGGATAGGTAAAGGAAAAACGGGGCGGCGCAGGGGGTAAGTTCGGCTTTTCGATAAGCTCCATTTTCTCCAAAACCTTACGCCGTGATTGCGCCATTTTCGTGGTGGACGCGCGCACCAAATTTCTATCCACGTAATCCTGCAAGCGTGCGCGTTCTTCTTGCTGTTTTTCGTATTCCTTTTCTATCCGCGCCACTTTTTCCGCTTTCAAGCTTTTATATTTGGTGTAATTGCCCTTAAAAACGGACAATTTTTTATTTTCGATTTCGTAAATTTGGCAAACGATTTTGTCCAAGAAAAATCTATCGTGCGAAACGGTTAAAATTGCGCCCTTGAACGAAGCTAAATATTCTTCCAGCCAAAACAGCGTTTTCATATCCAAGTGGTTGGTTGGTTCGTCCAACACCAACAAATCGGGGCTTTCCAACAACAATTTACAAAGCTTCAAGCGCGTTTTTTCGCCGCCCGACATGGTGGAAATGCGTTGCTCGTACACGTCCGCAAAACCCATACCGTTGAGTACGGTGCGAATACGCACTTCATAGTTATAGCTATCGCGCGCGGCGATGCGCTTGTTTAACGTTTCGTATTTTGCCGCAAGTACGCGGTAGTTTGCGTCAGTGTCTTGCGTGGCGGAAATTTGTTCTTCCACTTGTCTAAGCGCTTGCAAATCGCGGATATCTTCGGCGAACACGTCGCACATTTCTTCAAAAACCTTCTTGTCGCTATCATATCCGCCGTTTTGCGCAAGGTAGCCGATTTTTGCGCCGTTTTTGCGAAAAATGTCCCCGCTTTCCGCGTCTAAATCCCCTAAAAGCAAGCGAAGCAGCGTGGTCTTTCCCTCGCCGTTTGCGCCGATCAATCCAACCCTGTCCCCTTCATTTAAGCAAAAACAAATATTTTCAAGCATAGTATTGCCTGAAAAACCGAAATGAACGTTGTCGAAACTAATCAGCATAAAAATCTCCCTTTTCTTTTCGTATAACAAACGAAAAAGAACGCAAAATGTGAATATGAAAGACAAACAAAAAGTGCTACAAGCTATTCGTCGCGCCGAAGAAGAGCTTGCCTTTGCTACCCCGAAGCAGGCGGCGAAATTGACGAATAAAATTATCAAATGGAAACTGTCGACGGAAATTTGGAAGCGTTAAAAATCCCACGACGGTATGTACGCTTGGCCGGACGAATTTCGCTCTTGCAAAAACAAGTTTTCTATCCCCAAATCAAACGCGGCGTTGACGACGGCGTTATATTCGCGCGCCGTAACGGGGCGAGAAAGCTCGGGAAAATTTTCAATTTCGCCAAAGGGCGTATACTGGCTCATTAAGCTTAAATAGGTGGTTTTAGGAAGCGAAGTAAACCAGCGCAAAATTTGCTTGCTGTCCGCGGTGCAAAGGGGCATCGTCAAGTGGCGAACAATCGTGCCTGACAGCATTTTTCCGTCTTCGCGCATACGAAGCGGTTTTTGCGCCATAAACGCAATCGCTTGACTGGCCACTTGGAAATAATCTTCTTTGCCCAAATACCGCTTGGAAAGGTCGGGGGAATAAAATTTCATATCGGGCAAATAGATGTCGACGTACTTATCAATTTGCGTAAGCGAAGAAACTTTTTCATACGAACTTGTGTTGTATACGACGGGAATTTTCGGCTTATATATCTCAAATGCCCGTACCAGGTATGGGATTAAGTGCGACGGCGTAACCAAAGATATGTTTTCCGCGCCTTGGGCTTCCAGCTCTCCAAAAATCTCCGCAAGCTCGCTTGGCGTAATTTCCTTGCCGCGTTGCGCGCGCGAAACTTGGTAATTTTGGCAAAAGGCGCAACGCAAATTGCAACCGCAAAAAAAGATAGTGCCGCTACCGTTTTTGAAAGAAATGCACGGCTCTTCAAAGGGGTGCAAATAATATTTCGCAATGCGCAGCCCCTGCGCGCCGCACGCACCGCTGCCTATCAAACGGTTTGCGCCGCATTCGACGGGGCAAAGCGTGCAACGGCTCAATTGTTGTTCCAAGCTTTTTTCCATACGATAAGTATACCATAACGCAAAAAATTTTGCAAGCGCGTTATAGGCAATATTAGTTGACAAAAGAAAATAAATAGGGTATAATATACCCTGCGAAAACAAAAGAAGAGAAAAAAGGGGAAAAACCGTGAAACAGTTTTTTACAAGCGAAAGCGTAACAGAAGGGCATCCCGATAAGGTTTGCGATAACATTTCCGACGGCATTTTAGACGCTATTTTGTCCGTTGACCCTTCCGCGCGCGCCGCGATTGAGTGCGCGGCGGCGTTCGATACGCTGTTGATTATGGGCGAAGTGACCAGCACTGCGCAAGTAGATTATGAAAAAAAAGCACGCGAAATTATCAAAGAAATCGGTTATGATTTCGGTAGTTTTGCGTACGATAAATGTAAAATTATCGTGGCGATTCATTCGCAATCGCCCGATATCGCGATGGGCGTAGACGCGTCGATGGAAAGAAAAACGGCAGGGGGCGACGAAGCCGATCAGTTGGGCGCAGGCGACCAAGGCATGATGTTTGGCTATGCTTGCCGTGAAACCAAGGAATTGATGCCGCTCACGCTCTCCCTTTCCCACCGTTTGGCAAAACGCTTGACGGACGTGAGAAAGAGTGGACAAATTGCCTATCTTCGTCCCGACGGAAAAACGCAGGTGACGGTGGAATACGAAAACGGTAAAGCAAAGCGCGTCGATACGGTGGTCGTTTCTACGCAACACGACGATAAGGTAAGTCAAGAACAAATCCGTTTTGATATGAAAAAGCACGTTATCGACGAAATTATCCCTGCAAGCTTGATGGACGAAAACACCAAAATCTTTATCAATCCCACGGGCAGATTTGAAATCGGCGGTCCGGAAGGCGACAGCGGCTTGACGGGCAGAAAAATTATCGTAGACACCTACGGCGGCAGATGCGCGCACGGCGGCGGTGCTTTTTCGGGCAAAGATCCCACGAAAGTGGATAGAAGCGCGGCGTATTATTGCAGATACATCGCGAAAAATTTGGTGGCGGCAGGGCTTGCCGACGAAGTGGAAATTCAAGTGGCGTACGCAATCGGCGTAGCAAACCCCGTTTCCGTATTCGTGGACAGCCACGGCACGGGCAAATGCACGGACGAACAGCTTGCGGAAATCGTGAAAAAGGAATTTGACCTTCGACCTTATGCGATTATCCGTTCGTTGGATTTGCGTAAACCCGTTTATAAAAAGACGGCGGCTTACGGGCATTTTGGATACAAAGGATTTTCTTGGGAACGCACGGATAAAGCGGAAAGCTTGCAAAAATATTTATAAAAGTTTAGCCGAACGGACGAAAACCCGCTCGGCTTTTTTTGGAGTGAAAAAGTGAAAGAACAAAAAAGCACAACGAAAGATATTTGCTTTTCGGCGCTTGCGGCGGCGCTTATTTGCGTTTGTTCTTGGATCGCGATCCCCATAGGTGGCGTTCCTATCACTTTGCAATCGCTTGCCGTGTTTTTAACGGCGGCTTTGCTTGGCGTAAAACGCTCATTTTTTGCAATCGTCGCATACCTGCTGCTTGGTTTTATCGGTGTACCCGTATTTGCGGGGTTTACGGGCGGCTTTGCAAAATTACTTTCCCCAACGGGGGGATATTTGCTTGCGTTCTTACTGATTACGCCTTGTATCGCCCTGTGTTTTGATAAAAAAACGCCGTCCTTTTGGCGTGTGGCGTCGATATTTAGCATAGCGACCTTGGTTTTGCATATTTTGGGTATGCTGTGGCTGGTATTTTTGGTACAAAACGCGTCTGTTTCGGGGTGGTGGAGCGCATGGGCAGTGTGCGTACTGCCGTGTTTGCTTCCGGATATCTGTAAAATTTTTATAGGCGCTTTTTTAGCGGTGAAATTGCACGATAAAATTCGTTGATGCCTACCGTGTACGCGTTGAAATTAGATAAAATTACGATTTAGGAGAAAAATATATGAAGAGAAACAAGAGAAAAACGATTGCGCTGATTGCGCACGACAACAAAAAAGCCGATATGGTGAATTGGGCGTTAAAGAACAAACAAACGTTATCCAAATACGATTTATGCGGCACGGGCACAACGGCGCGTTTGGTTGCGGAAGCGACTGATTTAACAGTGAAGCGTTATTTATCCGGACCGCTTGGCGGCGATCAGCAAATCGGCGCAAAAATTGCGGAAAAGAAAATTGATATGGTGGTCTTTTTTTGGGACCCTTTGGAATCTCAGCCGCATGATCCCGACGTAAAAGCGCTGTTGAGAATTGCCGTCGTGTACGATATTCCCATTGCGACCAACCGCGCTACGGCGGATTACGTAATACACTCTACCTTTATGGAATAAGAAAACTCCCTGCGAAAAATCATACGCAGGGAGTTAGTTTTATCTAAAAGATAAACATTACAGCAAAACGATGCCGTTTTCTTTGGCGATTTGCTTGGTTTGTTCGTCCCAAAGGGAAACCTGCACTTCGCCGATATGCGCTTTGCCAAGCAGCAGCATAGAAAGGCGCGATTGCCCGATACCGCCGCCCATCGTCAAGGGCAGCTCGCCGTTTAGCAATGCTTTGTGGAAAGGCAAATTGCGGCGTTCTTCCGCGCCGGCTTTGCGCAGTTGTTCGTCCATAGCTTTTTCGTCTACGCGGATACCCATTGACGAAATTTCAAAGGCGCAATCCAAAACTTCGTTCCAAAACATAATGTCGCCGTTGAGCGTCCAGTCGTCGTAGTCAGGCGCGCGATTGTCGTGGGGCTTACCAGATTTGAGCTTGTCGCCGATTTTCATGATGAACACCGTTTTGTGTTCTTTCAAATAAGCATTTTCGCGTTCCTTACCCGATAAATCGGGGTACAAATCTTCCAGCTCCTGCGAAGTTACGAACTTTACCGTGCGTTTCAAATCCACGTCAATTTGCGGATAGCGGCATTTGAGATAATCCAGCGTGTCGCAAATCGCGCCGACAATGCCTTGTACTACCTTTTTCAAATACTTTTCGTTGCGCGTTTCCTTGGTGATGATTTTTTCCCAGTCCCATTGATCTGTGTAGACGGAGTGCAAATTATCCATATCTTCGTCGCGGCGGATGGCGTTCATATCGGTGTATAAGCCTTCGCCTGCGGAAAAGCCGTACACGGCAAGCGCCATACGTTTCCACTTCGCCAAAGAGTGCACGACAACGGCGTCTTTGCCCGTTTCCTTTAAGTCGAAACGAACGGCGCGTTCCACACCGCTCAAATCGTCGTTCAAGCCCGTGTCGGGATCAACGAATAAGGGGGCGGAAACACGTTTTAAGTTGAGCGCCAAACAAAGGCGTTCTTCAAACGTGCGCTTCAAGAGCCCGATTGCCGATTGCGTGTCGTACAATCCAAGCGCGGATTTATATCCTTTGGGAACGATAAATTTACTCATATCTACTCCGTGTAAAAAAAGAAATTATGGTATAGTATAACACACAATCCCCTGTTTGTCAACGATTATACGGGAAGAAAGGCAAAGCAAAGGGCAAGTTTAGCAAAAAATGCGTTATAAAAGCATACAAACGGGGTATAAAATGAATAAACGATAAAGCAGAATGAAAAATGCAGATATTTTCAAAATATTTTTTATGAAAACAGCCGTAAAAACGCTTTGATTTTTTGTGGAAATATTGTACAATAGAAGTTAGAGTGCGCCTTATTTTTTTTCTTATAGAAAAAAGGCAGGCGAAAACTTTATAAACGGAAAATAAATTTTTGGAGTTTTTCAATGGGATTATTTAAGTATTTATTAAGCGGCGACGGACGTAACAGCTTGAAAAAGCTGAATAAGATGGCGGATCAGGTGGAAGCACTTGAACCCAAATATCAAGAAATGGACGATCAAACCTTGCAAGCACAAACGCAGGTTTTCAAGGACCGTTTGGCGGCAGGCGAAACGCTTGACGACATTTTATACGACGCATTTGCCGCGCTTAGAGAAGCAAGTAAGCGTGTGCTTGGCATGCGCCATTTCCGCGTGCAAATCATCGGCGGTATTTGTTTGCATCAAGGCCGTATTGCCGAAATGCGTACAGGCGAAGGTAAAACGCTTGTTTCTACGTTGCCTGCCTACTTAAACGCATTGACGGGCAAAAGCGTGCATATCGTAACCGTCAACGATTACTTGGCAAAGCGTGACGCGGAGTGGATGGGGAAAGTGCATAAATTTATGGGCTTGACCGTCGGCGTCGTTGTTCCCGGTATGGAAGACGATGAAAAACGCCAAGCATATAAATGCGATATCGTATACGGCACGAACAACGAATTCGGGTTCGATTACTTGCGTGATAACTTGAAAACGGATATGGCAAGGATGGTGCAACGCGATTTGACGTTTGCCATTGTCGACGAAGTCGACTCCATTTTAATCGACGAAGCCAGAACGCCGTTGATTATTTCCGGTCAAGGCGAAAAATCGTCCGATTTGTACGTGCGCGTAGATAAACTTGTACGCAATTTCCAAGGCGGTTTTGACGATGAGTTAAAGGAAGAAGAGCAAAACGCAGCGGCGGCGCGCGAAAACAAGAAAAACAAGAAAAAGAGCGCGGCGGAAATCGTAGCGGAAGACGAAGCAGTGGAAGACGATGAAGAAGAATTTGTCGACTACACCAAAATGACGCTGGAAGAACAAGCCAACTACGAAGCGGAGCTTGCAGAAAAACGCGCGGCGGCTTTGGCGGCGTTGCCTACGGGCAAAAAAGCGAAAGCGGCGGAAAGAGAGTGGGATTACATCATCAACCGCAAGGAAAAAACGGTAGAGCTCACGGAAAGCGGCGCAAGAAAAGCGGAAAGATTTTTCGGTATCGCGAATATCGCGGAAATCGAACACGCAGATTTGAACCACCACATCCAGCAAGCACTCAAGGCGCATAAAATTTTCCACCGCGACGAAGATTATATCGTAAGCGAAGACGAAATCGTTATCGTAGACGAATTTACCGGCCGTTTGATGAACGGGCGTAGATATTCCGACGGCTTGCACCAAGCTATCGAAGCGAAAGAAGGCGTGGAAGTGCGCAGTGAAAACAAAACGTGGGCAACCATTACCTTCCAAAACTATTTCCGTTTGTACTCCAAGCTGTCGGGCATGACGGGTACGGCAAAAACGGAAGAAGCGGAATTTAGAACTATCTATTCGTTGGACGTTGTGGAAATTCCCACCAACCGTCCCGTACAACGCGTCGACTTGCCCGATATGGTATATTCGACGGTGGACGGTAAAAAGCGCGCTATCGTAAACGAAATTATCGAACGCCACGAAGCAGGGCAACCTATCTTGGTGCGTACGTCGTCGGTAGATAAATCGGAAGAAATTTCCCGTTTGCTTAAGAGAAACGGCGTAAAACACAACATTTTGAACGCAAAGAACCACGAACGCGAAGCGGAAATCGTGGCGCAGGCAGGCCGTCTTGGCGCGGTTACGATCTCTACCAACATGGCAGGGCGCGGTACGGACATTTTGCTTGGCGGTAACCCTGAATATTTGGCGAAAAAGCGTTTGAGAGAAGAAGGTGCGGCGCACGAAGATATCGAGCTTGCTATCAGCTTGTATATCACGGACGTTGACGATAAAATCAAAGAGCTTAGAGAAAGATATAAGAAAGTTTACGAATATTACAAAAAGCAAACGGACGAAGAAAAGCAACAAGTTATCGCGGCGGGCGGGCTTTGCATTATCGGTACGGAACGCCACGAATCGCGCCGTATCGACAACCAGCTCCGCGGTCGTTCGGGCCGTCAAGGGGACATCGGTATGTCCGTATTCTTCTTATCCTTGGAAGACGATTTGGTTATGCGCTTTGGCGGCGAAAGAATGAAAGCGCTGTATAACTTCTTCAAAATCGACGAAGATACCTGCTTGCAATCCAAATTACTTTCGCGCGGTATTGCAAACGCGCAAAAGACCATCGAAGGCAGAAACTTCGGTATCCGTAAAAACGTGTTGCAGTACGACGACGTTATGAACAAGCAACGTATGGTAATGTACGAAGAACGTATGAACGTGCTCCGCGGTGCGGACGTACACGAACAAGTGCTCAAATATATTCCCGATTACGTAGCGGAAACGCTTTCTTCGGCGGTCAACGTGGAAGATATGCCCGAACTTTGGAACGAAGACGAACTCAACGCGGCTTTGGAAGCAAAAGTATTGCCCGAAGGCACGGCGTACGTTACGCGTGAACGCTTGATGAAATGGGATTACGATTTGGCACTCAAAAAGATTGTCAAGAAGGTCACCAAGGAATACGAAAAGAAGATTGCGGATATGAAAGAAATGGGCATCGATTTCTCACAAATCGAACGCCGTGTATTGCTTATGACCGTAGATAGAAACTGGATTGACCATATCGACGCGATGGATCAACTGCGTAAAGGGATTTCCTTGCGCGCGTTTGGCCAAGTAGACCCTATCATTTCCTATAAGAAAGAAGGGTTTGATATGTTCGACGAAATGGTAGAGCGTATTCAACGCACGACGATTAGTACGCTTTTGAAGGTGAAGGTGGAAGTGCGTCCGCCCGTGGCAGCGCCTGCTCCTGCGGTCAATTTGGCACCGACGTCGGGACCTAGAAAGCCTTTCCGCCGTCAAATGCCTTCGCCTCTTTCCAGTATGTCGTCTAATCAGTCGGCAAATCAAGAAAAGAAAGATTGATAAAAAGGAAATTTTATGTTCAAAGCAGACGATTACAGATTGAAAATTCAAGGTATGCGCGTGATTTTGCAGGAAGCGGAATACGCGCTGGATATCGAGCATTTACGCCCTCGTTTAGCGGAGCTTGAAAAGGAACAGGAATCCCCCGACGTTTGGCAGGATTTGGAAAAATCCACCAAAATCGGTAGAGAAATTTCCTTGATTAGAAATAAAATCAACGCCTATGAAAAGGGTGCGACGGCGCTTACCGACGCGGAAGACGTGATTGATTTGATTGAAGAAACGGAAGACGAAAGCTTGATTGAAGAGCTGGACGAAATGCTTGCTACGGCGGAAAAAGACATTGAAGATATGCGTATCCGCGCTATCTTGAAAGGACCGTACGATAACCACAACGCGATGCTTACTCTGCACGCAGGCGCAGGCGGTACGGAAGCGTGCGACTGGTGTCAAATGCTGTACCGTATGTACTGCCGCTATTGTGAAAAGCGCGGGTTTAAGGTGTACGAGCTGGACCGCGAAGCAGGCGACGGCGCAGGCTTTAAGAGCGTTGATTTTAGAGTGGAAGGCGAAAACGCTTACGGGTATTTGAAAGCGGAAATGGGCGTGCACCGTTTGGTGCGAATTTCCCCCTTTGACGCAAACAAACGCCGTCAAACGTCTTTCTGTTCCTTGGAAGTTATGCCGGAAGTGGAAGAAGACGACGAAGTGGAAATTGACGACGACGATATTCGTATCGACATCTATCACTCTGGCGGCGCAGGAGGTCAAAACGTAAACAAGGTTGCGTCCGCAGTGCGTATCACGCACTTCCCCACGGGGATTGTGGTACAATGCCAAAATGAACGTTCGCAGCTGCAAAACAAGGCGATGTGTTTCCAAATGCTCAAATCCAAACTTTTGGAAAAGAAGATTGAACAGCGCCAAGCGGAAGCGGCGGCGATGAAAGGCGACGTGAAGAAAATCGAATGGGGCGCGCAAATCCGTTCCTATGTATTCTGTCCGTACACGCTTGCCAAAGACCACAGAACGGGCTTTGAAAAAGGGGATATTCAATCGGTTATGGACGGCGATATTCACGGCTTTATCATTGACTATTTGAAAAAATCGTAAAAAGGTGACGATGGTTGCGTTTGTTTATACGCGCAAAGGAAAATGCCTTTGGCTATTCCCGTTTCGCTACGCATCGAAACGGGTTTTTTATAGGAGAAAAAACGATGATTAGCAAAAAACAATACGAGGAAAGCGTAGCATACACGCTTGCGGCTTTTGAAAAAGCAGGGATTGTGCTTACCGACGAAGAAAAACGCAAAATCGAAGTGGCGGATTTTGGCTTGGGTATGGTGGAAAAAATCGGCTTGCAAATTTTAACCTACGTCAACACGGAAAAATGCTGTGCGAAAGAAATGGTGCTTCGCCCCTTCCAAACCTGTCCCGAGCATACGCACGTGGACGGGGAAGAAAACGGCGTAAAATACGAAGGTAAGGAAGAAACCTTCCGTTGTAGAAAAGGCACGTGCTATTTGTACGTAGCAGGCGACGGCGAAGCCAAAGACATCAAGGCGAAATTGCCCGAAACTAAGGTGACGGTATTCCACGAAATCGTGTTGCGTGAAGGGGAACAGTATACTATGATGCCCAACACCAAGCACTGGTTCCAAGCAGGCAAAGAAGGCGCGATTATCAGCGAATTTTCCACGAAAAGCCGTGACGAAAGCGACGTTTTTGAAGACGAAAGAATACAGCGCATTCCCGAAGTGGAAACGAAATAAAGTATGTATACAGTGGACGTAAACAAACAAAATCCTATCATTTTAGGCATAGAAAGCTCTTGCGACGAAACGGCGGCGGCAGTCGTTTGCGGTAGAAAAATCCTTTCTGATGAAATTGCTTCGTCAGCGGATATTCAATCGCTGTACGGCGGCGTAGTGCCGGAGATTGCGTCGCGTGCGCATACCGACGCGATTGCGGCGGTGGTCGAACGCGCCGTAAAAAACGCAGGTATTACCTATCAAGACATCGACGCGGTTGCCGTGACGTACGGCGCAGGGCTTTTGGGCGCGTTGCTTGTCGGGGTTTCCTTTGCTAAGGCGTTTGCTTACGCGCTTGGAAAACCGCTGATTGCCGTCAACCATATCCGCGGACACTTAGCGGCGGCGTATTTGGACGAACCGCCCTTACAACCGCCCTTTGTTACCTTGTTGGCAAGCGGCGGACATACGGCGATTTTGCACACGAAAACGGCGGCGGAATTTGAAATTTTAGGTGCGACGTTAGACGATGCTGTGGGTGAAGCGTTTGATAAGGTGGCGCGTGTGTTGGGGTTGAAATACCCCGGCGGTCCGCATATCGAGCGTTGCGCAAAGGACGGCACGCCTTGTATCGCTATGCCGAAAATGCTCAAAGGCGGCGGTGGATATAACTTTTCGTACAGCGGCTTGAAAACGGCGGTTATCAATTATTGCCACACGCAAGAACAACGCGGAGAGCCGTATGAAAAGGCGGACGTAGCGGCGTCCTTTCAATGCGCGGCAATCGACGTACTTGTGGAAAAGACGGTGGCGGCGGCGAAAGAAAAGGGCGTAGACACGGTCACGGCAGGCGGCGGCGTTGCGGCAAATACCTATTTAAGAGAACAGCTTGCAAAGCATTGTAAAAAGAATAAATTACGCTTGGTATTGCCCGAAAAGCGCTATTGCACGGACAATGCGGCGATGATTGCGGCGGAAGGCGTAACGCAATTTCAAATGGGCAATTTTGCCGATATGAGCTTGACGGCAAAGGCGTCTATTCCGCTTGCGGCAACCTTGAAAACGGTGCAAAACAGGTAAGAAAATGGAACATTTTTTTGAAATACTTTGGCACGCCGTAAAAGATACCTTGCCGTTATTGCCTTGGATACTTTTGATATACCTTTTAATTGAGCTTTTGAACGGCAAAAGTGATTTGGGTCGCGCGAATAAATTTAACGGCAAATACGGTCCGTTGCTGGGTTCGGCAACGGGTTTAATTCCGCAGTGCGGATTTTCCGTGATGGCGGCGAAATTATTTGAACAGAAATATATCACACTTGGAACGCTCATGGCAATTTTTCTTTCCACCAGCGACGAAGCGTTTATCATTTTGTTATCGTCCTTTGAAGGGGCGGCGTGGGTATTGCCTACGTTGCTTGTAAAAATTGTCGTATCCATTACGGTTGGGTATGCAATCGATGTGTTATTAAAATTGTTTGGCAGGGGGCAGGTATGCGTTGAAATGCCTGCGCAGGCGCAAAATCAACCGCAAACCGTCCGTGATATTTTCATAAAAAATTATCAAGAAGAAAAGGACGTGGACGTGGTGTGTTCGTGCGGCAGAGCGCACGGCGATAGTACGGTGCAAAAGTATATCGTAAGTCCGCTTTTGCATACGCTCAAAGTGGCGCTGTTTATTTTGCTTGTCAATTTCGTGTTTGCGTTTATCGTCCACGAAGTGGGCGAAGACGCGTTCGTACGGTTTATGCACAAGAGCCGTTTTGTACAGCCCTTGATTGCTTGCGGCGTCGGCTTGATACCCAACTGTGCGTCCAGCGTGGTGATTACGGAAGCGTTTTTAAGCGGCGGTATTGCGTTTGGTTCGTTTGTGGCAGGGCTTTGCGCAAACGCAGGTATGGGTTTTGTCGTTTTGCTTAGAAATACACGGCAATGGAAGCGTAATTTGGCACTTATCGGCATTTGCTACGGCATTTCCGTGGCGGTGGGCATAGTATTGAATATTTGGCCTATATTTGTTTGAAACGGCGAAAGAAGTATTATATATAATTATAAAGATATGTAAGGAGAACGAAGTATGGAACAAGTTAAAATTATGCAAACGGACAACGAATTGTTGGTTGCTTTGTTTGGGGATATCGATTTGGGCAACGCAGAAGCGTTTTATGCGGAAGTGATGCAAGCATACGAAGAAAAGCCCCAAAACGTGGCGTTTGACTGCGCGGAGTTATCCTTTATCGACAGCACCACGCTGGGTACGTTTGTAAAGATACTTAAAAAAGTTAAAGCAAACGGACACACCGTTCGTTTGTTTTCCTTGCAACACAACGTCAAAAAGCTTTTCTTGATTTGTTCGTTGAATACCATTATGGAGATTGCGTAACATGGAACAAGTTTTTATTGCAGTGCCTTTGACGGGCGAATATCTTACAACGGTACGCTTGACTACGGGTGGACTTTGTGCGCTTGCAGGGTTTGACGTGGACGAAACGGAAGATTTCAAAGTGTGCGTCACCGAAAGCTTGTTGATTTTGAAACGCAACGGTTATACGCGCGCAAGCATTGTATTTACCGTGGGGGAAACGCTGGGCTGCGCCATTACGGGCGAAGCGTATAACGGCGTTAAGGAAAACGCGTTGGAAGATGAAATTTCGCGCGCGTTGTTGTCTGCGTTGCTTGGAGAAGTACAGTTTATCAGCAACGCAAACGGGGAACTGGAGAGTATTATTTTTGAAGGATAAACTATGACGCAAACGCATACGGATGAGCTGTTTCGGCAGTATAAAGAGACGGGCGATCAAAGCATTCGCAATCAGATCGTCGAAAAATATCTCTACATAGCCGAAATACTCGCAAAAAAATTTGTAGGGAGAGGGGTGGACTACGACGATTTGAAACAAGTCGCGTCGTTGGCGCTTTTGCGCGGCGTCGACCGATTTGATCCAAGTCTTGGTATGCAGTTCACCACTTTTATCACGCCTACAATCACGGGGGAAATTAAAAATTACTTCCGCGACAAATCCCGTATCGTGAAAGTGCCGCGCAGGCTTAGCGAACTTTCGTCGGCTATTCGCAAATATTCGCAGGAGTATCAAGCAAAACACGGCGAAAAGCCAACGGTAAATGAAATTGCGGTAACGCTCAACGTGTCGCAGGAAGACGTGGTAAAGGCGCTGGAAATCGGCGGCACGGTTTCCTTGGACGGTATGGCGACGGACGAAGAAGGCAACGAAAAATCGCTGTATACCTTGCTTGCCGACGACGATAACGCATACGAAGCGTTTGAAATCAAGGAAACGGTCAAAGCGGCGATGCGCGATTTTACCGACGTGGAACGCGCGCTTATCAAGTGCAGGTATTTGGACGGACTTTCGCAAAATGAAACGGCAAAACGCTTGGGCGTTTCGCAAATGTTCGTTTCACGTATGGAACGCAAATTGCTGCTGCGATTAAAAGAACGCTTACAAGACAGCTTTTGACGATGAAAAAAGGAGATGCGCTATGGTTTTTCAAGTGAATAATCTTTCATCGATGCACGAAGCGATTTATGCGTTTTGCCGCTATTTGCAAGAACAAGGCGTCGCTCCCGATTTGATTTTTGACAGCAAGCTTGTGGCAAGTGAGCTTTTAGGGAACGTGTTAAGGCATACACAAGGCGGGGCGAAAGTGAAAGGAGAGATAAAGGACGGATATTTTCAGTTGAGTATCTTTTCCGACGTGACGTATATTCCGCCTGCCGTTAGCAAAAACGCAGACGTATACGCCGAGCACGGCAGGGGCTTGTTCTTGGTGGACAGCGTTTGCGTAGAACGTACAACGGAAGAAGAAGGTGCAATTTTGGTAAAAATGAAAATTAAATAAAATCAACCCACTATGCAACCTGTATAGTGGGTTTTATATAGCTGTAAGCAAAAAGAAAAGAACCGAATGCGAAATTCGGTTCTTTTTTAACAGAGAATTGTCGATTACAATTTGATGTTGAATTGATACATTTTTGCAAGCAAGCCATCGGGAATTCTATCTCTGTATTGACCAAGATAGATGAAAATCTTGCGGAAGAATTCCTTGTTGTCGCCGCCCACTTGATAATCGGGAATTTCGGGCATAACGCCTTTGAACTTCAAGATGAAAAGTTCGGTGAATTGATTTCTTTCTTCGTTGTTCAAGATAGCGATGAACGGGTCGAAGCTCTTGCAGTTGTAGAAATCGTAGCCAGCCGTGTTCACGTGCGTGGGGATAGAAGTATCTTCAAACGTAGGGTTAACTTCTTGTGCAACTTCAACGCCTTCTACAGGACCGCCGTCGTAAGGCATAGCTTCTGCATATTCTTCCACAACGAATTCGGGTTCAACTTCTTCTTCGATAACGGGAAGGTCAGCTTTTGCGATGTATTCTTCTTCAAGCTGTGCAATCGCCGCTTTTCTTTGTTTGTTTACAAGCAAAGGCAATGCAACGGAAATTACGAAAGCCACAGCGCTGAACGCGATGAACATAACTTCTTTGCTCAAAATTGCAGCGCCCAAAACAGCTGCGTAAACGATGATGCCAACTATGTAGCGAACCATGTCCGCCTTGAAGCCCTTTTCCTTGAATAAGCGAAGTGCGTCGTATACAAGGCCAGCGCCGATAAGAAGGAATACGACAAGCGCAACCGTCTTAACCGTGATACCAAGTTCTTCACAGTAGTTGTGCCAAGCGGTAAGGTTATCCTTGAAGCAAAGCACGCAAAGCGCGAACGCTACAACGGAAAGGATAAGCATAAACAAGCTGAAACCTGCTTTTTTACCGGTGGACTTAAATGCAACAACCAAATAAAGGATTGCGCCAACAGCCATCAAAGCAAGGGAAACGATGTCCATCGCCGCGTCTTTCCAACCCAAAACAGCGGGAATCACAAGCAAGGAAACTGCGTACGCACCTGCGCCAAATGCAAAAGCGGAAACAGCAACTTTCAAAGTGCATTTGCTTGCGGTGATTGCCGTAAGTACGCCGCAAACAGCTGCAACGGCAAGGGTAGCTGCAAATACATAAAGCGCAAGACCTGCGAACACGCCGCAAGCAGTTGCCGTATCCATATAAACGGGCAATGCGCCAAACAATTTGGCTACGTTTGCATCACCGGCTTTGGTAATTGCATCTAAAAGGGTAACCGATTCGATAGCCGTACCTTTGATAACGCCAACGGCGATAAAGAAGGGCACAACGCTCAAAACGAGAAGCAACACGCCCAAAAGACGGGTAGCCAAGCTCTTTTCGGGTTTTTCCACGATTTCGGGAACTTCAACGTTTTGTTCTTGTTCCGTTGCAACAACTTCTTCGGGAACTTCATCGTATTCAATGGGTTCGAAGTCAGCGGAACGTTTCATCTTTTTGCTCATAACAAATCTCCTGATATTTTTTTTGCTAACGCTCATTAGAGAATAGGAAAACCCATCATCTAACAATTATCTACTGTATTATATCACTTTCTAACACGCTTGTCAATACTTAATAAAGACCCAAACGCTTTTTTTTTCAAAAAAGTTTATATTTTTTTTGCGTTTACGGCGTATCTTTGGTAAAAACTCTTGAAAAAAAATTGCATTTGCGGTATAATAGAATTGCATTGATAAAAGGGGCGGTTTGCGCCCGTCGGCAAAGGGGATATTTATGACCGAATTGCAAGTATGTATACAAAAGATAAAAGAAACGCTGGGCGTAGAGCTTTCCTATTATCAGGAAGGGACGTCGGTGAGCGGAGTGCCCGTTTGCGAAAAGCCGTTTGAAGGCATAACCGGCGACGGTACGAATACCTTTTTTCGCTTTACCTTCCACGGTACAAGCTACGTAGGCGTGCTGGAAGGCGTAGGGCAAGAGACGGAAAATTACGCAATGCTTTTGCCGGCGTACATCGAAAGCTCTATCGAGCGTAAAACACAGCTTTCCAAAACGGAACATCTAAAACGCATTCTCCTTGGAGAATGTTCGTCTATGAGCGCGTACAAATACGCGGAAAAATTCTCCGTTGCGGGCATTCCCTGTTTTGCTATGGTTTTGCATATTCCGTCTATGCAAGAAGAAGCGATGGAGATTATTCAGCAATACGACGGAAATAGCTTGGATGCAGCGATTTGCGTAGACGAAAATACGTGTGCGCTTATTCGCTTTGTGCCCAAGGAAGACCAGGAAGACGTTTCCAACGTTGCGTATGCCGAAGTGTTGGCGCAGTCGTTGCAAGAAGAGCTTGCCATTGACGTGAAAATCGGTATCGGCAATGTCGTGCGTGACGTCAAAGAAATTGCGTCGTCTTATGCGCGCGCGGAAAACACCCTGCGCTACGTGGATATGTTCCATATTAAAGGCAACGTACATTCCTATCAAGCGTTTACGCTGTTGAAAATTTTAGAAGACGTTTCGGGCGCGAAGCTGGAATCGTATGCGGCGGAGTTTATCGACGAGGGTTTTAAGGAAGTGCTGCAAGAGAAAGAAATTTTGGAAACGGCGGAAGAATTTTTGCGCAATAGCTTGAACGTGAGCGAAACGTCGCGCAATTTATACTTGCACCGCAATACACTTTTGTATCGCTTGGATAAAATTGAAAAGGCGACGGGCTTGAATATACGCTCTTTCTCCGACGCGCTTTCCTTTTACGTGCTTACGGCAATTTACCGTCTGCTTGGTAGATAATTAGGAGTAAAACAAACAAATATGGACGAAAAATCCAACCTTTCGATTTCTACAAATGAACAAGCTTGTCAAGAGCAAAACCAAAAACCGCCTAAAAAACGCCGCGCACTGTTTGCCGTGCTGTGTATCGCTACGGCGGTTGTGTTTTTTGTGGGCGGCGCGTTGACGGTGTGGTTTTCCTTAGATTCGCAAATGCGTTCGCTTGTTCGCTTGAAAAGAAAAATCGATAAGGAATATTATTATACGGTTGATGACGATGCGTTTTACGGCGCTATGTTCGGGGCGGTCAACACGCAAATTTTCGATAATTATTCGGAATATCTCACGGCGGAAGAGTACGCGCAAATGCAGCTGGAGGGGCAGGGCAACCGCGCAGGGCTTGGCTTGGTTTTGTCCACTGCAGAAACGGACGAAATGCCACTGCGTATCGTGCGTGTTTGCGGTAACTCGCCTGCGGAGAAAGCTGGTATTGTGGCAGGAGAGTATATCACGGGCGTTGGAAAAAGCGCGGATACCGTTGTTCCCGTAACGAATTTTTCGCAGTTTTCCGCCTTGCTTGGCGAAATCGCGGAGAATACCGATTTGTATCTCACGTTAAAAAACGGTTCGTCCGTTCGCACCGTTTGTTTGCAAAAACAGGAATACGTGGAAAATTACGTTTTCTACCGCACAAAAGACGTGGCGTACCGTTTCACGGGGAACACAGCGCAGGAAAAAGAACAGTATAACGCGCCGCTTGACAGCTTGCCCGAAAATGCCGCGTATATCCGCTTGACGCAGTTCAACGGGGGCGCGACGGAACAATTTGCGGCAGCCATGTCCTTATTCAAAGAGCAAAATAAGCAAACGCTTGTCTTGGATTTGCGCCAAAACGGCGGCGGATATATGCACATATTGATGGAAATTGCCGCCTATTTTTGCAAGCAGGGCGGCGATACGCCGACGGTAGCGATTGCCGATTACGGCGAAAGCAAAGAATATTATCAGGCGTCGAAAAATTTGTACGATACGTATTTTTCTGTCGATAGCCATATTTACGTGTTGGCGGACGACGGAACGGCGTCGGCATCCGAAGCGTTGATGGGCTGTATGTTGGATTACGTCGCAATTGACTTTGCAAATATTTGCTTGGTGGAGAAAAACGGCGTGGCGAAAACGTACGGCAAGGGCATTATGCAAACGACGTTTCCGCTTACCGCAGGTAAAACGGACGCCGTCAAATTGACAACGGCGCGTATCGTGTGGCCGAAAACGAATACGTGTATTCACGACGTCGGTATCACGAAAGCAAACGGGACGAAAACGGTGGCGGCAAATATTATCGACGCCGCAGAATTGCAGGCCGCGCTTACGGTAATATTCGGTTAAAAAGACAAAATAAGCATAGCAGGTATGCGATTAACAAAAAACAGCGTAGGCAATTTGGCCTACGCTGTTAGTGTTTTTATCAGGAAATTAGTTGCATTTTTTGATAGATGCGAACGCTTTGGCTACGACGTTTTCCACGTTGAAACCAAAATGCGCGAACGCGTCCTTTGCAGGTGCGGAGATACCAAAGCTGTTGATTGCCAAAATTTCGCCTTTTTCGCCTGCGTATTTATACCAGCTGTACGGAGAAGCGGCTTCCACGCAAACTCTTGCTTTCACTTCGCAAGGCAATACGCTTTGCTTGTATTCTTCGCTTTGTTTTTCAAACACTTCCAAGCAGGGCATCGAAATTACGCGCGCTTTGATATTTTCGCCGGCAAGCACGGCTTTGGCTTTCACGCAAAGCTCCACTTCCGAACCCGTACCGATCAAAAGCACGTCGGGCGTACCTTCGCAGTCTTCTAAAACGTAACCGCCGTTCAAAGCTTGCTTGCCGCTGTTTTCGTATTGCGGCAACGCTTGACGGGTAAGCACAAGCGCCGTGGGCTGTTTGCCGCTAAGCGCGGATACCCAAGCCGCCGCCGTTTCTTTACCGTCGGCAGGGCGATACACTTTCATATTCGGGATAGAACGGAGCATAACCAAATGCTCAATGGGTTGATGCGTAGGGCCGTCTTCGCCAACGCCGATAGAGTCGTGCGTGAAGATATACGTTACGGGCAAGCCCATTAACGCCGAAAGACGGATGGACGATTTGCAGTAATCGGTGAACACGAAGAAGGTTGCGCAGTACGCTTGAATACCGCCGTGCAGCTGCATACCGTTTGCCATAGCCACCATCGCTTGTTCGCGGATACCGAAGTGCATATTTCTGCCTGCGTAATTTTCCGCGGAGAACGTGCCGTATTTCACCGTTTCCGTATCCTTCATTTGCGAAAGGTTGGAAGGGCCTAAGTCTGCCGAACCGCCCATAAGCGAAGGAATTTTCGCCGCAAGCTGGTTAAGCACCTGTGCGGAAGTTTGACGGGTTGCCATAGGTTTAGAAAAATCGTACAAACCTTCGATTTCGTCAAAGTTGGGCATTTCGCCTGCCATCGCCGCTTTATATTCTGCGTACAGCTCGGGATATTGATTTTCAAAATCCACCATCATCTTTTTCCAGAACACTTGCGCGTTTTTGCCGCGTTCGCCTGCTTCTGCGCAGTGCGCGAACACTTCTTCGGGACATTCAAACGGCGCGTAGTCCCAACCAAGCTTTTGTTTCGTTTTTGCCAAATTGTCCGCGCCAAGGGGAGCACCGTGGCTCTTTTCGCTGTTTTGCAAGGGAGAGCCGTAGCCGATATACGTACGGCAAATAATTACAGACGGTTTTTCTTTGTTGGCTTTTGCCTTTTCCACAGCGGCTTTGAGTGCGTCTACGTCGTCGGGGGAGCAGGTCAAATCCACGCGCAATACTTGCCAGTTTTGCGCCGCGAAACGCGCGCCTACGTTTTCCTTGAACGTAACGTCCGTATCCCCTTCGATGGTAATATCGTTATCGTCATAGAAAAGAATTAATTTGTGCAGCTTGTTCGTGCCTGCAAAGGAGCACGCTTCATAGGAAATACCTTCTTCCAAGCAACCGTCGCCGCAAATTGCATAGGTGTAGTGGTCCACTACGGGGAAGCCGGGGCGGTTGTATTTTGCCGCCAAATGCGCTTCCGCAAGCGCCATACCCACGGCGTTTGCAATGCCTTGTCCCAAGGGACCCGTCGTCGTTTCCACCCCTACGGTGTGGCCGTATTCGGGGTGACCGGGGGTTTTAGAGCCAAGCTGACGGAAATTCATTAAATCTTCTTTGGTCAAGCCAAACCCATAAAGGTGTAACAAGGAATAATACAGCATAGAGCCGTGACCTGCCGACAGCACGAAGCGGTCGCGGTTATCCCAAGTGGGTTGGCTGGGGTTAAATTTCAAAAAGTGTTGATAAAGCGTGTAAGCAATCGGGGCACAGCCAAGGGGCAAGCCGGGGTGGCCGGATTTTGCTTTTTCGATTGCTTCTGCGGATAAAACTCTTATCGCGTTGATGGTTGTTTTTTGTACGTCCATGATTTATAGGTCTCCTGATAAAAAAATTACGTTGCTAAAATAGTGCGGTTAAAAAGATTTTAACTTGGCTTTGCCGACTGCCGCCCACTTTTTGTTGGTGTCCGCAATCGTCGTCTTGCGCCAAGCTTGTATAGCGTCTACAAGCGGCTCTATATCAATACAATCGTACGCGCGCAAGAAATAATAGATATCCTTGATAATCTTAACCGCGCCGTTTACGCTGTCCGATTCCACGTTGATGGGCAAAATGGGTTCGTGCAAGCTCATACGCATAAGCGCCCATCCGTCGCCGTGGTAGGTATCGTAGCAAAGTCTAAACCCTTCGTAGTTATCTTTTGCAGGCGTTGCGTAATACGCGTTCGCGCCGTGCTTGCTGAAATCGCTGATGATTTGCTTGCCCAGCGTTTGGAAATCCACGCCGTCCTTAAAGCGCAAACGAATTTCCGTTGCTTCCAAGGGTATTTGCAAATCTGCGATATAATCGGTCAACGCCTTGCCGTCCTTTGCCGCTTGCGCCATCGCAATCAACAGCCGCGTAATCAAGTATGCGCCGTCGTCCAAGAAATAATTTTCATAAAGGGCGGCGTGACCGCTTGTTTCAATCGCCAAAGGCGAATATTCGCCGATTTCATTGAGATGCAACGATTGATTGATTACGTTTTTATAGCCGCGTTTGAAGCGCAAATGCTTGCCGCCGCGTGCTTGAATAAATTTCGTTAAGCCGTCGCTGGTTACCGAATCGGTCACGATTGTGCCTGGCTTTTCCGCAAGCAAAATAGCGGAGATAAGCGCAATCAAGCGGTTGCGGTTGATTTCTTCGCCGTTTTTATCCACTGCGCCTGCTCTGTCTACGTCCGTGTCGAAAATGATACCGAAATCGGCGTTGGCTTTTTTCACTGCCGCGCAAATGGACGCCATAGCGTCTTTGTTTTCGGGGTTGGGGATATGGTTAGGGAAATATCCGTCGGGGTCTAAAAATTGCGAACCCGTCGTATCCGCGCCAAGCGGAGCTAACACCTTGTCTACGAAAAATCCGCCTGCACCGTTACCTGCGTCCACGATAATGCGCTTGCCTGCAAGCGGCGTTTCTTCGCCCGTTGCCGCGCGTACCTTTTCCACAAGTCCGCTTGCGTATTTGTCTAAATAGGGCGCGGCAATGCGTTCGCCTTGGTTTTGTACTTCGGCAAAACGGTAGGTCGCGGCAAGGTTGAGTATTTCTTCTACGTCCGCGCTTTCCAGTCCGCCGTTTTGGGAAAAGAACTTCACGCCGTTGCGGTTGAAAGGCAAATGGCTTGCCGTAATCATCATCGAACCTTGACAGCCGAATTGATCGTTAAATGCTTCGTCTTTCAATAAAGCGAACATAGACGGCGTAGATGAAAGCCCCGTTACGACGGCGTTATGTCCCGTGCCGATAACACCGCTTACTGCCGCTTCGCAAAGGGCAGGGGAAGTGATACGCGAATCGTGCCCGACGGCTACGGTAACGACCGTCTTGCCTGTGTGGGATATGAGCCAAACGCAAAATGCTTTGGCTACGTTTTCCACAGCTTCCGCGGTAAGCGTAACGTTTTCGCCTTCTACGCCTTCGCAAGCGATACCGCGCACGTCAGAACCGTTTTTAAGTTGTAAGTATTCTCTTTCGGTCATTTTGTAAAATCTCCCGTCTGTTTTTTACGGCTTTGGTTTGCTATGAATAGCAACGACCGCTTTTTACATACGTCTATTATAACGGATTTGCGCAATTTTTTCAAGTCTTTGAAAGAAAAAAATTGCAAATAAGGGTGATTTTTTGTAAATATTTTTCGTGAAAAACGGCTATGTTTGTTTTCGGCAGTTTTTTTGTTGCTTTTTATCCGCGTAAAACACTTGCAATTTTTGTGACGGTTTGCTATACTGATATCAATAATTTAACCGCGCGGTACGCTTTTTAAGGAAAGCGTTTAATAGGGAAGAGAGAAATTGAAGTTTTTTTCAAGTTGCTCCACTGCCCCCGCAACCGTAAGAACGTCTGCCTATATCCACTGTAAATTATGGGAAGGATAGGGGCAGGTATGCGACCAAGCTTTGTTTTGTATGCCAAGGACGTTGTAAGTCGGGAGACCTGCCGCGAACGGGGAAACGTATTTTTCAAGGGGATGTGAAAAAGAACGTACCGTTGCCTTTTGGGACAGCGGCTTGTTTTGTTGCGCTTTTTTCCGTATGCCTTGAAAAATCAGGAGTACGGAAAAATTTTTTTTAGGAGGCGTTCTATGAAACGTAAAATCAATTATTTGGTATCTTTGTTGGCTTGTTTGATGGTGAGCGTATGTATGTTTACGGGTTGCTCGCTGTTTTCAAAGGTGTTCGCGCCTGCCGATGCGGCGGTCGTGGAAACGACGGAAACGTGCGTGGTGATTAAAGTGGAAAAAGCGCAGGAAAATCAAACGCTCCTTGACGTTATGAAATCGTTGCAAGAAGCAGAAAAAATCAGCTACACGCTTTCGGGCACGATGGTAAACGGCATTAACGGTAAAGAAAATCCCGCGGACTTTTCTTCCTGCTGGATGTTGTACACGTCGGATGCAGAAATGGCAAATACAGACTGGGGAACGTATACTTATAACGACGCGGTTTACGGCAGCGCGATTTTGGGCGCGGACGCTTTGTTGGTAGTAGACGGCGGATATTACATTTGGGTATATACCACTTTCTAAAACGGGCAGTAAAATACGACGATAAAAGAAAACGAATAGGGCAGGTATGCGATGAGCGAAGATAAGCTGCAAAAAAAGCAAAGCAAAATAAAAGCGAAAACGGTGGGCGTGTATTCGGCAAAGGAATGCGCGTATCTTGCCGCGTTCGTTGCGCTTGTGCTTGCGTTGCAGCTTGTTTTTGCCGCTGTACCGGGGGTGGAGCTTGTAACGGTGAGCTTCGTTGCGTATGCGTTTGCGTTCGGTGCAAAACGCGGCTGTATCGCGGCGACGGCATTTGCGCTCATTCGACAGCTTGTGTTCGGCTTTTTTGCTACCGTACTCATTTTATATCTTGTGTATTTCAATTTGCTTGCTCTTTTATTCGGTTTGCTTGGAAAAAAACTGCGTGTTAGCGGTAAAAACTTGGTGTGGCTTGTTTTGATTGCGTGTGTATGCACGGTGTTTTTTTCTATGTTCGACAACGTTTTAACGCCCCTTTGGTACGGCTATTCCGCGCGTGCAAGAAAAGCATATTTTTTGGCTTCGCTTCCGTTTATGATACCGCAAGTTATCTGCACGGCAGTGAGCGTGAGCATACTTTTTTTACCTATGGTAAAAGTATTTTCTATGGCAAAGCGAACGCTAACGGCGCATTTCCGTCCGCAAAAAGAGAATTTTGACGAAAAATAATTGCATAAAGCACGGATAAGTTGTGAAAAAGTATTGACTTTTTGCATATTTTGCGGTACAATATTGATAGGATAAAAGGAAACCTTACCACACGTGTGGTAGACGCAATATAGCAAGGAGTTACGGTTATGGGCAAATACGTAGAAAAGCATTTATACGAAAAAGAACTGATTGCCGATCACGCAAAGCGTTGCAGATGGAAGCTGGTCGGTCAATGGGTATTTGGTATTTTATGTTTCTGGATGCTGTTGATCCCTTTGATTAGAGCAATCATTAAGACGATTGTTTTCACGCATATTGAGTTGGTGTTGACCAACAAACGTATCGTGCACAAGGAAGGCGTTTTCAATACCAGATCTTTCGACGTGCCCTTGAATAAAATTCAAGACGTGCGCGTAAAAACTACGTTCTTTGGCAGAATATTCAATACCAACAAGATTTATATCACAACGCCCGAAGGTGTGATTGAAGAGCGTATTCATAACGCCGACGAATTTAAGAGCGTTATTTTGGGGCAAATCGACCAGTTTGAAGAAGACCGTCTTGTACGTCAAGCACAATGGACGGCGCAAGCGATGGCGATGAACGCGCCTATGGGTGGTTACCGTCGTTATTAAAACGCAAAATAAGGCGAAGCACAGAGCTTCGTCTTTTTTTATAGTTTAGCAAAAAAGCAAACGCCCTTATAACAAAATTTATATACTTCGCAACACGCGCGTGTATGCGTGTACACGTGCGCACGCGTTCAAAATAAGAAAATATATCAAAAAGCACGATGAAAAACTTGCTTTTCGCGTGTAAATTTGATAAAATACGTATAGACAAATGGAAAGAGGTAGTTTTATGACGTATCAACAGGCAAAAACCTTATTACAAGAAAAAAATCAAATGCAGCTCCTTGCTTATTACGATGAGTTGGACAAACAGGGCAAAGCAAATTTATTGCTAGCCATTGAAAATATCAGTTGGGATTTTGAAGACGCTTTGAAAAATCCCGTAGATATGAGCGGTAAAGACCGTGATATTCATCCCATTAACGGTTTGAAGCTTAATGATATCGAAAAAAGCAAGGAAAAGTTCCAAACGCTTGGCGTACAAGCCATTAAGGAAGGTAAGGTAGCGGCAGTGCTGCTTGCCGGCGGGATGGGCACGCGTCTTGGCGTAGACGGACCTAAAGGCGCGTACGATATCGGGGTAACCAAGCCCTTGTATATCTTTGAACAGCAAATGAGAAATTTGGCGGAAGTCAACGAAAAATGCGGCGTGAAAGTGCCTTTGTATATCATGACTAGCGATAAAAACCATGAGCAAACCACGTCTTTTTGGAAAGCACACAACTATTTTGGCTATACGGCGGAAGAAGTGCATTTCTTCAAACAAGATATGGCGCCTGCGGTAGATTATAACGGCAAAATTATGCTGGAAAGAAAGGATACGCCCGCGCTTTCCCCGAACGGCAACGGCGGCTGGTTTAGCTCCTTGCAAAGAGCAGGGCTTTGCGAAGATTTACACGAAAAGGGCGTAGAATGGTTGAACATTTACGCCGTGGATAACGTGTTGCAACGCATTGCAGATCCCGTATTCGTCGGCGCGACGATTGCTTCGGGCGTAAACTGCGGCGCGAAAGTTATTTGCAAAACCAACCCCTATGAAAAGGTTGGCGTGCTTTGTATGGACGGCGACAAGCCCGACATCATCGAATATTACGAGTTGACGGACGAAATGGCAAACCAAAAGGACGCAGACGGCAATTTGGCGTACTGCTACGGCGCAATTATGAATTATTTGTTCCGTCTTTCCAAGCTGGAAGAAATCGTGGAACAAAAAATCCCCGTACATATTGTAGAAAAGAAAATCGAATGTCTTTGCGAAGACGGGCAAACGCGTAAGCCCGACAAGGAAAACGGCAAAAAGTTTGAAACACTTGCCGTGGATTTGATTAAACCGATGGGCAGCGTATTGCCTTTTGAAGTAGTGCGCGAAAAGGAATTTGCGCCCATTAAAAATAAAACGGGCGTGGACAGCGTGGAATCGGCGCGCGAGCTTTTGAAATTAAACGGAGTGGAATTATAATGGCAACGGAACTTGTAGGCAACGATAAGCTGCAACACTTTATTAAGCTTTTATGCGATTTGAACAACGAAGCCGTGGCGTTTTTGAAAACGGGCGACGTGAAAATTTTAACGGCGATGAACGACACCGTGGAAGAAATTTTCGATATTCAGCAAAATGGCGAAGAAGAAGCGTATACCGCGATTGAAGAAGACGCGCAGGTTATTTATAAGAACTTCAACGCGGCAGTAACCATGCTCAAAAGCAACGAAAACGGGCTTGCGGACGCTACCACGGCGGAAGCCGTGCGCTTGTTCGTGCATAACATTTTCGATGCCAACGTACGTATCGTGCTCGCTTACGGCTTAGCGTAAGTTTTCCATTTTAACCATAAAAGGCGTAATTTTTCGCGATTTTTGCGAACGGTTACGCCTTTTTGCTACTTTTTTATCGAATTATCGATAAAAAATACGACTAAATCGATAAAAATGTAACGAAAGTGAAAAAATCTTTGACAAAATTTTCCGTATATGTATAATAGGATATGTTGTGCTTGCGGAACGCCAAAGCCGCAGGGGAAACAAGTAAATTTTTTATACAAGGAGAAATGAAAAAATGGCAAGATTTACTCTTCCCAGAGATCTTTACCACGGCAAAGGTTCTTTGGAAACGTTGAAGACGCTGAAAGGCAAAAAGGCGATGGTGTGCGTAGGCGGCGGCTCTATGAAAAAGTTTGGTTTTTTGGACAGAGCAGTGGCATATTTGAAAGAAGCGGGTATGGAAGTACAGCTCATTGAAGGGATTGAACCTGATCCTTCCGTAGAAACGGTTATGCGTGGTGCGGAAGCTATGCAAAAATTTGAGCCGGACTGGATCGTGGCAATGGGCGGCGGTTCGCCTATCGACGCGGCAAAGGCGATGTGGATTAAATACGAATATCCCGAAATCACCTTTGAAGAAATGTGCGTGGTTTTCGGTATTCCCGAGCTTAGAAAGAAAGCAAGATTTTGCGCTATTCCTTCCACGTCCGGTACGGCAACGGAAGTTACGGCGTTCTCGGTTATCACCGATTATGCAAAGGGTATTAAGTATCCCTTGGCGGACTTTGAAATTACGCCCGATGTGGCTATCGTAGACCCTGATTTGGCGGAAACGATGCCTAAAAAGTTGGTTGCGCACACGGGTATGGACGCAATGACGCACGCAATCGAAGCATACGTATCCACCGCAAACTGCGAATTTACCGATCCTTTGGCAATTTTCGCAATCACTATGATTCAAAAGGACTTGGTTGCATCCTACAACGGCGATATGAGCAAGCGCGCAAGCATGCACAATGCACAATGCTTGGCAGGTATGGCGTTCTCCAACGCACTTTTGGGTATCGTGCACTCCATGGCGCACAAGACGGGTGCAATCTTCGAAGATTTCGGCGCACACATCATTCACGGCGCGGCAAACGCTATGTATTTGCCTAAGGTAATTGCGTTCAACGCAAAAGACGCAACGGCGAAAAAACGCTATGGCGAAATTGCTGATTACATGGGCTTGGGCGGCGCAAACGATGATGAAAAGGTAGCGCTTTTGATTGCATATTTGAGAAAGATGAACGATGATTTGAATATTCCTCAATGCATTCAACAATACGGCGCGGACAGCTATCCCTGCGCGCAAGGCTTCGTTCCCGAAGAAGTGTTCTTGGAAAGATTGCCTGAAATTGCAAAGAACGCAGTGGCAGACGCTTGCACGGGCTCTAACCCCCGTCAACCTTCGGTTGCGGAAATGGAAAAGTTGCTGAAATGCTGCTATTACGATACGGAAGTTGATTTCTAATTGTATAAAGTACGAAAAAACCGCTTGCATAACCTGCAAGCGGTTTGGCATTAAAATATGTTTTCAAAACTAAATCTATACGATTGCGGAATGTTTTCACACATACCCAGCAAAATTTCTATTTTCGGCAAAGCGCTTTTGTAATCTTGTACGTAGAGATATCCCACAGCTTCGTACAGCTGATAATCAATTTCTAAAATAGCGGTGTGGGGTAGCCAAATATGCAAGGTATTTTTCCGGTTTTCCCAAAATTCTTCCGTCGCGGTGCCGTCTTCGTAGGTAACCTTTCCCGATTCCGTTTTATCGTAAAGCGAAGTGAGTATGCGTTCAAATTTTGTAAACGTGGCGTGTATGCGGCAGTTTTCCCAAATGGATAAACCTATGATAATGCCAAGCGTAACCAAAACGCTTACAATAGATAAAAGCAAGCTGAGATGTTCCTTATTACCAGAGTTGTTCTTGCCATTCGAGTTCAAAGACACGGTATTTTTCCCCCTTGTTTTGTAGATATACCTTTCCGTTTCCGTCAACCGTCATTACCAGTACTTTTTTCAGTTCGTCGCATCCCTGCCCCCTTAAAACGTCTAAAAAATACGCTTTATCGCGTTGTGTGTATACCAAATTTTTCTCGTCGAATTTCCCTTCGTTGATAAGTAGCAAAGGCAAAGACGATTGCATGGCTTGATAATTTTTTTTAGGCAATGCGGAAAACGTACCTTCCGCTTCGTAAAGCGCATACGCCACGGCGTCTAAGGAAAAATATCCTTCCACACGCAAGCTTTCAATCAAGTCGGAAACGTCCAAATTGTTCTTTTTTAATTGCTTGTCGTCAATACCGTTTTGGTTGAGCACGATGCTCGGCACGCCGCTAATAATCGCTTTTGCAAAGGGTACGTGTAAATCCAAAAGGCACATAATTTGATGGATAAAATACACGGACAAAATGGCAACTACACCGTATAGTAGCGGAATGGATATATCCGCCATGGGTATGCATGCCAAATCGGCAATGATTAAGGTGATAACAAGCTCGTAGGGTTGCATTTCCCCGATTTGCCGTTTGCCCATAAGCCGCATAACGATCAGCGTGGTTATGAAGATAATGATTGTGCGCACAAAGATAAGTCCCATACGCTCAGTTTGCGATAGTGTAAAAAAAATATGCGTTTTTTTTCCTCAAACGCTTGCGTTTTTTTATATAGAAGAGTATAATAGAACCAACGATAAGTATGAGTAGCTTTGACGCGTAAAGTGCCATCGAACGGGACGTTGTCGATGGACGAAAGAAAAACGTGTTTCGCGTTTGTTTTTCTGCGGTGTCAAAGCGCGTCCGCTACAAGAAAATGAATGGGGGCAGGTATGCGTTGAAATTGCCGAAGCACCCGTTCACGGTTTTGCGGACCTCTTGAAAAAAGGAGGTTTTTTGTTTTATGTCGCAAACACAAAAGAAGCTGTCAAGAGTAGATAAATGGCTGATTTCGCCGCTGCTTTTGACGAAAAACAGAACGCACCAAATTGCCTATGTGGCGGTAACTACTGCGTTTATTATCGTGGCGAATATGTTTTTTGAATTCAAATTCATTGACACGCAATTTTCGCTTACGCTTACTATTTCGGCGTTGTCGGGTATTTTGCTGGGTGCAGCCCCTGGGTTTGTTGCCTGCTTTTTGGGGGACTTGGTAGGGTTTTTATACCACTCTTCGGGCTATCCGTATATGCCGTGGATAGGCGTTGCGATGGGTATGGCGGCAGTTATTACAGGATTGATTTTTCACGCTATTCCTAAAAACGGGAAGGGCTGGTTGTACGTTAAAGTAGCCATTGCTTCCCTTTTGATATTTGCCGTTTGCACGGTGGCGATAAATACAACGGCGTTTTGGTTTTTATATTCCAAAGGCAAAGTGCCGTACTTTACCTATCTTATTTCGCGTATCTTTATCCAAGGCCAAATTTGGAACAGCATATTCAACACGGTGCTTTTGTTTATCAGCGCGCCCGTTTTATATAAAATGAAAGCGTTGCGTTTGCAAAGTAGAGAATAAAGAAGAAAAAAATGAAAAACTTATAAAAAAATCGTCGACAGCCATTGACGATTTTTTTTTATTATGCTATAATAAAAAACGAAACGGGCGGTATGCCTTTCCGCACCCTTTCAAAAAATAGCAATATTTCACGTTTATAAGGAGAGAAATAAATATGAACGTACTTTCCCTTTTGGCGTTTCAACAACCGGGGATTACCATTTTCGGTGTAAAAATTTACGCCTATGCACTCATCATTGTATCGGGTATGGCGGCGGCGTTTGTCGTAATTAGCCTGCTGTTCAAGCGCAGAAATATGTCCACCGATTTATTTTTGACGTATTTTTGTATTTGCTTGCCCGTGGCAATCCTTACGACGCGTCTGTTTTATTGCATTACGGACGGTATGCCCATAAAAGAGTGGTTTAGCTTGCAATCTATCCGTCAAGGCGGCCTTTCCATTATCGGCGGCATTATCGGTGGCACGGCAAGCGTCGCGATTGTAAGCTGGGTGAAAAAAGTGCCGTTCCTGCGCGTGGGCGATTGCGTCGTCGTGGGCTTGCTGCTTGCGCAATCCATCGGTAGATGGGGCAACTTTGCAAACCAAGAAGTATACGGTGCGGAAGTGACCAACGAAGCGTTGCAGTTTTTCCCTATCGCCGTCTACATTGAAGCAAACCGCGCTTATCATTACGCTTTCTTCTTCTATGAAAGCATGGTAACGCTCACGGCGGCAATTTTGATGTTTATCAACGCTTGGAAGAACGGTAAAAAACCCAACGGCGTTAACACCGCTTGCTATTTTATCGTGTACGGATTAACGCGTTCGATTATGGAGCCTTTGCGTGCGCCTGCGTATATTCTTGGCGACAGCGTGCCTTGGTCGTTGGTGCTGTCCTTGGTTATGCTTGCATTTGGTTTGGCGTTCCTGTTCGTCGTGCTGTATCGCAACAAACGCAATGAAGGTAAATTATTCGGCTCTTTGAAAGCGGACGAATACGGCATTACCAAATTTATCGGCGATACAAAAAAGGAAAAGCCGGTGTTTAGTAAATGGAATATGATGTGCGCGGTGTATCCCGAAAATTATCCTGCAGAAGACGAAACGGAAACCCAAGCGGAAGAAGCGGAAAAAACGCAAACTGCGAATGAAGAAGAGCAAACGGAGCAAGAAAAATGAGAAATTTAACGCTATTGACCGATTTGTATCAGTTGACGATGGGCTACGGTTTTTACCGTCAAAACAAGCACGAAGAAGAAGTCGTTTTCGATTTGTTTTTCCGTAGGAATAAGCTGATTACCTATTCGCTTGCGGCTGGTTTGGAACAAGCGATGGAATATCTTTTGAACTGGCATTTCGATGAAGAAGATATCGCGTATTTGCGTTCGCTCAACTTGTTTGACGAAGATTTCCTTGCCTATTTAAAAAATATGAAATTCACGGGTGACGTGTATGCCGTTCGCGAAGGCGAACCGGTATTTCCCGGCGAACCCATTTTGACGGTCAAAGCGCCGCTTATTCAGGCGCAATTTGCGGAAACGGCGCTTTTGAACATTATCAATCACCAAACGCTGATTGCCACAAAATCGTCAAAAATTTGCCGTGCTACGGCAGGACAGGGCGTAGTGATGGAGTTTGGTTTGCGTCGCGCGCAAGGTCCGGACGCAGGTATTCACGGCGCAAGAGCGGCGATTATCGGCGGCTGTTCGTCCACGTCCAACGTAATAGCAGGGCAACGCTATAACGTGCCCGTAGCAGGCACGATGGCGCATAGCTGGGTTATGGATTATCCCAGCGAATACGAAGCGTTCAAGGCGTACGCGGCGGCGTATCCCGATAACTGTTTGTTGCTTGTAGATACCTACGACACGCTGCGCAGCGGTGTGCCCAACGCCATTAAGGTGTTTAAGGAATTAAAGGCGCAAGGCCATAAACCCAAGGGAATTCGCTTGGACAGCGGCGACTTGGCATACCTTTCCAAAAAAGCGCGTAAAATGATGGATGAAGCAGGTTTTCCCGAAGCCATCATCTGCGTTTCGGGAGATTTGGACGAACGCTCTATCAATTCGCTTATCCAACAAGGCGCGAAAATCAATTCTTGGGGCGTAGGCACGAAGCTGATTACGTCGGAAGATTTGCCTGCGCTTGGCGGCGTATATAAGCTGTCGGCGGTGTTTGAAAAGGACGGCACAATTACGCCGAAAATCAAGCTTTCCGACAACACGGAAAAGGTAACCAACCCGTCCTTTAAGAGCTTGTATCGCTTGTACGATAAGGACACGGGTATGGCGATTGCCGATTTGATTACCTTGCACGAAGAGCAGGTAGACGAAAGCAAGCCCTTAACGCTGTTCCATCCCATTGAAACGTGGAAAAAGCACGAAGTGGACAATTTCCGCGTGGAAAAATTGCAAAGAGAAATCGTCAAGGGCGGTAAACTTGTGTATGAGTTCCCGACCTTGCAAGAAGTGCAGGCGTTTTCCAAAACCGAGCTTTCCAAGTTCTGGGAAGAATATTTGCGTTTGGATATGCCGCAGGTTTATAAGGTGGATTTGTCCAGCAAGTTGCACGAATTGAAAATTTCTATGATTTCAAATATACACGATAAAGCAAAAAAAGGAAACAAACATGAGTAAACAAACAAACGAACAAACGATAAAACAAGCAAAGACGCACGCGCCTATTGTATGGGGCTTATTTTGGCTGTTTTTGTTGATTATCATTGACCAAGCAACCAAGCTGATTGCCGACGTTTATTTTATTGACATTTTAGGCGGCGGCGATCCCGTGAAAGGGAGCAGTCAGCGTATTCAACTCATACCTGGTATGCTGGAACTGTGCATTAGCTACAATCGCGGTATTGCTTTTAGCTCCTTTGCAGACGCAGGTATGCCGCTGAAGATCGGCATTGTGGCAGGTACGGGCGTAATGATGTTGGCGCTCATCCTTGTCTATTGTAAGGTGGACCGCCGTCGCACGTGGGTGCGTTGCGCGCTTATTTTGATTGTCGCGGGCGGTTTGGGTAATTTGATTGACCGCGCGTATTATCAAATTTGGGATCCCAGCACGGCAGGCGTTATCCGCGACGGCGTGCGCGATATGGTGTACTTGAACGTAGTGATGGATTTCGGCGTTTGTAACTTTGCCGATTTCTTCATTTGCATCGGTTCGGCGGTATTGATTGCATCGCTTATCTTCTTCGACCAAGACGCGTTGTTACCGCTTGGAAAATACAAGGCGCTTGCCAAGGAAGCGGCGGAAAAGGAAGAGCAAAAAAAGGCGAGAAAGCAAGCAAAAAAGGAAGAAAATAATGGATAAACGCTTGTTTATCGCAGAAATTCCCTATAAACGCTTGGACGTGTTTTTAAGCGAACAAACGGAGGAATTGACGCGTTCGCGCTTGAAAAAACTGCTGGAAGAAGGCAACGTAAGCATCAACGGCGTTTGCGTAACCAAAGCAGGTGTGGACGTAAAAGTGGGCGATGCGGTGGAATTGACTGTGCCTAAAGCCGTACCGTATGCGGTGCAAGCGGAAAATATACCCATCGATATTGTGTACCAAGACGCCGATTTTGCGGTGATAAATAAAGCGCAGGGTATGACGGTACACGTAGGCAACGGCAATGAAAAAGGCACGCTTGTCAATGCGCTGTTGTATGCTTTGGACAGTTTAAGCGGCGTAGGCGGCGTGTTACGTCCCGGGATCGTGCATCGCATCGATAAGGATACATCGGGCTTGTTAGTTGTAGCGAAAAACGATAAGGCGCACGTTTCGCTTGCCAAGCAAATAGCGGAAAAAACCTGTCATAGAACGTATTTCGCGCTCTTGGAAGGTAACTTGAAAACGGATAGCGGCCGCATTGTAACGGACATCGGGCGACATCCGACCGACCGCTTGAAAATGGCGGTTTTGCCCGACGGAAAAGGGAAAATAGCCATCACCGATTATCAAGTGGTCGCGCGTTTCGGCACAGAGTTCACCCTTTGCAAATTTATCCTGCAAACGGGCAGAACGCACCAAATTCGCGTGCACGCCAAGCATTTAGGGCACCCCGTTGCAGGCGATCCCGTGTATGGGTATAAAAAGCAAAAGCTTGCGGCAAACGGACAGCTTTTGCATGCGTGGCAATTGCAATTTTCTCACCCCACGACAGGGGAAGAAATGTGCTTCAACGCATCCCTGCCCCCTGCATTTGCGGAAATTTTAAGTAAGCTTTGTAAACGCTTTGACGTGGATATAAAGCTTTTTGAAAATATAATTCAATAAGGAGAAAACATTATGGCAACCAAAAAAACGAACAACAAAAAACTTAGTAGCAACGAACTTATCCGCACTTGCGCGTATTACGCTTTGGTCATCGCGGCAGGGATTTTCTTGATTAGCGGTATTTTCAACGCGTTTGAAATTACCATTTTTCAAGGGATTCTTTCCGTGCTTAACTTAATCGGCAAAATCTTGCTTGCAATCGGGCTTGCAATTCCTGCCTATGACTACACGGCGGGCAAACCGCGCGTTTGGCGTATTGTATACTGGGTAGCGCTCGTCGTATATTTACTCGGTTGTGTATTCGGTATTTTATAAACTCGACAAAAGACGCTTATAAAAACAGCGAAACGGGGTATTCTTTAAGAATATCCCGTTTTTTTCTTTACAAACGCAAGAAAATGGTGTATAATAAAGCCGTATGCTGAAAATCACGAAAGTAAAACGAAATAGCGTAGCCAAGGAGCTTGGCTTGGAAAAAGGCGATAAAATCATAGCATTTGACGGTTTGCCGTGCGAAGACGAACTGGATATCGTCTATTTTACCGAACAAGAAAGCTTTTCTATGACCGTGCAAAACAAGCGCACGGGCGAAGAACACACACTGCAAGTGGAAAAGCAGGCAGGGGAAAGCTTGGGTATCGGCTTTGCGAAGGACGAAAAAATCAAAACCTGTCATAACCGTTGCGTATTTTGTTTCGTTGACCAAATGCCCAAGGGGATGCGCGAAAGCTTGTACGTGAAAGACGACGATTACGCTATGAGCTTTGCTTGCGGCAATTTCGTAACGCTTACCAACGTTAGCGACGAAGCGCTTGCGCGTATCGTGCGTTTACAGCTTTCGCCCTTGTACGTTTCCGTGCATACGATCAACCCCGATTTGCGCGTCAAATTGTTGCGAAACCGCCACGCTGGGAAAATCGCGCAACAAATCGACACGCTGGTAAAAGGCGGTATCCAGTTGCATTGTCAAGCGGTGATTGTGCCAAATGAAAACGACGGGGAAGAGCTTGCGAAAACGGCAAGAGCGCTGTTCAAATACTATCCTGCGGTGCGTGATATTGCCTGCGTGCCGACGGGGCTTACTAAATATCGCGCGGGCTTGTATCAAATCGACGACGTGAATAAAGCGTACAGCGAAAAATTGCTGGATTTGGTGGATGAGCTCAACAAAGAATTTGGCGTCAATTTCCTGCTCCCTGCCGACGAATATTTCGTGAAAGCGGAAAGACAAATGAAGCCCGTCGGGTTTTACGGGGATTTTTCGCAAATCGAAAACGGTATCGGCTTAACGGCGAAGTTTTTAGCGGAAGCCAATGCGGCGCTTGCGGAAATAGTCGCCAAAAACCAAGCTCCGTCCTTGCAAAAGCAAAAACACAGCGTAATTATTTGTGGAACTAGCGCGGCGCAAACGCTGAAAGGGCTTGTGGAAAAATGCAACCAAACGATAGAAAACCTGCGCGTTACGCTCTTGCCTGTGGAAAATGACTTCTTCGGGCGCACGGTAACTTGTACGGGCTTGCTCACGGGCAAAGATACGGTCAACGCGCTACAAACGTATTTTGCGCAAGGCGGAAAGGCGGATGAAATTATCCTTTCTTCGCAAATGCTGAAAGAATTTGAAGACGTGTTCCTTTGCGGAATGACGCTCAAGCAAATGAAAAAAATCTTACGTTTCAAAAACGTAAAAGTCAATAGAACCGGCGGTACGGGCTTGATTGCCTTGCTTGCCGAAGAAGCTGGGAGGTGAAAAATATGGCAAATCCTTTGATTGCCCTTGTTGGTAGACCCAACGTGGGGAAAAGCACTTTTTTCAATAAAGTGGCTGGGCGCAGAGTGTCCATCACGGAAGACAGACCGGGGGTTACGCGCGATAGACTTTACACGGACGCGTCTTGGCGCGATAAGCATTTCACGATGGTAGACACGGGCGGTTTGGAACTCAAATCGGAAGACGTAATGTGGAAAGAAATTAAAAAACAAGCGGACGTGGCCATTGAAACGGCGGACGTAATTTTGTTCTTTACCGACGGCAGAGACGGCCTGCACCCGTCCGATTACGACGTGGCGGATATTTTGCGCCGCAGTAAAAAACCCGTTATTTTGGTGGTAAACAAAATCGACGATTACGCGCCCGAAAAGGTGTACGAATTTTATTCGCTGGGGCTTGGCGAGCCGTTTGCCGTTTCGGCGGAACACTCACAGGGCATCGGCGACGTGTTGGACGAAGCCATTTCCTATTTTCCCGACGTGACGATTGAACCCGTGCCGTCGCTGAAAATTGCCGTGGTGGGCAAACCCAACGCAGGCAAATCCAGCTTGGTTAATAGATTGCTTGGCAGTGAACGCAGCATCGTAACGCCGATGGCAGGTACTACGCGCGATGCAATCGACACGCTTTTTTACCGTGACGACAAGGCGTATACGCTTATTGACACGGCAGGGATAAGAAAGAAGAAAAACGTGGATGACGACGTGGAATATTACAGCAATATGCGCGCGTTCGATGCGGTGCGCAGAAGCGACGTTTGTCTGCTTGTCGTGGATAGCGGCGAAGGCTTGACGGAGCAGGACGTGAAAATTATCGGCTATGTGCACGAACAGGGCAAACCGTCGGTAATCGTAATGAACAAGTGGGATTTGGTGGATAAGGATACGCACACCATCAACCGCTTTGAAGAAAAACTCAAAGAAGATTTGAAGTTTATGGATTATTGTAAATCCGTTTACATTTCCGCGAAAACGGGGCAACGCGTAGAGAAATTGCTTGCCGCGGCGGAAGAAGTGTATGCGCACGCTACCTTTAGAGTGCCTACGGGCGAGCTCAACGATTTGATCGGCGACGCAGTGCGTTTGCAAGAACCGCCTTCCTATTTGGGTAGACGTATGCGTGTGTTCTTCTCTTCGCAGGTATCCACTTGTCCGCCCACGTTTGCGCTGTTCGTCAACGATGAACGCTTGTTGCATTTCTCTTACGAACGGTATTTGGAAAATACCATTCGCCGCGCGTATGATTTTACGGGTACGCCCATCAAAATTGTGGTAAGGGAAAAGAAGGACGAAGATTAAGCAAGGCGCGTAGGCGCTGGGGTAAGGAGCAGTATGAAAATTTTTTCGTTTGCGGAAAACTGGTGGCAATTTTTACTTATGGCGGTCGTTTGCTATGCAATCGGCTGTTGTAACTTTGCCGTAATCATTGCACGGTGGAGAAAAAAGGATATCACGAAAATGGGTAGCGGCAATCCCGGCACGATGAATATGACGCGTGAGCTTGGGTTAAAATTCGGCGTGCTCACGTTCGTGTGCGACGCCTTGAAAGGCGGCGTGCCTGCGCTCGTATCCTATTTTATCTATCGCAATTTCGTGTTTGAAAACACCTTGATGCCCGTTTCCGATTTAACGCGGTATTTTTGCGGTCTATTCGTGGTGCTGGGACATATCTTTCCTTTGCAGCTTCGCTTTAAGGGCGGCAAGGGGATTGCGTCCACTTTGGGTATGTTTTGGGTAAGCTTATCCTGCGAAAACGCGTGGTGGATTTTGCTTGGCTTTGCGGTTGCCGCCGTGCTGATTGCGTTTATCCGCATCACCCGTTGGGGTTCGCTTGCGTCGCTGTTAGGCGTTACCTTTTGTTCGGCGATGCAAATTTTCATTTTTTTTGAAAAATACGGTTTCACGTCGTTCAACGCATACCTGTCCGCGACATTTATCATTATTTTTATCATCGATGCGCTTACGTGGCTGGCGCATGAGAAAAATTTATCCCGTTTATTTTCAGGCGAAGAACGCCAAACGCGACTTCGTAAGAGTAAAAAGTAAAGGCTTTGTCACATCGCTTGGTTGATTTTTCCCTTCAAATCGCCAAAAATTTTTTTTGGCTAAATCAACCATTTTCTGTGACACAGCCAACATAAATAAGGAGAAAACGCTATGAACATTATCGTTATCGGTTGCGGTATCGTTGGTAGAACGCTTATCGAAAAGCTCAACGCCGAAGGACATCAAGTCACCGTCGTTGACACAAGCGCGGATACGATTAAAGACGTGAGTGTACGCTACGACGTGAGAGGTATCGTCGGTAACGGCGCGACCTATACGGTGCAAAGGGAAGCTGGGGTGGACACGGCGGATTTGCTGATTGCCGTAACCAACTCGGACGAGCTGAATTTGCTTTGCTGTATCGTTGCTAAAAAGGAAGGCAAATGCCAAACGGTTGCTCGCGTTAAAAATCCGCAGTACAGCAAAGACGCGCCTTATTTAAAGGAACAGCTGGGGCTTTCTATGGTAATTAACCCCGAATACGTGGCGGCGGAAGAAATTGCACGCGTATTGCGTTTTCCTACCGCTCTAAAAATCGAGCCGTTTGCCAAGGGCAAAGTAGAGCTTATTAAATTCCGCTTGTCAAAAGACAGCCCATTAATCGGACTTTCCGTAAAAGAAATGGCAATCAAATACCATGCGGATTTGCTGGTTTGTACGATTGAACGCGGGGACGAAGCACATATCGCGCACGGCGAATTCGTCTTTGAAGAACGCGACGTGGTTTCCATCATTGCCGCGCCCAAAACGGCAAATGAGTTCTTTACCAAAATCAAGCAAACAAGCGGGCATATCAAAAACGCGCTCGTAATCGGCGGCGGCGTAATTACGCAATATCTTGGCGGTATTTTGGAACGCAGCGGTATTCGCTTGCGTATTATGGAAAAAGATTTGAAACGCTGTGAAGAACTCAGCGGTATGTGGCAAAAATACGATATCATCCACGGCGATGGCAGCGACCATGATTTACTCATGGAAGAGGGCGTTTCCACGGCGGGTGCATTTGTTGCGTTGGCGAATTTCGACGAAGAAAATATCCTGCTTTCCGTCTTTGCAAAGAGTGTAGGGTGTAACAAGCTTATCACCAAGATAAACCGCATAGACTATGACCATGTACTCAATCAATTAGATTTAGACACAATTATTTGTCCGAAGAACATCACGTCGGATATCATCGTTCGCTATGTGCGCGCGATGCAAAATACGATGGGCAGTAACGTGGAAACTATGTACAATATCATTCAAGATAAGGTGGAAGCGTCGGAGTTTATCGTTAAGGAAAAATCGGCGATCGTAGGTATTCCGTTGAGTCAGTTGAAATTTAAATCGGACGTGCTCGTTGCCTCTATCACGCGCGATGGACAAGTGATTATTCCGCGCGGGCAAGACTGCATACAAACGGGCGACGCGGTAGTAATCGTTTCCAAGCGTTTGGGCTTGCAGGATATTACGGACGTGCTTAGATAAAAGGGGAATTGTTATGAACTATCGTATCATTTTACGAATTTTGAGCTTTCTTCTTTTGTTTGAGTCGGTGTTTATGCTTGTGCCTGCGTGCACCGCGCTTATTTATGGGGAAAGTCAAGGCTGGTACTTTTTACTCACTATGGGCATATGCGCCGTAGTGGGCGGTTTGGGCTTGATGATTAAACCCAAGAAACAAGCTATGTATGCCAAAGAAGGCTTTGTCGTTGTGGCGCTCAGCTGGATTTTAATGAGTATCTTCGGCGCGTTGCCCTTTTACCTTTCAAAAGGCATTCCTTCCTACGTGAACGCTTTATTTGAAACGGTTTCCGGTTTCACAACCACGGGCGCGAGTATTTTATCGGGCGAACAAATTGAAGCTTTGCCGAACTGTATGCTCATTTGGCGTAGCTTTACGCACTGGATCGGCGGTATGGGCGTGTTGGTGTTCATCATGGCAGTGTTGCCGATGAATGGGAATAAAAATTTCCATTTAATGAACGCGGAAAGCCCCGGACCGACGGTGACGAAGCTCGTACCCAAAATGCGTTCCACGGCAGGTATTTTATACGTAATCTATTCCGCTTTGACTATGCTGCAAATATTATTTTTGCTTTTTGATGTGTCATTGTTTGAAGCGATTAACATAGCGTTTTCCACGGCAGGTACGGGCGGTTTTGGCATCAAGGGCGATAGCTTGGCAGGATATTCTCCTTACACGCAAGTCGTTGTAACCGTGTTTATGTTTTTATTCTCCATCAATTTTGCGTGCTATTTCTTGCTCTTTTGCGGGAGATTTAAGGAGGCGTGGAACTCGGAAGTGAAGGTATTCAGCGGGATTGTTGTTACGGCGATTGTGCTAATTACGCTCAACGTCTATTTCACGATGGATACGTATACGTTTGGCGAAACCGTTCGTTATACAGCGTTTTCCGTTGTTTCTATCATTTCAACAACGGGGTTTTATACTGCGGATTTTGCTGCATGGACAGCATTTTCGCAGGCAATGCTTGTCGTTTTGATGTTCATCGGCGCATGTGCGGGTAGCACGGGGGGCGGAATTAAGGTTTCGCGTGTGGCAATTTTATATAAGGGCGCAACGCACGAAATGAAACGCCGGTTGCATCCCCATCAAGTGAAGAAAATTACGATGGACGGTCGTATTGTAGAACATGAGGTTGTGCGCGGAATCAACGCGTATATCGTTGCCTACGTGCTGATTTATGCAATTTCTATGTTGATTTTGTCGCTTGATTGTCAAGATTTATTGACGGATTTTGCGGCGATTGCGGCTACGCTGAATAACGTAGGGCCGGGGCTGGGAGCCGTTGGACCGACGGGCAATTTCGCCTTTTATAACGTTTGGTCGAAATTAGTGTTTATTTTCGATATGCTTGCGGGTAGGTTGGAAATTTTCCCGATGCTGTTGTTGTTTGCGCCTAGTACGTGGCATAAGTAACGCCTCATCGTGTACATGATTGCATAGAAATAACCGAGCATCCATTGAAGGGTGCTCGGTTTATTGATTTATGATAATCACTTATCCTGCAATTTATTTAATTTCCCCGTGGGGATAATGGTTATCAATTGCATATCTTCTGTAAGTGGCTGCGTGGGATCAATATGCACAGTCACATCCTTGTTTTGCCGTATAGCAACGATGTTCATGGCGTATTTTTTACGCAAAGCAAGTTCTAAAAGCGTTTTATTTACCCATTCGGGTTTTACAGCCATTTCAACCAAAGAAAGCCCTTTGGTTAATTCCATTGCGTCAATTAAGCCGGACGTAAGGAGATTTCTTGCCAAACGAATACCCGATTCACTTTCCGGAAAGACCACTTTATCGGCGCCCACCCTGCTTAAAATTTTACCTTGAATTTCGTCCTTACATTTTGCGATAACGGTCGGCACACCCAATTCTTTACAAAGCATAATAGCCATAACGCTTGCCTCTAAATTATTTGCCATGGCAACAATGACAACGTCCATTTGAGCAACGCCCAGTTTTTTTATTGTTTCGGGATCGGTAACGTCGGCGCATTTGCAAAGCGGCACGTCGACGATTGTGGAATTGACAAGTGTTTCATCGATATCCACGGCTAAAACGTCCGCGCCGCCTAAGCAAAGCTCTTTTGCAACAGCGTGTCCGTATCGCCCTAATCCAAATACAGCATACGATTTATTCATGCTCATAAAACTCCTTTATCCTACGCTAATTTCTTCCGTAGGGTGTTTAATATTATTTTCTGTTTGTTTTTTTGTTATAAAAGCAACAAATAGCGACAAAGGTCCAATTCTACCGGCAAACATAGTAACGATAACGATGTATTTGCCTGCTAAATTTAAAAATGGTGTAAGATTTCTTGATAAACCTACCGTAGCAGCCGCGCTGACCGTTTCAAAAAGTACGTCTAAAAACGGAGCGGGGCAAGCAACGCAAAGTAACAGCGTGGACGTGAAGAGAATGGTTATAAATATTCCCGCGACGGCCAGGGCTTTTTTTGTAGTTTGCTTCGATAACGTTCTTTGGAAAAGTGTGGGTTCTTCTTTGTTGCGTATGGTAGAAAAGATGCTGGCGAATAAGACGACAAAGGTAACCGTTTTGATACCGCCAGCCGTGCCTACGGGTGAACCTCCAATAAGCATAAGAACTATGCAAATGATCGCCGTAGCGTCGGTAAGATGTTCTTGTGGAATAGAGGCGAACCCAGCGGTTCTTGTCGTTATAGATTGAAAAAAGCTAATTTGAATTTTATCAAACAATCCATAGTTACCGAGCGTCAACGGATTGTTGTATTCCAAGATCAACACGGCAATTGCGCCGCCGAAAATAAGTGTAAACGTAGCGGTCAAAACAATTTTGCTGTGTAATGTTAAAAATTGAAACGCGCGCCATTTGTGGGTGCGCCATTTTTTCATGACGCATATAACGTCCCACCAAACGATGTACCCCAAACCTCCTAAAACAATCAAAAAGGAAGTGGTAAAATTGATCAATGGGTGCGTGGCATAGGCATAAAGACTTGTTGTACCGATTATGTCAATACCTGCGTTGCAGAAGGCGGAAACAGACGTAAAAATGGAAACCCAAACACCGCGCGCGCCAAATTCAGGTAGAAACACCGGTAGATACAGCATCGCGCCGAACATTTCAATGATGGCGGTGCCGAGTGCTACTTTTTTAATAAAAGATTTGATGCCGGATAAACTGTTTAAGTTCAATGCATCTTGAATCAATCGACTGTTTTTTCCGCTTACTTTCTTGTTAAGAAAGACGAAAAAGAAAGCTAATATTGTGATGACGCCCAAACCGCCTATTTGGATAAGCAGCAAAATAACGGCTTGACCGAAACCGCTCCAAGTGGTGGCTGTCGTCACAGTAACAAGCCCTGTAACACAGGTGGCAGTGGTGGCGGTGAATAAGGCGTCTACGTACGAAACCGCTATGCCGTTTTTTGTCGCAAAGGGCAAAGAAAGCAATAAACTGCCTATTAAAATTGTACATAAAAATCCCAACAAAATAATGTGCGTTGTGGAAAATTTGAAAGAATTTTTTTGTTTATCGCTCACGTTGCTTTACCTCACTATAATTTGATTATAGCACATTATATATGTTTTTTCAAGTGTTTTTATATGGTTTTATCGTTCATCTATTCTCGCAACAACTATTTCCATTAAATAAAAACAAGGACGCCTTGAAAGGCGCCCTGTTGTTTGGTGGAAGTAGTCGGAATAGCGCCTTTAGCGGCGCGCCCCACTCCGACATTATCAATGTCGTCCTTTGCCGACAACATTGTTGTAGATAGGGCATATCGGCGGCAAAGCGTTTTACTCCCGTAAAACGGCTCCCACCCTCAATTCCGCCCACAGGTTCGGTAATTTCCACTAAAATAACACCGCCCTTCAAGGACGGTGTTATTTTAGTGGTGGAAGTGGTCGGAATCGAACCGACGTCTTACGCGGCTACC
>JAZSHX010000030.1:0-58933 GCA_045533485.1 Candidatus Scatosoma sp. | reverse complement strand
CTTGGCGATGAAAAGTGTGCGCAGGAACAAACGCAGGCGTTTTTCGGTAAATACCAACAACTGCAAACGCAAATATCGCAAACGGATACGGCGGTGTTTGCCGATTATAACGAGCAGGCGTACGCGTCCTTGCGGGCTTTGGCTGTCGAACGCAAAAATACGGTCGACGAAGTCAATCAAAAGCTGGGCGCACTGCAAAACGAATACCAAACGCTTTGTAAACAGCGTGAAAAATATCAGGGCTGGCTGGCAGAGCTGAAAGAAAAAGAACAAAGACGGCAGGTATGCGATGGGCTGCGGCTTTTGGTGCGCGGCAATAAGTTTTTGGAATTTATCGCGGCGGAATATTTGCAGGAAATCTCCTTCACGGCAAGCAAAACGCTGCTTTCCTTAACTGGCGGCAGGTACTTCTTGAAATACGATAAAGAATTTAAGGTCGGCGACAATTTAGACGGGGGGAATCTTCGCGCAGTGAAAACGCTTTCGGGCGGCGAAACCTTCCTTGTCTCCCTTTCGTTGGCATTGTCGTTAAGCGCAACGGTGTGCTTAAAATCCCTGCGCCCCATCGAATTTTTCTTCTTGGACGAAGGGTTTGGCACGCTGGACGGAAAGCTTGTGGACACAGTCATGGATGTGCTTGGAAAATTAAGCAAAACCTTTGCCGTCGGGCTGATTTCCCACGTGGAAGAATTAAAACACAGAATAGAAAATAAAATCGTGGTGACGGGCGCAACCGAAACGCACGGCTCTCAAGTGAAAGTGGAGTGCTACTAACCGCGAGAAAAAAAATAAAAAGAGACGAGTATGATAGTAAGCGCAATTTCTTTATGGAAAAAATTTAATACCACCACCCCCTTAAATGCAAGCGAGTGGTCTATTGAAGAACGCGGCGGTGTTCGTTACAGCGACGTGACCTATTCGGGGCACGAAGCCAGCGACGGCAGCGTTCGCATTTACGCGCGCTTTGCCCGTCCCGTAGGAAAGGGCAAACAACCGACGGTGCTTTTGTTGCCGGATGCAGGCGTGCCTTTGGATAAAGAGCTTTGTCAGTATTTTTTGGATAAGGGCTACGCAGTGCTTATGCCCGATTATTCGGGAAAGATGCCGACGGACACCGACAGTGATTTCCGCACCATCTATCCCCCGTCCCTTGCGCACGGTAACTACCAGCAAGCGCGCGGATTGCATGAAATGGACGGGCTGGAAGCCGAACAAACGACGTGGTTTGAATGGCTGTACGTTTGTCTGTTTTCCTTGGAATATTTGCGTTCGCGCGAAGACGTAGGCGCAATCGGCGTAGTGGGGGTACGCGCAGGCGGTGCGCTTGCGTGGCAAACAATGCTTTCTCCCCACGTAAAATGCGGCGTTCCCATCAACGCGGTGGGCTGGCGTTCCTTTATGCACCTTGCCAAATTTGGCGATAACGTTGCGCACCATTTAAGCGATGCGCAACACAGCTATATCGCTTCGGCGGAAGCACAATCGTACGCGCCGTACGTTCGCTGTCCCGTATTGATGCTTTGCGCGTTAAGAGACGATTCTTTTGATTGCGACCGCGCTTACGACACCTATTCGCGTATCGGCAACGAAGACGGCAACGCGCTCGTGTATTCGTCGGGTAGCGGCGCTTGTATCGGTCCGCACGGCTTGACGGATATGGATTTATTCTTGGAGAAAAACTTAAAGGGTAGAGAAATTTATATTCCCGATACCTTGAATATTGCCTTAAAAGAAACGGCAAACGGCATCGAAATCAACGTCGAATGCGATAAGGAAGGCATTTTGGAAGAAGCTGGGATATTCTACGCGGAAGCGGACGTGCGCACCAAATGCGCTTATCGCGACTGGCAAAGAATATATAAGGTCGACGGTAAATCCGTGAAAAACGGTAAGTTTACGCATACCATCAAGCCCTTTGAAGGCGCGCCCGTGGTGTTTGCGTTTGCGTATGCGAAATATATCAACGGATTTAGGGTTATGTCGAAAATCACGGCAAAACGCTTGTCGAAATGCGACGTGAGCGCGATGAAAGGCAGGTCGCTTTTCACGGGCGAACAGCTGGAAACGTTTAGCGTGGCGGAATATAAGGAATATTCCATTTCCAATATCTTTTTGGAAAAGGAAGCCGTGCCCAAGCGCGTGCTTGGCTACGGCGATATCGTCGGCGCGTATTCGCTTGGCGGTATTCGCACTTATAAAATCAGTTCGCCCACCTATATGCCCGACGAAAACGCTTTGCTCAAATTTGACGTTTGGACGAATAAGGACGCAGAAATTCTTGTGTCCGTAGAAGCGGCGGACGTAGAACGCGATGCCGAACGCTTTACCCACGCAGTAGAAATCAAGGGCGGCGGAAAGTGGAAACGCATCGTTTGCAAGGCAGGGGAATTAAAAGGCCAAACAAGCGGTATGCCGCTGAAAAGCTTTACGGAAGGGCGCACCTTGCTCTTCGCGTGCGAAGACGAATCGGTGGAATTTTCCGTGACGAATATTCTTTGGCTGTAATGGAGAAAAACGGTATGGACGAATTGCAAAATTCTATGCCCGAAAACGGGGAACAACCGCAAAAAGACAAAGGCATTAAAGGGTCGGATTTGATTTTTATCGGCGTTTGCGTGCTGTTGATTGTTGCAGTCGTTTTCTTCCGTCTTTGGTGGCGTAAACAATATTTCGGCGTAAGCGTGAACGGTTCGTCAATGAACCAAACGCTACAACACGGCGACGAACTGTTCGTGCGCTATATGCAAGACGGCGTAACGGCAGAGCGCGGCGATATCATCGTGGTTTACACAGGCGCATATACGACGGGCAGCGGATCGTATCTTATCAAACGCTTAATCGCCATTGAAGGCGACAAAGTGCGTTGCACGGACGGACAAATTGAAATTTGCTACGCAGGCACGCAAACGTACGTACCTTTGAAAGAAACGTACGCGTATTACGGCAATTATCAGCTGGAATACGATTTTGCCGAATACGAAGTGCAAGCAGGGGAAATCTTCTTTTTAGGCGACAACCGCAGTTCTTCTGGGAGCAGCCAAGACAGCCGTTATAAAGAAGGGCATTCCAACTTGCAATGCTTATACAAGCAAACGGATATCTACGGCGTAGTCCCGTCGTGGAGTGTCAAACACAAAGGCATTTGCAAATTTTTTATACGATATTCAAATGTAACTATGCAGTAACACTGTGTAGAAAACAGATAAATCAAGAAAAAACTTTTTAAGGAGAAGCTTATTATGGCAATCAAAATTACATCGGACAGCACTTGTGATATAGGGCATTTGGCGCAGGAAAGAAACATCGGCATTTTATCGATGATGGTAACGCTTGGCGATAAGTCGTTTCACGACGGCATCGACATCACGCCCCAAGATATTTTCGATTTCGTTGCGGAAACGAAAAACTTGCCTAAAACGAGTGCGCCCAGCATCGGCGATTACGAAGAATTTTTCGCGGAACAATTAAAAGACGCGGACGAACTTATCCACTTTAATATTTCCGGCAAAAGCTCCGGTTCGCATAATATGGCAAAACAAGCGGCGGAAAGCTTCAACGGCAAAGTCCGCGTAATCGACAGCAAAGCGCTTTCCACCGGTCAAGGCCTTTTGGTATTAAAAGCAGCAGATTTACGCGACGCAGGCAAAACGTCGGCGGAAATCGAAGAAGAAGTTTGCGCATTGCGCGACAAAGTCAACACGTCGTTCGTCCCCGATAGATTAGATTATTTATTCAAAGGCGGCCGTTGTTCAAGAATGACCTTGTACGGTGCAAACCTTTTGAAAATCCACCCGAAAATCGCGATGGAAGACGGTCAGCTTTTCGCAGCAGGCAAATACCGCGGCGATATGAAAATGTGCATCAAAAAATACGTGGAAGAATTAAAAAATCAATACCCTACTTACGAAAAAACGCGTTGTTTCGTAACGCACTCTTCGGCGGACGCAGACCTTGTAGCACTTGCCAAAGACCTTGTAAAAGAACACTTCCAGTTTGATGAAATCATCGAAACGGTAGCCGGCTCTATCATTACCAGCCACTGCGGCAGAAACACGCTCGGCGTACTTTTCATCGCGGAATAATCTTCGCGAAAATAAAGCACAAATTTCAAAAAAGGACAAACCAATATGCAACTTATGTATTCGGATGCGGATTATGTAGCCATCTATAAACAGCGCCGCGCGGTTTTGAACGTATTTATAACGGTCACAAGCGTGTATATGGCGTTTTGTCTTGGCTGGCTGATATTCCATTTCACCGTACCGTATAACGATCCTTTGGACATACTGCCCCGCGTGATGGTATTCGTCGCGTCGGGCGCGTACGTCCTGTTCGCGTTTCCCTATTTACGCATTAAATACCGCCGTGTCAACGAATATTACAAGCTGTTCAAGCAGTTTGGCGAATCGTTGAAAATGGAAGAAACCAACTATTTTTACGGCTATCAAGCGGAAACGGTGGAGAAAAAACATCTGGACGCATACAGCTGCATTTTAGCGACGTGGAACGCGCGTTCGCACGAGTGGATGGAACGGGAAATCTACGTAGACGTAGAAAAGCCCTTGCCCGATTTCGAGCGCGGCGATTTGGTGAAATATATCACGCAAAGCAACTTCTTGCTTGGCTATGAAATCATCCAAAAACACGCGCAGGATTTCGACGACTTGTTCGGCTACGAACAAAACGAAGAAAGAGAAGAAAACGGGGATATAGATGAAGTAACGGAAGACGAGGAGACAGACAAATGAGAGCAGTAGTAACGGTAACGGGCAAAGACAATAAAGGCATCATCGCCAAAATCACGTCCTTTTTAGCGGACAAGGGCGCAAATATCGAAGATATTTCCCAAACGATTTTAGGCGACTATTTTGCTATGATTATGATAGCGGACGTGTCGGAAGTCAAGCAAGAGCTTGCTTCTTTGGCAAGAGAATGCGCCGATTTCGGCAAACAAATCGGTATGTCCGTATATTTACAGCACGAAGACATTTTCAACGCGATGCACAACGTATAAAGCGTCAAGGAGAGTAAGTATGTTCAGTAAAAACGACGTTTTAGAAACGATTGCGATGGTGGAAAAGGAGCACTTGGATATTCGTACCATTACGATGGGCATTTCCCTTTTGGGCTGTATCCGCGACAGCGCGAAAGCAACGGCGCAAAAGGTGTACGATTTGGTATGTAAAAAAGCGGAAAATATCGTCAAAACCGCCCAAGATTTATCGGGCGAATACGGTATTCCCATCGTCAATAAACGCGTATCCGTCACGCCCGTGAGCTTGCTTTGCGCGGCGTTTCCGCAACAAGCGCCGCTGATAGGCAAAGCGCTTGACGATGCGGCAAGCACGCTGGGTATCGACTTTTTGGGCGGCTATTCCGCACTCGTACATAAAGCGACGGCGGATTACGAATACGAATTTATCAAAACGATCCCCGAAGTGCTGGCGACCACCAAACGCTTGTGCGCGTCCGTCAACGTCGGTTCGACCAAAACGGGCATCAATATGCAAGCGGTCAAAATGATGGGCGAAACCTTCAAAAGGGCGGCGGAGCTCACCAAGGAACAAGACGGCATCGGCGCGGCAAAGCTGGTAGCGTTTTGTAACGCAGTGGAAGACAACCCGTTTATGGCAGGCGCTTTCCACGGCGTAGGCGAAGCGGATACGGTGGTCAACGTCGGCGTTTCCGGTCCGGGTGTAGTCAAGCACGCGCTGGAACAAATCCCTAATGCCGATTTGACGGAAGTGGCGGAAATGATCAAACGCACGGCGTTCAAAATCACGCGCGCAGGCCAGCTAGTAGCCAAGCAAGCGGCGATGCGCTTGAACGCGCAGTTCGGCATCGTCGATTTATCGCTTGCCCCCACGCCGGCAATGGGCGATTCGGTGGCGCAAATTTTGGAAGAAATGGGTATTCAAACGGTGGGCGGCCACGGCACGACGGCGGCGCTTGCGCTTTTGAACGACGCAGTCAAAAAGGGCGGCGTAATGGCTTCTTCGGGCGTTGGCGGCCTGGCGGGGGCGTTTATCCCCGTTTCCGAAGATATCGGTATGATTAAGGCGGCGGAAAGCGGCGCGATCACCTTGGATAAATTAGAAGCAATGACCTGCGTTTGCAGCGTGGGCTTGGATATGATTGCCATCCCCGGCGACACGCCTGCAACGACGATTGCGGCAATGATTGCCGACGAAGCGGCAATCGGTATGATCAACAACAAAACGACGGCAGTGCGCATTATCCCTGCCATTGGCAAAACGGTGGGCGACCAAGTCAACTTCGGCGGACTGTTAGGCCGCGCGCCCATTATGCCCGTCCACGCGTGCGATTCGTCGCGCATCATCAACCGCGGCGGCAACATCCCCGCGCCCATCCACAGCTTTAAAAATTAACCGTAACGGTATAGGCGTACCTATAAAACCTAAGGACAGGTATGCGTTGAAATAAAAAAATCATAGGAGTAACCAATTATGGAAAGAAATGAAATAGCAGAAAACTTAAAATGGAGAACCAGCGACATTTTCCCCACGGACGAAGCGTGGGAAGCGGAATTTGCGGCAGTGGAAAGTGAATTTTCCAACTACGATTTTTCCGCATACAAGGGAAAGCTTGGCGACAAAGCGACGCTTTTGAAATATTTTGAAATTAGCGACGCGATGTCCCGCCGTATCGAGCTGTTGTACGTGTACGCGCACCTTACGCACGACGTAGACGTACGTGTATCCAAATATACGTCTATGAACGCGCGCGTGAGCGCAATGATTTCCAAAATTTTTGCGCAGCTTTCTTTCGTTGAACCCGAATTGACGGCGCTGGACGAAAGCGTTTTGCAAGCGTTTATCGCCGATCCCGATTTCAAGGATTACGATTACCGTTTGCGTAAAATCGCCGCGTCCAAAGCGCACGTATTGAGCGAAAACGAAGAACGCCTGCTCACGCTTGGCGGCGACGTTATGCGCGAATTCCGCGGCATCTTCTCTATGCTTGACAACGCCAACTTGAACTTGCCCAAAGCGAAATTCAAGGGCGAAGAAGTACAAATGAGCCACGGTATGTACGGCGTAGTGTTGCATACGGGTACGGACGAAGAAAGAAAGGAATGGTTTGAAAAATACTATCAAGCGTACATCAATTTGATTGACGCCATTTCCCAAACGTACTACGCAAACGTAAAGAAAAACGTATTCTATAAAACCGTACGCAAATACGATAGCTGTATGCAAATGGCGATGGACGGCGAAGACGTTACGCCCACCGTATACAACAACTTGATTGCGGCAGTGCACGGCGCGCTTCCCACTATGCACGATTATATCCGTTTGCGTAAAGCGGAAACGGGCTTAAAGGAACAACATATGTACGATATCTACGTACCCCTTGTAGAAGACGCGGAAATCAAGCTTCCCTTTGAAAAGGCGTACGATTTGGTTATCGAAGGTCTTGCACCTTTGGGCGAAGATTATCAAAATCTTCTTCGTCAAGCGCGCGACGGCGGCTGGATTGACGTTTGCGAAAACGAAGGCAAGCGTAGCGGAGCGTATTCGTCGGGCGTGTACGATACGCACCCGTACGTGCTTTTGAACTATCAAGAAACCACCAACGACATTTTCACGATTGCGCACGAAATGGGGCACGCGTTGCATACCTACAAATCCAACCACACGCAACCGTATGCAAAAGCCGATTACACCATTTTCCTTGCGGAAATCGCAAGTACGGTAAACGAAGTGTTGCTCTTGAAACACTTGTATAAAAATACCGACGATAAAAACTTGAAGAAATATCTTTTGAATTATTATATGGATATGATTAGAGCGACGATGTTCCGTCAAACGCAGTTTGCCGAATTTGAACAAATCGCGCACGAGAAAGCGGAAGCAGGCGTACCGCTTACCAAAGATATTCTCAACGGCGTATATTATCAGCTCAACAAGGATTATTACGGCGACGGTATTATCCACGACGAACAAATCGCATACGAATGGTCGCGTATTCCCCATTTCTACACGTCCTTCTACGTGTACAAGTACGCAACGGGTATCATTTCGGCAATTTCCATCGTAAAACGCATCTTGGCGGAGGGCGAAAGAGCTGTACAAGATTACTTTAAGTTCCTTTCGTCCGGCGGTTGTACCGACCCTGTGGCAATCTTGCAAAAAGCAGGCGTGGATTTGACGACGATGGCGCCGTTTGAAGCAGCCATGGACGAGTTCAAGGCAACTTTGGACGAATTTAAGTCCCTTTGCGAAAGTAAATAAAAATAACAAAAAACAGAGGAAAACAATATGGCAACAAACGTAAACACCATGCCCTATAACCGCGATGCGGAAATGGCGCTTTTGGGGTGTCTGTTGATTGACAGCGACATCGCTTCGGAGCTTGTAGAAAAGCTCACGGAAGACGATTTTTATCAAGAATCGCATAAATTTATTTTGCGCGCAATGAAAAAAGTGTTCGACAGCCGTAAACCCATTGATTTGGTTACGGTTGCGGACGAATTAGACGGCGAAGGCGCTTTGGAAAAGGCAGGCGGTATCGTCTACCTGACCGATTTAACGGGGCTTACGCCAAGCGCGGCAAACTATAAATCGTATTATGAAATCGTTATCCGTGACAGCACCAACCGAAAGCTTATCCGCGCGGCGCGGAAAATCATCGAAACGTCGATGGAAGCGCCCGACGGTAACGCGGCGCTTGCGTATGCGGAAAAAACGGTGTACGACATTTCCAAGCAAACGGAACGCTCCGCGCTTTTGGGTATGACGGACGGCGATATCATCACGGAAGTTTTGGATGAATTCCAAGCGTTGCAGGCTGACCCCAACGCACTTCGCGGTATTCCCACGGGCTATAAGCGTTTGGACAAAATGACCAACGGCTTACACGGCGGCGATTTAATCGTGCTTGCCGCGCGTCCCGGTATGGGTAAAACGTCGCTTGCAATGAACCTTGTGGAAAACGCCGCACTCAAAAACAACAAAACGTGCGCGGTATTTTCGCTGGAAATGCCCAGAAAGCAAATTATTCAAAGATTGCTTTGTTCGTATGCCAACGTAAGTATGGCAAACGCGCTTTCGGGCAGACTTTCTCAAAAGGAATGGAAAAAGCTTATGCTTGCCAGCGATAAGCTGAAAAAGAGTAAAATTTTCGTCGACGATTCTTCGCGCGTAACGCCTGCGGAAATTTTGTCTAAATGCCGCCGTTTGAAAACGACGGCAGGCGGCGTCGATTTGGTTATGATCGACTATATCCAGCTTATGTCCAGCGGTTCGTCCGTGGTGGCGGGCAGTGAAAACCGTCAACAGGAAATCGCGTCGATTACCCGTGATTTGAAGATTATGGCAAAGGAATTGTCCGTGCCCGTAATCGCGCTTTCCCAGCTTCGCCGTATTCAATCGAAAGAACCGCAGCTTAGCGACCTTCGTGAATCGGGGGCAATCGAACAAGACGCCGATATCGTTATGTTCATTTCCCGTCCCGAAGCGATTGCCTCCAAGGAAGAAATTGAAAGCGGTCAAGTGGTCAAAGGCGCGGCGGAACTTATCTTGGCAAAGCACAGAAACGGTGAACAGGGGCGCGTGTCCTTGAAATTTATCGGCGAATGCACCAAGTTTGTCGACGTAGACGAACAAAACCGTGAAGACGAACCGCCTACGTATATGCATACGCCCGTCGATGACGACGACGTAGAATACGAAGCGCCCGAAGACGACTATTATCCCCCCGAACCGCCTATGCGCAAAGGGGAGCTCAAAGCCGCCGACGACGAATTGCCTTTTGAATAAGAAAATTATGCAAACGAAAATTATGCCCGTCACCGAGCAATCGGTGGCGGAAGCGAAAAAAATTATCGACGGCGGCGGCGTAGTGGCAATCCCCACGGAAACCGTCTACGGCTTGGGCGGCAACGCGTTTGACGATACCGCCGTGCAAAAAATATTTCAAGTGAAAGGCAGACCGAATAACAATCCGCTGATCGCGCACGTGTATAAGGATTACGATTTGTCGAAAATCGTCGATTACGATCCCCCGTATGCAAAAAAACTGCGCGAAGCGTTTTGCCCGGGCCCTTTGACGCTTGTCTATCCGTCGAAAAATAAGGTAAGCAAATACGTTTCCTGCGGTTTGGATACGCTTGCGGTGCGCATACCTTCTCACGAAGGCGCGCAAGCTTTTTTGCGCGCGGTGGAAATTCCCATCGTTGCACCCAGCGCAAATTTGTCGCGGCACGTAAGCCCTACGTCCGCACAGCACGTTTACGACGATTTTGCGGGAAAAATTCCGCTCATTTTAGACGGCGGCGCTTGCACGGGCGGTATTGAAAGTACGGTATGCGACGTGTGCGGCGAAGTGCCCGTCATTTTGCGCCCCGGCTTAATCACCAAAGAAATGATTGCGTCGGTGGTGGGCGATTGTAAGGTCGCCGACGCTACGCCCAAAAAAGGCGATAAGGTGAAAAGTCCGGGTATGCTGTACAAGCATTATGCGCCTCGTTGTAAAACGTTGCTTTTTGATGCAAAAAACGTGGAAAACGCAATTTCGGCTTATGTAGCGCAATCCCTTGAAAATAAAGGCGTTGCGGTACTTTGCGAAGAAAGTCAAATTTTAAAATTTGAAAAAGTGGGCGCTAATGTGCTCAACCTGGGGAAAAATCAGGCGGAAATGGCAATGCGCCTGTACGATTTGCTTCGGCAGGCGGAACGCGTTTGCGACGTCTTGATTGCCGTTGAACCGGCGCAAACGGACGGCGCTTTTGCAGGCGTTTTGAATAGGCTTAGAAAGGCCTGCACTTCGCAGGATATACACTAAAAAACACAAAAGAAAGGGGCAGGTACGCAATGAAAACGAAAAAAAGAACGAAAATCGTATTCGTATGCACGGGTAACACGTGCCGTTCTCCCATGGCGGAAATGCTCTTAAAAAAGAAATTAAAGGCGCTCAAATTGACGGGAGCAAAGGTTTGCTCCGCCGGCCTTCGCGCATCGGTTGGTTCACCTATGAACGAAAAAACCGCGCAAACCCTTAGAAATAAAGGGATTCGCGCTGTTAAGTTTTCGTCAAAACAGCTAGATGAAAAGCTGTTAAAAGAGTCGCTTGCCGTCGTTTGTATGACCGATCAACAACGGGATATCGTGGCGGATATGCGTTGGGAAGCTCTGCGCAAAGCAGGGGAAAAGGACATTGAAAACAACGTGTATTCCTTTTCGGAAATCGCTGGGTATCAGGTGATAGATCCGTACGGGCAGGGATTAGATTGCTACGAATACGTTTTTGGGCTGTTGGATATGGGCATGGACGCGTTGATTGACAAAATCCTGCCTGAAAATATCCGTCACGAATACGTAACGAAACCAAGAAATACGAAACAAAAAAGTCAAGAAAAACCACAACAAATAAGTTTATTTTAATCTAAAAATAAGGAATTTTTAAGGAGACAGTTTTATGAAAATTTCCGTTGCCTGCGATCACGGCGGGCTCAATTTGAAAAAAGCATTGATTGCATATTTGCAAAAATGCGGTCACGAAGTACAAGATTTCGGCACGAACACTTTTGATTCCTGCGATTATCCCGATTTTGCCGTGCAAGCGGCGGAAGCGGTTGCAAGCGGCGCGTGCGACCGCGGTATCGTCGTATGCTCTTCGGGTATCGGCGTGTCCATCGTGGCTAACAAGGTACCAGGTATTCGTTGTGCGCACTGTCACGACACCTATTGCGCGAAATATACGCGTTTGCATAACGACGCAAATATGTTGGCGTTTGGCGAAAAAGTGGTGGGTGTCGGTTTGATGGAAGAAATGGTCAACTTGTTCTTGACCACGGAATACGAAGGCGGCGAACGTCACGACAGACGCGTTGCGAAAATTAAAGCAATCGAAGAAAAATACTGCAAATAAATGCTGTAAATAAACACGAAAGGAGCAAAGCTATGCAATTTACTTTTTGGAATAATCCCAAATTTCACCACGTAAAGCATCCGCTTATCGAACACAAGCTTGCCATTTTGCGCGACGTGAACACGACGACTAAGCAGTTTGTTGAGCTTGCGGAAGAAATCGCTATGCTGGAAACGTACGAAGCGACCAAGGATTTGCCTTTAGAAACGGTAGACGTGCAAACGCCGCTGGAAGTGGCGAAATGCCAAATGGTTTCGGGTAAAGCGGTAGGTATCGTGCCGATTTTGCGCGCAGGGCTGGGTATGGTGTCGGGTGTGCAAAAGCTTATCCCCAACGCAAAGGTGGGGCATATCGGTTTGTATCGCGACCACGACACGCACGAACCCGTGGAATATTATTGTAAATTGCCTGCGGACGCGGAACAAAGATTGTTGCTTGTCGTAGACCCTATGCTTGCCACGGGCGGCAGTGCTTCCGACGCAATCACTATGATTAAAAAACGCGGTGTAAAAAACATTAAGCTTTGCTGCATTGTAAGCGCGCCCGAAGGTGTGCAACGCGTGATGGACGATCACCCCGATATCGACGTGTACGTTGCGGCGGTGGATAGAGAGCTTAATGAAAATTGTTATATCCTGCCCGGGCTTGGCGACGCAGGGGATAGACTTTTCGGCACGAAATAACGGCAAAAAATGCGTTCAACGCGTACATGGGTAGGTTAAAATGAAGAAAATTATTGCAATCGGCGGTGGGGAGCTGCGTGAAAGAACGACGCTTGCCATCGACGAATATATTGCTACGCTTGCAAAGGCGCGCGCAGGGGAACGCAGGGCAAACGCGCTGTTTATTCCTACGGCAAGCCACGATTTTATGCCCTATTATAATACCTTTCACAAGGTATATACGGGGGTGTTTAACATCAAAACAGACGTTGCCTTGACGGTGTTTAAGGAAGTCGATTTGGAGAAAATGAAAGCCAAATTTGAAAAGGCGGACGTTATTTACGTGGGCGGCGGCGATACGGTGTTTATGATGGAGCACTGGAAAAAAATCGGGCTGTTGCCGCTTTTGCAGGACGCGTATGAACGCGGCGTGATTATCGCAGGACTTTCCGCAGGCGCGATTTGTTGGTTTAGCGACATTTACACGGATTCGTCGGCGGCACTTGGCGATAACGGCGAAAAATATGCGATGTTTAACGGATTAAAATGGATAAACGGCGTAATTTCTCCGCATTATAACGAAAGAATGCTTGACTTTGATGAAATTGTGTGCTATAATTATCCACGTGCTTTCGGAATTGAGAACGACGCGGCGCTTGTGATTGACGACGGCGAAGTGGTCGGGAGCTTAACAAGCGGCGGAAACGCATGGCTGTTGGAAACGAAAGACGGAAAATTGCAAAAAACGAAGATTGCGAACGTGTAATCTTCGTTTATAAGCGGACGTGGCGAAATTGGCAGACGCGCAGGTTTCAGGTTCCTGTGGGTAACACCGTGTGGGTTCAAGTCCCTTCGTCCGCACCACGCAGGCGCACCCCTTTGGGGTGCGTTTTTGCGTGGTGCGGACGAAGGGAGTTGTGGGACGCTTACCGTTAATCAGGGCGTTGGAATATGCGTAAAAACGCAAGAAGGAATATGTAAACATAGCCAAATTTTAAGAAGAAACAAGCGTGCTTGCGGGGATTTATCGACATTTTTCAATTTTTTTTGGTAATAGTGTTGCTTTTTGTGAAAATTGTGTTATAATAAATAGTAACTACCATTTATAAAATGTGTAGCAAAACAAACAGGAGATACTTATGGAAAACATTAGAATTCAAGACGACCTTTATACATACGTCAACCAAGAAGCTTTGGAAAAGCTTGTTATTCCCGACGATAAGCCGGTTGCAGGCGGTTTTGCGCAGCTTTCCGACAGCGTGGAAAAAATTATGATGAACGAATTTGAAACGATGGCGGAAAACAAAAATTATCCCAACGAATATTTGCAAAGAGCTTGCGAATTGTACGCTATCGCGAAAGACACCGAAAGAAAGGCAAAGCACGGCATTACGCCTGCGCTGAAAAATTTGGCTATTCTCAATGAAATCAAGACGGCGGACGATTTTAGCCGTTTGTACAAAACGCTGTCGTTGAAGGGGATTCCTACGCCCATCAATATCGGCGTGGAAACGGATATGAAAAACACCAAGCAACGCCTTGTGTATATTCAAGGCGCAAGCGTTATTCTTCCCGACGCGTCTTATTATAAACCCGAAATGGCGGCGCAAAAGGCGCAAATTTTGGGCATTTGGACGAACGTTGCCAAGATGGTAATGGCGAAAACCGACCTTACGGCGGAAGAACAGGAAAAATACGTAAACGATACGCTTGCGTTCGACGAAGTGCTTGGCGGACTTGTGAAAACGAGAGAAGAGTGGTCGAAATACGTGGAAATGTACAACCCCATGGAACAAGCGCAGGTGGCGAAAATGCTTTCTACGCTGGATTTCGACGGGATTTTGCAGGATTTGTTCGGGCACGTGCCTGCGACCATCGTAGTGACCGAACCGAGATTTTTCGATGCGTTTGCAAAAGTGTTCAACGCGGAAAACGTAGAGCTTTACAAGCACTGGGCGTACGTGACGGGGCTTTTGAAATCGTGCGCGCTTCTTTCCGAAGAATTGCGCGATATGGGCGGTATGTACACCCGTGCGATCACCGGCGTTGCGAAAATGCAAGCGGTGGATAAATTTGCGTATAACCTTGCGTCGGGTATGTATTCCGAACCCGTAGGTATTTATTACGGGGAAAAATATTTCGGTGAAGAAGCGAAGAAGGATATAACGGAAATCGTGTATCAAATCGTGGATATGTACAAGGAACGCATCCAAACCAACGATATTCTTGGCGAAGAAACCAAGCAAAAAGCCATTTTGAAGCTGTCGACGATGGGCGTGAAGATGGGCTATCCCGATAAGGTGAGAGCGATTTACGAAAAGCTTGTGTTCGATACGGAAGCGTCGCTTTTCGATATCGTGCTTTCTTTGAAAGCAATTAGAGAAGAAGACGCGCTGAGCAAGCTGAATAAGCCCACCGAACCTGAAAACTGGGCGATGCCCGGGCATATGGTAAACGCTTGCTACGACCCGTTCGTGAACGATATTACGTTCCCTGCGGCAATCTTGCAGCCCCCGTTCTATTCGTTGAAGCAAACGAGAAGCGAAAACCTTGGCGGTATCGGCGCGGTTATCGGGCACGAAATTTCGCACGCGTTTGACAGCAACGGCGCAAAATGCGACGAAAACGGCAATATCAACGACTGGTGGACGGCAGACGATTTCAAGAGATTTGAAGAAAAAGTCAACCAAATGATTGAACAGTTCGACGGCATCGAATTGCCTTGGGGGAAAGTGAACGGCGCGTTTATCGTCAGTGAAAATATGGCGGATAACGGCGGTATGTCGGTAACCTTGGATATTATGTCCAGAACGGACGGCGCGTCCTATGAAGAATATTTCCATAACTGGGCAAGAGTGTGGTGCCAAAAGGCGAAGCCCGAATACAGCAAATTGCTCCTTTCGGTGGACGTGCACGGACCTTGCATTTTGCGCGCGAACATTACGCCGAGAAACTTTAAGGAGTGGTACGCAACGTTCGACGTGAAGGATACGGACGCGATGTATATTGCGCCTGAAAAGCGTATCGTGATTTGGTAAGAACGGTTGAAAAACGAATAAAGCAGAGAAAGCGGAATGCCTGAACGGTGTTCCGTTTTTTTTGTCGTTCGGGGGAGAGAGTTGTGAGTTGTGGAGAGAAATGAAAAACTGCGTTTTTCGTGAAATGGCTTGCGCCGTGAAATGCCGACGATGTCGGCGTGAAATGCAAGCGATGGCTTGCGTTGTGGAAGAATTAAAAAGAGAAGAGTGAAGAGTGAAAAGGTGCTGACTACTCATCCACCGCAAGCGGTCCCCCTTCCCTGGCAAGGGAAGGCAAGGGGATTCTATCACTCCGCTTCGCTCCGTTCCAGAATGACAAGGAGCAGGGGAAGTGAAGAGTGAATAGGTGCGGAAGAATTAAAAATAGGTAGATTTATAAAAAACACAAGTTTTTGATTAAAAAACACAAGTAAAAAAAGCAAGATGGATTTTTGCCGATTTTGGGCAAAAAGTGCCACCATGTATGCGTTTAACCGCCGTTTTTGCGCAAAAAACAGCGGTTTTTTTATGCTTAATTGCCCGATTTTGGGCTATTGTTGCTGTGATAAAATCGTGATATAATTATGATAAGTTATAAAAGACAACACTTTCTTTATGCTTATAGCATAATGCGTGACGGAAAAGCCGTGTAAAAATACAATTAAAATTGACATACAAGGGGTATATTTGGTCATTTACACGCAAAATGCCGTGTGTTACAATGGTAGCGGTAGAAAAATTTGATTTCATGCGGACGTTGTTTATGAATAACACAAGTTTGGTTATTGATAAATTTATCGCAAATTTTTTTCTTCGCGCGTGCGTACATGCGATGCGCGCACAGGCGTCGGTGCAAGGCAAAACTGATGCGTAAAAGCAGGGCGCGGACTTGCCCACAAGCTTCAACCGTAACGTTCCCGTTTTATTTGACGAAAGCGGACGGTACGTATACAACAACGGTAAACAACGGCTAAGCCGTAGAGTAATGCCATCTTACAAGGAGGATATAAAAATGGCAAAAACAGTGTTTCAAAGTTACTATGATGATCCGAAAAATCACGCAAAGGACATCAACATTTACGCTTATCATTCCCCGTCGCACGGCAGAGTGAAAATTCAGGGCATGTACTTTGAAGGAACGGACTACCGCACGGTAGAACGCTTTGAAGAATACAAGGAGTGCGGTTTTAACACCGTGCTTGCGCAAACGGGCGGTAACTATGCGGGCGAACCTTGGGAAGAAAGCAAGGCGAAGTTTGTTTTGGATACCTGTCAAAAAGCTGGCATCGATAAGGTTATCATTTTAGACGAACAGTTGCGCGTTTTGTCCTTGCAACACGAAAGCATTATCGGCGAAGGCAACATTTTGACGCAAAACTTTAAGGACGTTGCCAGACCTAAATTTAAGACGGAAGCGGAGCTGGACGCATACGTGAAAGAACGTATGGCGCCCTACGTGGATCACCCGTCTTTCTACGGCGTGCAGCTTATCGACGAGCCGGGCAGAGAGTGCTTTAAGGCAATCGGGCAGCTGTACCGTTCGATCAAGAGAGTGTATCCCAAGGTACACGCGCAGGTAAATATCCGTTCGATGTTCTTCCGTTTCGTGACGTTCGGCTTGCCTGATTACGTGGAAAACGATACGTGGGATTTCAACGACCGTTACAAGGCGTACGTGGAAGAATTTTTGGACGAAACGGGCGCGGATTACGTGCTTACCGACAGATATCCGTATCACGAAGGTATCGGCAACGACGTGTACCCGTATTACTTTTTGAGCTTCCAAATTTTGAGCGAAATTGCAAGAGAAAGAAACGTCAAGCTGCATTTCGTTTTGCAATCGTTCGGTTCGTACATAAACGGCAACCGTACCTACCGTATGCCCAACGAAGGGGAGCTGAAATTGCAGGTGCACGTTTCGCTTGGGTTTGGTATTCAAGAGTTTGCGTACTATACCTACTGGGGCGGCGGATATTATGAAATCGTCGGCGAATACCGACCGAAGGACGAAGCGATTATTTCCGCAGACGGAAACAGAACAGAGGCGTATCCTATCGTGCAAAAGCTGAACATGATGACGCACAAGCTTGCGCCCGTGATTACCAACTTCAAGCACGTGGCGGACACGTATGCGGCGGTGTCGCCCATTAAGTCGAAAGCCATTCACTTGCAATTTACCCGTCGCGGTAAGCTGTTGCAGGCGGAGAAATTTACCGTCAATCAAGAGCTGGGCTTTGTAAGCGAAATGTACGATCAAGAAAAGGATCAATACCTGTACGTGTTGCAAAACATTACGTCGTCCTTGCACTGCCCCGATATCGGCAGACAAAAGCTTTCGCTTACCTTTAAGGGGGACGTGACGAAGGTGGACGTGTTCGACGGAAACGAATGGCATACGGAAGAGCTTTCGGCGGATAAGACGTATTACACGGAGCTGGAAAGCGGCGACGCAGTGTATTTGATGCCGTATTAAGCATTACAAAATATGAAAAAATTTAAGTCGAAGGAGGCTTATATGAAAAAAATAAGATGGATAAAGGGTTTATGTGTCGGTGCGCTTGCAACGGCGAGCGTCGGTATGCTTTCTGCTTGCGATTTGCTGAGCAGCTTGGGTATCGGCGGCAGTAGCGCGCCCGAAGGGTTCAACGGGTTCGTGGACGGTATGACGCAAACGCAGGTCACGCTGGGCGATTCGTGGGATATGGCGGAAATTGTCGATTACGTACAATGGGACGAGGAAAAAGCTGCGTGGGTAACGGAGCTGCACGATTCGACCGCGAAGTATGCCGAGCATACGTTGGAGCTTTCCAAGGGCGAAGAAGTGATTAAGATGACGGGTAGAAATTCCTACGATTTCGACGCGATGGTAGAGCCGGGGGCTTGGACGTTGACGTACGATATTACGGAAAAATGCGATTACCAAGGCAAATGGACGTTGGACGTGCAGGTGACCGCACCGGAAATCGGCATTGAAATGACGCTCAATGAGAGCAACTGGACGTATTATTACGGCACGACGGTTGCGTACGAAGATTTGTTTGAAGATATTAACTTGGCGGTTTCTTCGTATTATCAATATGAAGCAACGCTTACCGACGTTACCATAGGCGAACAAACGAAATCGCTTGCGGATACTTCGTCGTATACGTTTACCGACCTTGGCGAACACGTATTTACGCTGACAATCACCAACGCAGGCGGTCAAACGTTTACGCAAGCCATTACGCTTAACGTAATTTACCGCGACATTTACAGCGCGGCGTTGTATTTGCCCGAAGGCGTAACGGGGACGCAGTTGATTCCTATTACGGAAGAAATTTCCAACGTGCAAATTAACGGCAACGCGGTGGCGGAAGCGGATATGCAAAAGACGGCGGAAGGGCTTGCGGTGAGCAACGCGTTGATTCGTCAATATCCCGGTGATTGCGTGGTTTCCTTTACGCTTGCAAACGGGGAAATCGCTTCGGCGAGATTTACCGTGTTCACGGGCGACGTCGATTTTGAAGACGGTACGAACAGCGTGCTTGTAAGCTACGGTACGTACGCGCAAGACGGTAAAAACGGTTCGGTCGTTTTGGAAGATAACGTGGGCTGGGAAGGCAACACGGCGGTGTACGGTAAGGTTTCCGGCGGTTCGACCAACCTTATGAACTTTAACTTTAACCCGTATTTCCTGACGGCGATTTTCGAAGGCGGCGCGGAATGCTTCACATTTGATTTGATTTGCGATTTACCGTATCTTCGTTTCGTGCGTGAAGGCGGCGGATATTTGATCGACGCGGACGAACAAAAATATGAAACGGGCAATAGCTATCTTGTTGCGGACGCGGACGACGTGGGCTTTGCGGAATATACGGAAAAATTGCAATATAACGGCAAAACGCTGTATAGATTTAGCTTGACGTATTATAAGGCGCAATGGTTGAAGATTAGCAACAACGGCGCGGCTTCGCCTGCGGAATACTTCTCGACGGTGGTGTTCGACTGGTCGAGCGAAGTGAACAAGGTGTCGGCGAAAGACGAAAAGGGTAAAGAAAAATACGCGCAAGTTACGCAAAACGTGGCTTTGGCGTATATCGACAACATTAAAATTTGTTCGGGTACAAGCGACGATATTACGTTTGCGGACGGTAATAAATCGGGCAACTTGATTACGAGCTGGGCAGGTACGACGTGCGGCGCGGCAGACGTTGTGAAATTTGGCGACGATTACGCGCTTAAACTGGTAACCAGATTGGTGTGCAACAGAAATACGACGGCGTTTGGTTTGCAAACGAGCTACTTGCATCAAGTGTTTAACGTGGCAGGCGCAACGGCGCTTCAATTTACCGTTTACCGTGAAACGGCAACGATGGCAGAAGATATTAAGCTGTATCTTAGCGGCTTTAACGGTAGTACGCGTAAGGACAGCGCGGCGCTTCCTTCCACGTTCGACGCGGAAACGCATACCTACACGTTTACCATTACGGCAGATTTGTATCATACGTATTTTGACGCAAACGGCGAATACATAGCAGATTCGTTTAGCGGCGTGAACAAGCTGGACGCGCTCAAGCTGGGTATGTCGTCTACGACGTGGAAAGCGGCGGCAAACGGCGTGGAAGGACGTTATTCGTCCGGTTCGGGTACGGAAATTTACTTTGACGATTTCGTGAAGGTAATGCCGTAAACATAAGGATAAAAGTTTGGCTTGCCGCCGCGATATGCGGTGGCAAGCGAAAATGCTTTTCTTGCGCGCAGGCGTAGCGCGTACGCGCGTTACATATTAAGTATATAACGGCAAAGAAAAACACAAGACAATTTGGTTTTCCCGATGCAAAAAAATACGCAGCTTGCATCGTAAAACATAGCGATAAAAATATAAGGAGAGTTTGATTATGAAGATTTTGAAATGGTTGAAGCTGAGTCTTTTGGCGGTTGCTGCTTCCGTTACAACCTTCGCGATGGCTTCGTGCGATCTTTTTGGGAAAAAGGCGCAAGAAGACGGTTTCACGGGCTTTTTGAAGGGCGCGCAAACCGAATTTGAAGTTGGAATGGAATTTAACTTCAAAGAATTCGTAGACGTGGTAAGCGACAGTGATTACGTGATTACGATTTCCAACGACCAAGGATTTAGCGAAGACATTACGCGCAGTAAAGGGGAAGAAACCGACGACTGGGCGCTTGGTAAGTATACGATTACGTATGAAGTTATCGACGGTGAAAACAAAGGTACGTACACGTATGAATTTGAGCTGGTTGCGCCCCGTTTGAAGGTGTTTACGACGATCGGCGACGAAGATATGGTGATGCGCCTTGGTCAACCCTTGGTGTTTGCTAACTACTTCGCAGGTTTGAATTTGGACGTGCGTTGCTATAAAGGCGAATACACGGTTAGCATGCAAAGCGTGGTAATCGGCGACGTGCCGTTCGGTGAAGCGGATACGAGAGAAGTCATTTCCTTGGAAGGGCAAACTTCGTACACGCCGACGGTTGCTCAGCCCCATTATTTCACGATGAAGGTCGTTTCTTTGGATGGGCAAGTGTATACGACGCTGTTGCCCGTGCGCGTGGCAGTGGTAGGCGATCAAGTGGACGCGTTGCTTGCATCCGACGATTATAAAAATATGTCTATCTACGGCTACACGGCAATTACCAACGATATGGGCGTTAGTTTTAGAACGGGCTTTACCAGAGCATCCAACGCCAGAAACGATATCGGCTACGTGGGCTTTAAGGGCGAATACGGCAAGGGCACGTACGTGAAGGTGGATTTCACGGGTAATAACTTGCCCAAGGTTGTATTCTTTACAAATCCTATGGTGAACGGGCTTACGGGCGGCGAAAAGGGCTTGCTTTTGAATAACGGTACGGTTAGAACGACGGAAGATCCCGGTCAAGGGGACTGCAATCAATTCGGCGTTTACGGCCCGAATAAGCTTTCTTCCGCTTCTTTCAACGGTTCGATGAACTGCTTGTGGAGCGAAGCGAACAGCATGCTTGCTTGGAATAATTTGAAGAATGATCCCGATAGACAATATACGTATATCGTGGGCGTGAAGGATTGCAAGGACGCATCGGAAACGTCGGGCGTGCCTTACGTTGTGTTTGAAGTGGTCGTTTTGGATAGAGAAAGCGAAGGCGTTATCTACGAAAAGACGATTAAAGTGGAAAACAAGGCGTTTGTGGCAGGGTATTTCAAGGGCAACGTACAGTTGTTTGGCGCGTTTGGCGCGGAAATTACCTTTGATAAGGTGTATCCCCTTGCAACGGGCATTGAAAGTATTGACGAAATGTATGAAAGCGGCCCTAAATTTGCAAGCACCGCAAAGAAAACGGTGAGCATCAATCAAGTGTTGACCGTGCAAGAATATATCGGCGACGATTTGCGCAGTGACGCAGTGTTCGGTTACATCAACGTAAATGACGAAACGGCAGAGCTTTTCTCGTATGATAACGACGGCAACAAGCGTATTAACACGGCGCATCCCGGATTTGTAAACGTTACAACGGAAAGCTTCTCGATTGAGACCGTAGGTACGTATAAGTTCCTGTATCAAATTCCCGAAGAAAAATTGCCGGGCAGAATGACGGTCGTGGTAAGCGATCCTTCGCTTAGCGATTTTGAAAACGGCGAAAACAACGTTATTGCAAGCTTCGGTACGTATGCAAGCGACGGTAAAGACGGTTTGATTACCATTGCGGAAAACGTGGGCGCAGACGGCAACCACGCATTGCAAGGGTATATGGCGGATTCCAGCAAGATTACCGCGCTTATGAACGTGAACTTCAACACGGAATATTTGGAACAGGTATTCGGCGGCGAAAACAGCGCGGCGGATTACATTACGTTCGATTTGCTTTGCGACACGCCGTATTTGCGTTTTGCGCGTGAAGGCGGTGCGTACTACGACGAAACGTATATCGATCCCGACACGGGCGATTATTCCGCGCAATGGGTTTACGGCAATACCTATCTCGTAGCAGACGCGAACGACGTTGGTTTTGCGGAATATACGGAAAAGATTGAATATAACGGTCAAACGTTGTATAGATTTAGCTTGATTTACAGAAAGGCGGCTTGGCTGAGAATTTCCAACAACGGTACGATTTCGGCGGATAAGGTGCTTTCGACGGTTGCGTTCGACTTCTCCGGAGAGATTGATAAATCGGGCGCATATCTTGTGAACAACGAGCCCACGACGCAAGACAAGTTTAACCAAGTGAACGCAAACATAACGGTATTCTATATCGATAACGTGCGTACGGGTAAATTTGAAGGCAAAGACATTACATTTGAAAACGGTCAAGCGAACGGCGCGTTTATCGTGTCCAAAGCAGGTACGACCGCAGGCGCGGTTGACGTTGTTAAATACGGCGATGATTACGCGTTGCAAATGGTTACCGGTGTCGAATCGGCGAAGAGCAATTCGGCGGCGTTCGGTTTGGAGGCTGAATACTTAAATCAAGTGTTCAACGTGAAGGGTGCGAAGTCGCTTACCTTTAAAGCGTACTACGACCCCGAAACGATTGACGCGGAAAAAGCGGAATACGCGTTCTTGTTCAACGGACATTACGTGGCAAACGGCAGCAATAAGTACGTTTACGGTCAGTCGGCAGCGTTTATGAAGGACGCGTTCGATACTACGGACAATTCGGTAACGTATACGATTACGGCGGAATTGTATCATAGATATTTCGACGAAAACGGCGAATTTAAGACGGATTCTATTTCGACGTTCAAGGATAACAATGCAACGTTTACCGGCGTGAGATTGTTTATGAAGCTGACGAAGGGCGGCGCTACCGTTGCAAAGGGTACGCACGTGTACTTCGACGATTTCTTGCTTTCGTATAAGACGCCGATTGCGGCAACGATTGCAACGACGAACGTAGATACCTACTATCAAGGTACGGTGCTGAACGTTGCAGAGCTGAAAAATGCTTTGACAATCAACGTAACGTCGCACGACAGCTACACGGCGGAAATTGTTTCCGTGGCAGTGGACGGGCAAACGACGGATTTGACGAACGTGACGGAGCTTACGCTTGCGCAAGCAGGTACGTACGTGTTCACGGTGCAAATTTCGACGCCTGACGAAAGCGTGCGTAATATGACCGTTTCCGTGGAAGTTACGCGCCGTGTAATGCATTCCGGCACGTTGATGGTTACCGATAATATGACGGGGATTTACGAAGTTGAGCTGGGTGAACAAGTTTCTAACGTTACCGTTAACGGAACGCAAGCGCCTGCTGATAAGTTGACCATTACGGCAACGGGCTTGACGATTGATAAAGCATATCTTGCGCAGTATAAAGGCGTGGTAGAAGTGGTATTTACGCGCACAAGCGGTGAAGTGGCTATGGCAACGGTATTGTTGGTTCCCCCTGTAATTGATTTTGAAGACGGCGGCGATTATTCGTCTATCGTTTGGGTGAAGGCAAACGACGCTACGCTTTTGGATTTGTCGGTGAGCGATTATGAAGACGGCAAGGCATTTGGTTCTGCTTCGTTTGCATCTGCGGATGAAGTGTATATTTACTTGCACTACGATTGGATGAAAGCGAAGTTTGCAGATACGAGCGTTGGCGCGATTACGTTTGATATTTACACGGCAAAAACGCCTTCGTATGCAAATTTGTATCTTGGCACGAACAATAACTGGAACGTTACGCTTGCAGGAACAAGCACGCAGGTAACCGTGAACGGCACGACGATGTACAAAACGCCTATCGTGCTTTCCAGAGCTTTGTTTAACTGCTTGGCAGAAGATGAAGCAAATGCGCGTATCCGTGTTCGTCATAAACCCATTACGGCGTTCTTTATCGATAATCTTGAAACGGTAGCTGCGCCGACTGCGGTAGACTTTGAAACGAGCAGCTATACGCCATTGTCGCAAATCGGGGCAAATGGCCACGCAAATGTGCATAAACAACAAATTGCAGCTATCACCTTAAACGGTGAAACGACGCGCGTGGCGTATTCGGATTTTGAAATGAGCAGCTCTACCATCTACTGGGCTTTGGATACGGTATATTTGGATGCAGTGTTTGCTGACGCTTCCGTTACCCATTTGCAATTTGATATTATTGCACAGTGGCAAAATCCCGCAAGCGTAAATATTCAATATATGTCCGGTAAGAATATTACTATTGCAACGGGGGCAAACGCGGAAGCAGTGACGGTTACGTTTGGCAATATGTTTGCCGATGCTACCTTGTATCGCATTACCGTATTGCTTTCCAGAGAACAATATCAAGAATATAGAGAAGCTACGGGCAACGCACTTCAATTCCGTTATACGGGTAGTGCCGCTTCCAGTGCAATAGCGTTCTGGGATAATTTCAAAGGCGTTACCATTTCCGAATAAAATAGAACAAAGCTGATAAAAAACGCATGGTGGCGGTTGCCGTGAAAAAGCGGTAACTGCCACAGGGGCGGATAATCCGCCAAAAATAAAATAAAAAAGGAGAAATCAGATGAAACTGAAAAGAATAATAGCTACGGCTTTTGCGCTTGTTAGCGTTTTGGTGTGTGCTGCCGGTTGTAAACCGTCTGTGGAAGATATCCCCAATTACACCGCATATAAGCAAAACGACGCAAACAACCATGCCTTTGAATCGTATGCGTATTCCGGTTTGAGCGACGGGTTCATGGAACAAAAGGGCTTGGACTGGTATTGCGGACATTCGCTTATTACGTTGGAACAGATGAAAATGTATAAAGAATGCGGTTTTGACGTGTTGATGCCGCAGTCGGTTGCCGTTGCAGGCAGCGATACCTTGAAAACGGTTATGGACCTTGCTTTGCAGGCAGGGCTGAAGGTTATCGTTACCGATAACTCGATTTATCAAGGCGCGTCAGTAAACCCGATGGAAGTAAACGGCAAGGTGTACGCAACGGAAGAAGCGTTGGACGCGCAGGTGAAAGCGTGGATGTCCAGATACTGGGATCACCCCGCGTTCTACGGCGTGATGATGGAAGACGAAATTTCCAACGCGAAATTGCACGGCTCGTACGGCGATTTGTATAAATCGGTACGCCGTGTGTTGGACGAAAACGGGCACGCGGATAAGCATATCCACGCAAACACGATGGCAATGAGTGTTTGGTCGGGTTATACGGAACACGGCGAAGTGCCTACGCGCTGGACGGAAATTTCCAACGAAGAGTATTTGGAAATTTTAGGGCCTGAATTTGAAGCGCAAGTGGACGCGGCGACGGAAGCTGCAGGCGGTGAATTACCCCAAGAAACGTTCTGGGAAATGGTCAACGCTTTTGCAAACTCGGGCGCAAGAAGAGACGAATATCAAGCAGGTATAATGTGGGCAAGATTTGAAGCGTTCGTGAGAAAGTTCTTTGAAGTGACGGACGCGGACCACATCGCTATCGACCATTATCCCTTGTATGCCTCCGGTCCCATGGGACATACGATTATGTCCTATCAAATTTGCTCTATGATAGCGGAAGAGCTTGGCAAGGAATTCCACGTGGTTACGCAAACGATGTCGTACGTGCCGAATAACGCGGATTCCAGAAGATATTATAAAGAACACGATATGCGCTTTATGAACGATATGATGCTTGGCTTCGGCGTTGACTGCATTATGTACTTCACGTATTTCGTGCACGGCGACGATAACGCGGGCTTCTTCCTTGAAGAGTGTTCGTTCGTTACCTGGTACGGCGAAAGAACGGAAATGTGGTATTTCATGCAAAAGATTATGGCGGATAACCAAGCGTTTGCAAATACCATCAAGAACTTTGATTACGTAACCAGCCGTGTGTATAAGAAGAAGCTGTCCGGTTATGACGTTTCTTACGTTGAATTTGCAAGAAATATGGGCGAATTTACCAAGCTGAAAGCGGTGGAAACCGATCAATCGTATTGTTTAATCACCGAAATGCGCGACAATTCGTATAAGAAAGGTACGTATATGTACATGGTACAAAACCCCGTGGATTCGCAATGGAGAACGGCGGCAACGCATTGTTCGACGACGCTTACGTTTGCGGATGAATATAAGTATGCTTTGCTTTGGGTGAACGGCGTGCAAACCAAGGTGGCGCTGGATGAAAACCATCAACTTGTGGTGGATAACCCTGCAGGGCAAGCAACGTTTGTCTTGCCTTACAACGCATAAAAATTTATGAAATAAGACGATGGCGGGGGTGCGCCTTGCGTTCCCCCGCAATAGTCTTATTTTTAGTGAACATTATGAGCTTTCAACGAAAAAACAAGAACGGGACAGCAGAGCTGTATCAAGACGGAAAACGGATTACGCCGCTTTTCTATCATTTGGCGCGCACGCCGATTGACCATGCGTGTCCGCAAAAATGTATTCCGCAATTTCACGGCGTTGGCATCGACGTCGTGGGGATAGTGTATTCGCTGGACGAAGACTGGACGGAAAAGGGGTACGATGGGGAAAGCTTGCTTGCAACCGTCAAGCAGGTGAAGAAAATCAACCCTAACGCGAAGCTGCTTTTGCGTATGTCCTTACGTGCGCCGTACTGGTGGATGCGTAAATATCCCGAAGAACTCATTAAGTACTACGGCGTGGAAAGCGTTGATACGGAGCATATTCCCGTTGTAGGCAACAAGGACAAAACAAATGAAATTCGCGCAAGCTTCGTTTCTGAAAAGTGGCAAACGGACGTGTGTGCAATGCTCAAAGGTATGCACCGTGTACTTGTTGAAGCTGGTTTTGCCGATGATATTTTTGCTTTACAGCCGGCTTACGGTACTTGCGGAGAATGGCATATTTTTGGCAATTATTACGGGAATAATTTGTTTGAAGGGGATTATTCTACCCCCATGCTGGCTTATTTCCGTAAATACTTAAAAAAGAAATATAAAACGGATAAAGCGCTTAAAAACGCTTGGAAAGATGAAAGCGTCACGCTGGAAACGGCGGAGCTTGCTGCGCCGACGGAAAGAAAGACGTATGAGCAAATTAACGGCTTTTTATACCGTTTGAATGAACAGCATCAAAGGGCGCTTGATACGCTGAAATGTTTGCAAACAGCTGCGCCCGACGCTATTTTGCGTTTTGCAAAGTGTATAAAAAAAGTTTGGAAAAACCGTGTGCTTGTCGGTTCGTTCTACGGTTACTTTTTCGGTTGCGGCGACGTGTATGGCAGAATGCTGGAAAGCCAGCCGCTGATGAAAAGCAAACACGTGGATTATTTGGCGGCTCCCTGTGCGTATACGGCAAATAAATGGGCTGGGAACGCCGTATTTTTGCGGTATTTGCCCGAATCGCTGCGCTTGCACGGCAAACTGTTTTTATGTGAAATTGACCAAGGCTATAAATCGTATTCGTGTTATCGAAGCGTGAATAACGATAAAAAATATATATGTGAAAACAACGCGGAATACAACGCAGTCACCGCCCGTAACGTGTTTGAAAACGCATTGCGCGGTATGGGCGCGTGGTTTTTCGACCATCAGCACCCCGAAGATTATGCGCGTTTAGACTTGAAAACGGGGTACTGGGACGATCCTGAACGCATGGAGAATGTGCAAAAGATACGCAAAGCGATAAAGCGTATGTATGCGTTGCGTAAGAAATTTCAAAATAGTGCGGACGTTCTAATCGTCTACGACGCGCAATCAATTTACCGTTTCGGGCATAGCTTGACGGGCGATTTAACGGACGTGCACAACACCTACAACCATTTTGACATGGCGGACGCGATAGCAAAATCGGGCGTGGGCTACGACACGGTGTATTTGGATGATTTACAAAAATGTAATATCCGTCAATATAAATGCGTGCTGTTCGTCGGTTGCGCCGTGATGGATAAGCGTGCGTATGCGTACGTACACGATAAGGTCATGTGCGGAGATAGGACGCTAGTATTTATGCGAGAGAACGCCGTTGTTGTGGACGACAAAACGCAAAGGACGGAGCAAGGGCTTGTCAATGCGTTGCTTGACGCTAAAAAACAGCAAGCGCAGTGCCGCGTGGTTTGCTTGGAAAACTTTATCTATGATAAAGACGAATACCGCAAGCTGTTTGCAGGCGCAGGGGCGCACGTGTACACGGACGGCGGAGAAGTTGTTTGCGCGCAAAACAATTTTGTGATGGTACATACCAAAGGCAAAGATAAAACGCTTTTGCATTTGGCGTGCGGAGACGTAACCGTCGAAAACGGAGCGTGTAACACTGCCGTATTTGATAATTTGACAGGCGAAAGAGTGTATTGAGAGAGTATTATGGATTGTACGCAAGTAAAACAAGAAAACGGGTATCCCACACTGTACGTGGACGGCAAGCAAACGCTGCCGCTTATTTATGCGCTTAGCGACGTGCCGCTGGGCGAACCCGACCGTAGTTGCGCAAAGCGCAATATCCCCCTTTTCCATACGGCAGGGATTGATTTGGTGAGCGTTTGTACGCAAATCGATTTGGACTGGAAGGAAAGCGGAGAATATACCGCCGAACATCAAATTAAGTGTATAAAAGAGATTGTCGCAAGCAATCCAAACGCGAAAATTTTGTTTCGTTTGAACTTGACGCCGCCGTACTGGTGGATGCGCAAATATCCCGAAGAGCTTATCAAGTATTACGGCGTGGAAAGCGAAGATACGGGGCGCGGACCGTACGTTATTTTCAAGGACAAGGGCAAGGAAATTAAGGTTTCGTTCGTGTCGAAACGTTGGTATCACGACGTGAAGGACGTGCTGACGCAATTACATAACGTTTTGGTTGCGCAACATTTGGATGGGTACGTGTTTGCCGTGCAGGTGGCGTACGGCGCGTACGGGGAGTGGCATATATTTGGCAAGTACCACGGCGAAGATGCGTTTGAAGGGGATTACTCTTTGCCGATGCTGGAATTTTTCCGTGCGTACTTAAAAGAAAAATATCAAACGGACGAAGCACTCAAAAGGGCGTGGAAGGATGATGGCGTGACGCTTACTACGGCGCAGTTGCCAACTCCAGACGAACGCAAACGTTACGTGAACGACGGCGGTTTGTTGTATCGTTTGCCCGAAGCGCATCAAAAGGCGTTGGACGGGCTGAAATGCTTGCAATTAGGCGCGCCGCACGCGATTTCCGTGTTTGCAAAGCACATCAAAAGTATTTGGAAAAACGTGCTTGTCGGTTCGTTTTACGGGTACTATTTCGGTTGCGGCGACGTGTTTGGCAGGATGTTAGAACCGCAAATGCTTTTGCAAAATCCGCATATCGATTTCTTGGCAGGGCCAAGCGCGTACACGGCGAACAAGCGCGCGGGAAACGCCGCGTTTTTGCGGTATATGGCGGAAACGATGCGCTTGAACGGGAAGCTGTTTATTTGTGAGATGGATCAAGGGTTTGTTTCGTGGTCGTCCTATCGTCAAGAGCCGGGGAATACCTATGCCTGCAAGGATAACAAAGAATATAACGCCTTGATGGCAAGAAATATTTTTGAAAATATATTGCGCGGTATGGGCAGCTGGTATTTTGACCACCGTTTGCCGACCGACGATATGAACGAAAAAATCGGGTACTGGGACGATCCTGAGCGTATGGCGGCGATTGCAAACGTGCGCGCGGCGTGCGAAAGGGTGCGTGAAATGCGTCCTGTTTTTGAGAAAACGGCAGACGTGTTGATTGTGTACGATACGCAATCTATCTATCATTTCGGGCATAGCCTGACGGGCGATAAAAGCGACGTGCATAACGTTTACAATCAGTTTGATATGGCGGACGCGATTGCCAAATCGGGCGTGGGCTACGATATGATTTTTCTGTCCGATTTGCAAAAGTGCGATATACGCCGTTATAAATGCGTGCTGTTCGTGGCGTGTGAAGTGATGAACGAAAGCGATTATCGTTATATTCAAAACGCGGTGATGGGCGGCGGCAGGACGGTGGCGTTTATGCGCAGAAACGGTTGGATTGTGGACGGAAAAACGGACAATCAAAACGTGGAGAACCTGTACGGGTTCACGCCGAAAAAGCCGTGTGAAGAAGTGCAAAGGCAGGATTGCCGCGTGGTGCATATTGCGCAGTTTGCTTATGAAAGAGAGTTTTATACAAGCTTGTTCGAAAGCGCAGGTGCGCACGTGTACACGAAAGACGGCGCGGTGGTTTGCGCGGCGAACGGGTTTTTAGCCGTACACGCAAAAGACAAGGATGCAGTTTGTTTGCAGCTTGCCTGCGGACAAAAGACGGTGGAGCTTGGCGAATGCGGCACTGCCGTGTTAGATGCGCTGACAGGCGAAAGGGTTTATTGAGAATTATATCGCGCAAAACACGCAAAATGCGCGAAAAAAAATAAGAAAAAAAAGGAGACGTTATGAAAAGAAAAGGCATAATATTTGGTTTGGCGGCTTTGGCGTGCGCGTGCGCGGCGGTGGGAACTGCAACGGCGGTTACGGCGCAGGCGCAAACTGTGCTCGATGAAAGCAAATTCCAAATGTTGCAGGCGACTTCGGTGCGTATGGGCGACGGGTCGGAGGAAAATCCTACCGGCTTGCGCTTTCAAACGCTTGCAACGGAGTTTAAGCAGGATTTGCAGGCGGTGTATCCCGAAAGCTCGCATTATTATCAATGGTACACGGACATACGCTTTAAGCGCTGGGAAGGGGATACCTACGTAAACAGCAAGGGGTATGAATATAAGCAATACGTTACCTACGAAAGCCAAGTGGGAACGAAGGTTTGGCATGAAAACGGCTGGAATACCGTTTTGTTGGAAATTCCTATGCTGGACGCGGACTTGGGGTTACCGTCCGATATGGCGATGCAGATAACGGCGCAATCGTACGTGACGGTAAAGGATAAGCAGGGTACAATCGTTTATCAAGCGGAAACGCAGTCGCTGACCTATTCGGCGGCGAAAACGGCAAGCCACGCTTTGGCGCGCGGTATGTACGACAACGAAACGGAAAAGAATTTGTTGCTTGCGTACGTGGATCACGCGATTGCTTGCGGCGATTTGCAAACGCTTAACCTGCCAAGAACAACGTTTGGTATTCAAGTGGGCGAAGCGGACTGGTTGGAAACAAGTTCGTTCCCTGCAGGGTACGGCGTTACGTATACTTCCGCGGATCCGTCGGTTGCAAAAGTAGACGCGGACGGCAGAGTGACGGGGATGAAAACCGGTACGACGACGATTACCGTTTCCTTGGGATCGTCGATAAGCAAGGTTTGTACGGTGACTGTACGCGCAAACGGCGACGTTGCGCCTGCTATCGATACGTGGAGTGACACGACCTATCCCTTATATCCATCGATCGGCGTGATATCCGTTGCGTCGAACGGAAAACTGCTTGTAAATCATACGTCGGCTTCAACGCCTACGTTCTACATAGATTCGACGTATGCGGAGCAGGCGTTTGGGTTGTCGGCGGTGAAAGCCATTCGTATCACCATTGACGAATTCCCTTCGGGATATGATATTCACCATTTTATAACCAACTACAGTAGAGCGGAAGGGTATGACAACGATTACGACACGTACCTGTCGTATAGCAAGGTGGGCAATACGATGTATTTGCAAATCAATCGCGGTGCTTGGGAATATTATTTGCAATCGCGCGCATCGGAAGACGAACCGTTTTTATTCCGTTTTCAATACAGACAAGACGGCGGAGATTTGAACGATAACGTCAAGATTGCGTCAACGTATTACGTAGACAGTATTCAACCTGTTTACGACGATTTGACGTTGGATTTTGAGAATAGAGCGTATAACGACAGCAACGTGTATTCGTCGCAATACGTGTTACCTACGGCGGACAGCGTGGAAATCGTTGGTGTGGACGACAGAACGATGGGCAGGGGGGAATATTCCCTTGCGGCAACGACGTCCGCGCAAAGTATGACGGTGGCTATTTCTTCCGCGTACGTAAATAAGGTGTTCGCGTCGGGCGCAAACGCGCTGCAATTCCGTGTGTATACGGATGTGAATTTGCAAAGCGTAACGGTCAACGGTTCTACGGCGAACGTGCAATACGCTTACAATGCGGACGGGGAATATTACACCGTGCGTATCGGCAGTGCGTATAACGGCAAGGCGCTGAGCGTGGTGCTGTCCAGCGAAGCGGTGCTTGGAACGGTGTATTTCGACGCGTTTACGGCTACGGATAAAGCGCTTGGCGCGAACGTAAGCAAGGCGCAGGCGTTTGCCAAGGACAACGGCGGCGAGCCCGAGTTTACTGAGCAGATTTCCTTTAATTTCTATGCGTACAGCTCTGTGAGCGACGGTAAAGTGTTGCAGGAAGGCGAATATATCGATATGGATTTCGATATGGAGCCAAGCAGATATTCGGCAAACTTGTATCGCCCGACGGTGCAATCCTTCCAAGAATTGAAAGACGCCGGTTTTTATGCCGTGATGCCGCAGTCGATTGCGGTTGTAGGTAGCGGTACGTTGGACGTAAACGGCAATTTGGCGACGCAAGGCGGTGCTGCCGGGACGTTCGATTACCGTGACGTTTTGGAAGTGGCGGAGCAAGTGGGCTTGAAGGTAATTTTGACGGATAATGCGTTGCTGTTCGCTTCGCGCGGGGAATCTTCTATGTCCGCTTCGATGTATGCAAGCGAATTGGACGAAAACGGTGCGGCTTTGTCGGGTACGGCGTTGTATAATTTCGTCAAAGCGCAGTTGCTTTCCTATGGGAATTATCCTGCGTTCTACGGGGTGTTGCTTGCCGACGAACCTGCATCGTGGCTGTTTGATAAAAATGCGGTTGCTCCCAGCGGAATTAAGGCAGGTTCGTACGCTATGGTGTACAGAACGCTGGTAAAGGTAGCGGAAGATTTGAAAGCCGTTTGGGATAACGCAACGGATAAAGACGCTTTGGCGGCGTCAGGGAAAGCGTATTTGGATAAGGATTTGTATATCCACGGTAACCTTATCGGCGCGACGACGTATACCTCGTACAGCAATCACACTTCGTCAACGACGGCAAGATATCCCGAATTGACAAGAGAAAGATATTGCGAGATTTTGGGTATTTCCCTGTCGCAAACCTACGGCGAAATCGGGGGTAAAAACGCGCCCGAAAGCTTGAGCACGACTACGCCGTTGAAAGATTTGAGCGATACCGATTTCTATAACGCGATTGAAGCGTATATCCGTACAATCGGTACGACGGGCGGACACGAAAACGACAGAAGATACGCGGTGCAAATGCAAATTGTGAGAGAGCGTTTTGCGGCATATTGCGATTTGTATCTTACTTCGACGGGCGCAACCTATCTTGCTCCCGACTTCTATCCTTTGTACAGCGAAGGGCCGATGAGTAATTATATTATGGCGTTGCAAACGGCGGCGGAAGTGGCGGCAAGACGCGGCGTGGATTTGTACGTGGTTTCGCAAACGCAAAGCTACGTGCCGGGTAGCAGCACTTCGACGAGAATTTTGTCGGATGCGGACGTGCGTTGGCTGAATAACACCTTGCTTTCGTTCGGCGTGAAGAATATCATTTACTTTACCTATCATCAACACGGCGACGACGGCTCGGGCTTCTTCCACGACGGCAGTTCGTTTATGTACACGACGGGTGAAAAATCGCCGCTTTGGTATAATATGCAAAAATTGATGGCGGAAAACCAAGCGTTTGCAAACACCTATCAAAGCTTTGATTTGAATGCAACGAAAATTTATTATAACGTGCTGGACGTGTACAAGAGCAATCATCTTGCTAACGCGCACGACGTTATTTACGATGCAACTATCTTCGACAACAGTGTAGGGCATACGGTGAACGTGCAATTTGCCGTGGCAGACGTGGCGGTGGACGGCGACGCGACTATCGTGAGTGAGTTTGTCGACGGTAAGGGCTTATATATGTATTCCGTGTTCAACGCAATCGATACGCAATACAAGCAAGTAGACGCCTATCAAAGCGTGACGTTGACGTTTGATAAAGAATATACGCACGTAATCGTTTGGAGAAACGGCGTGAAAAAGCTGGTCGCTTTGGATGAAAACAACGCAATCACGCTGGAAAACGGCGCGGGGGATATCGTGTACGTAATTGCGTATACCTATCAAGATAAGTCGGGATACTGGACGGAAAATGACGAAGGCGATAACGGCGTTTGGTTCCCCGGTAACGGTAATTATAACGACGACGTGAATATCAAATCGTGATAATATAAAAATTTTTAATAAAAATTGCGTTTTTTTGCGATAATCCCTTGCAAAAAATAAAAAAAATGATATAATAAATATAGTGCGTAATTTTGGTGTTTTTGGAAAGCTTGTCCAAAAATGCCAAATTATCACGAAGAGAAAATTTTATTGCGCGTTTTTACAGGCGCGTGTGAAAACAAAAGGATGGATGTTTTATGGTTAAGGACGTAAAAAATTTGAAGATTGCTTATATCGGCGGTGCATCGCGTGCTTGGGCGCATAACTTGATGAACGACTTGGCGACGGACGCGGAAATCGGCGGTAGTATTTATTTGTATGATATCGACTGGGACGGCGCGCAAAAGAACGAAAAAATCGGTAACGCGCTTTCCGCACGTGAAGATTGCCCCGGTAAATGGAACTACGTGGCGGTAAAGGAAATGAAGGACGCGCTTGTAAATGCGGATTTCGTCGTCATTTCCATTTTGCCCGGTACGTTTGACGAAATGGCTTCCGACGTGCACGTGCCCGAAGAATACGGTATTTATCAACCCGTAGGCGACACGACGGGCCCCGGCGGTATCGTACGTGCGCTTAGAACGCTGCCTATGATTCGCGAATTTGCGGAAGGTATCCGTGATTATTGCCCCAACGCATGGGTTATCAACTTTACCAACCCCATGACGATGATTACCAAAACGCTTTATAAAGTGTTCCCCGGTATCAAGGCAATCGGTTGCTGTCACGAAGTGTTCGGTACGCAAAAATTGCTTGCGAAAATTTTGAAGGAAAAATACGACATCGAAGCTACGCGCGATGATATCCGCGTAAACGTTATCGGCGTTAACCACTTCACGTTCTTGACCGAAGCAAAATATAAGGGCATGGACTTGATGCCCATTTACAACGATTATATCAACGAACATCCCGATGGGCTTGAACCTACCCGTGAAGCGCAACACTGGGCAAACGGCGCGTACGTTACCCGTGAGCTTGTCAAGTTTACGCTGTTTAAGCGTTTTGGCGCGATTGCGGCGGCAGGGGATAGACACCTTGCGGAATTCTGCCCCGGTAAATGGTTCTTGGCGGATAAAGAAACGGTGGATAAGTACGGTTTCTCTCTCACGACGGTGGCTTGGAGAAAGATCGAACAAAAGCAAAGAATGGAAAAGGCGGATAGATATTCCAGCGGCGAACCGTTCAAGCTTTTCAATTCCGGCGAAGAAACGGTACGTCAAATCAAGGCGCTTTGCGGCCTTGGCGATTTCGTAACGAATATCAATATGCCCAACTACGGTCAAATCCCCAACAACCCCTTGGGCGCAGTGGTGGAAACCAACGCGTTCTTCTCGGGCGACAGTGTACGTCCTTTGTATGCAGGTAACGTACCCGAAGCGCTCAACGCACTTATGATGCGCTTGATTGAAGAACAGGAAACGGTTGTGGACGCGGCTTTGGACGGCGATTACGAAAAAGCGTTCGTGGCGTTCTTGAATAACCCCAACATGTGTCTTCCTTACGAAAAGGCACGTGAATTGTTTGACAAAATGCTTGAAAACACCAAAGAGTATTTGCCGTATTACGATAAGTATTTAGAAGGTAGAAAGAACGGTTTTAATCACTAATACGAAGCGTGGGTGTCCTTATGTAACTACATAAAAAATGACGGAGTGAATAAAATTGCATGGCAAATGCCGTGCGGTTGGTTTGCTCCGTTTTTTTTAGCGTATAGGACGCTTGATTGAAAAAAGGAGAAAAAAATATGTACGGTCAATTTATGCGTTTTCCTGATTTTAAGCTGAAAGCGTTGACGTTTAGCTACGACGATAACGTGGTGGAAGACAAGCGTTTGATTGCAATTTTTGAAAAGAACGGCTTGAAAGGGACGTTTAATATCAATTCCAGCCGTTGGGAAGCGGAGCCGCACCCGACGGGGCGTATGACGGTGGAAGAAGCAAAACAAGCGTATGCAAGCGATTGCGCGGAAATTGCGGCGCACGGCTGGGAGCATTTGTCTTTGACAAAGTGCAGTGAAGAGTTGAAGATTAGAGAGCTGTTTTTGGACAGAGATAACATTGAAAAAACGTTCGGCGGCGTAGTGACGGGGTTTGCGTATCCTAACGGCTGGGTGGACGACGCGTCCGTGGAAGCGCTTCGCCGTTGCGGTTTTGAATATGCAAGAACGGTAGTGTCGACGGAAAAATTCGGTATTCCCGAAGACTTTTTGCGTTGGGATCCTACCTGCCATCACAACAATGCCAACGTGATGGAGCTTGCCAAAACGTTTGTGGAAACGACGAAAAATCCCAACGTTTGGAGAAACGAGCCGATGCTGTTCTATATTTGGGGGCATTCCTACGAATTTAGAACGAAAAACAACTGGGAGCATATCGAACAGCTTGCTGAGTATTTGGGCGGTAAGGACGATATTTGGTATGCGACCAACGGCGAAATTATGCGCTACGTAAAAGCGTACCGCAATTTGAAATTTTCCGCTTCGTATGAAAGAGTGTACAACCCCAGCGCAGTGGACGTATATCTTTCGTGGATAGGCAAGGACGTGGTTGTGCCTGCAGGACAGACCGTTGATTTGAAATGAAATAAACAGGAGAAAACGATATGAAATTACATAACATTTGGGGTTACGGACAGCTGTTCGGGTATTCGGGCTTGGAAGGCGAAACGAGATATTATAACGATTTTGTGGCAACGTTGACGCAAAAGAAAATCGGGCTTAGATTTGAGCTTCGTTCTTGGATTAAGGTATCCTTTCCCGTTAAGGGGCGCGTGAAATTCAACGCGGTGACGGCGGATATGATCGACGCGAAGACGCAGGACGGCGAAGTGCTGATTTTGTTTGCGGACGCGGATACCGTCGTGGGCAGAGCGCCTATGAAGCCCGTAATCAAAACGCAGGATAAATGGAATTTTAAGAAGAGCTTGGGTGCGGAAGTGTATTTTAACAACACGGACGCCGTTTCCGTGCGTACGAAAGAGCTGGAAAACGGTATGGTGCAGTTTGCTATTTGCCATTCGCCGCAATCGTATTCCTTCTCTACCAACGGCGCAAGAGAGTGGTTGAACGCGGATTTGGACGCTATCAAAAAATCGCGCTATGAGTATTTCAAGAAATTGCCCAAGTGCAAAAATAAGAAATATGAGCGTATGTATTATAAAGCGTTGTCGGTAAACAAGGTCAACGTGCATACGGCGTGTGGGCGTATCAACTGCCGTTGGACGACGCCCGACAGAGTGCCGCACAGACATATGTGGCTGTGGGATTCGGTATTCCATGCGTTGGCATTTGCTACCTATAACGGAGAAATGGCGAAGGATTGTATTCGCTCCATTTTGGCTACGCAAAGGGAAGACGGGTTTGTGTCATCTATGATGTATCCGCACGGCAGAGTGCAAGAAACGCAGCCGCAGGTGATTGCTTGGGGCGCTTGGAGCGTGTACGAAAAGACGAAAGATAAAGCGTTCCTCAATGAAGTGGCGGATAAGTTGGACGCGTATTTGACGTGGGATTTGACCAACCGCGACTTGAATAAAAACGGGCTTTTGGAATGGTTTGTCGACTGGGACGATATCGACTGCAAAAGTGGGGAATCGGGACAAGACAACTCTCCCAGATTTGAATTTGACGAACCGCTTGACGCGATGGATTTCTCCGGTTTTGAAGCGCACGACGCGGAATACCTTGCAAAAATTTACAGGGAAATCGGCAACGAAGAAAAGGCGGCTAAGTGGCAAGCTGTGCACGATAATATAAAAACGCAAATGAACGCGTTGCTTTGGGATGAACAAGACGGCGTGTATTATGATAGAACGGCGTACAGCGGAAAGCTGACCAAGGTGTTGACGCCTTCCTGCTTCCTGCCGTTGTTTATGGGTATTCCCAGCCAAGAACAAGCGGAAAGGATGGTAAAAATGCTTGTTCGCCCCGATTTGCTTTGGACGAAAAACGCGTTGGCTTCCGTGGCAAAATCGCATCCTATGTATTCGACGGATATGTGGCGCGGCGGCGTGTGGCTCAACATCAACTATATGGTGATGCGCGGTTTGCAAAAATACGGCTTTAACGATTTGGCGAACGAACTTAAACAAAAAACGCTGAATATGATTGAAAAGTGGTACAAAAAGACGGGTACGTTCTTTGAATTTTACGATCCCGAAGACAAGGTCGTGCCGTTTGCTTGCTTGCGTAAGGGCGAACCCATTTCTCCGCCCGACTGGCGTAAACACGTACATGCTATCTCCGATTTCCACTGGTCGGCATGTTTTACGCTTATGTTTATTCAAAACGAATTGTATTAAGGGAAGGCGTTGTTTCAACAATCGCTTTTCGCGGAAAAAAACTAAAATAAATTAGGAGAAAAGGATATGAAATTGCATAATATTTGGGGCTACGGTCAATTGTTTGGATATTCCGGTTTAGAAGGCAGAAATTATTATTTTAACGATTTCGTCGGTACGCTTACTGCAAAGAAAATCGGGATTCGTTTCGAGCTTCGCGAGTGGGTGAAAATGACGATTCCCGTGAAGGGGCGCGTGAAATTCAACGCGATCACGGGGGATATGATCGACGCGAAAACCAAGGACGGCGACGTGCTGATTTTGTTCGCCAACGCGAACACGGTGGTGGGTATTGCGCCCGTTGCGCCCGTAATCACCACGGAAAAGAAATGGAATTACGTGAAGCGTACTGGCGCGGAAATTTATTTCAATACTACGGACGCGATTGCCGTTTGTACGGAAACGCTGGATAACGGTATGGTGCATTTCTCCATTTGCCACTCCGGCCCTGCGTATTCGTTTGCGCGCGGCGGTGCGAAGGAAGGCATGAAGGTGGATTTGGAAGCGCTTAAAAAATCGCGCTATGATTATTTCAAAAAAATGCCGAAATGCAAAAATAAGCAATATGAACGTATGTATTATAAGGCGCTGTCCGTAAACAAGGTCAACGTGCATACGCCCGAAGGACGTATTCCCTGCATGTGGACGACGCCCGACAGAGTGCCGCATAGACAAATGTGGCTTTGGGATTCCGTTTTCCATGCGTTGGCGTTTGCTACCTATAACGGAGAAATGGCGAAGGACTGCATCCGTTCGGTGCTTTCTATGCAAAGAGAAGACGGGTTTATTTCCGCGATGATGTACCCCGACGGACGCACGGACGAAACGCAGCCGCAGGTGCTTGCTTTCGGGGCTTGGGAAGTGTATAAAAAGACGGGCGATAAGGCGTTCTTGGTAGAATGCGTAGAAAAGCTGGACGCGTATTTGACGTGGGATTTGAACAATCGCGATAAGAATAATAACGGGCTTTTGGAGTGGTTTACCGAACCGGAATATACCGACTGCAAGAGTGGGGAATCGGGGCAAGACAACTCGCCTAGATTTGAATTTGACGAAGAAACGGACGCGATGGATTTCTCTGCGTTTGAAGCGCACGACGCGGAATACCTTGCGAAAATTTATAAAGAGCTCGGCAACGAAGAAAAGGCGCAAGAATGGCTTGCTGTGCACGCGCGCATTAAAGACCGTATCAACGAATTGCTTTGGGACGAAGAAGACGGCGTGTATTACGACCGCCTTGTGACCAGCGGTAAATTTACCAAGGTGTTGACGCCTGCAAGCTTTTTCCCGATGATGGCGGGTATTCCTTCCAAGGAACAAGCGGAAAGGATGGTGAAGGTGCTCACCAACCCCGACCTTTTGTGGACGCCCAACCCTATCCCTACGGTAGCGAAGAACCACCCCATGTATTCGACGGAAATGTGGCGCGGCGGCGTGTGGCTGAATATGAACTACCTTTGTATGAAGGGGCTGGCGCGTTACGGCTATACCGACCTTGTCAAAGAGTGGGAAGAAAAGATTTTGAAGATGGTGGAAAAATGGTACAAAAAAGCCGGCGCTATCTTTGAATTCTACGATCCCGAAGATAAGGTTGCGCCTTATCAGTGTCATAGAAAGGGTGTGCCGACGTCGCCTCCCGATTGGCGTAAGCACGTGCATTCTATCGTGGATTTCCACTGGTCGAACTGCTTTACGCTGATGTTTATTCAAGGGGAAACCTATTACGAATAAGGGGTGAATTATGGAAAAGGTATTTGATTCGCACGTGCATTATTCCTTTGAAATTCCCTTGGAAGAAACGATTGCGATTTTTCAAGAAGAATTTGCAGCGACGGGCACGGAAAAGTATGCGTTTATGAGCTTACCGCACCACGGTAAGGATTACGGATTAGGCGTTTCTTACGACGATATGCAAAACGTTAAGGGTTTGTACTTAAAGCACGCGCTTTCCCCCAACGCGTATGCGTTTGCAGGGCTGGAGCATCCCTTGGAAGAAACGGACGAGGAAAAATACGCCGCTTGCTTGGAAAAGCAAGCGGAGACGTTTGCTACGGTGGGCTACGACGGCGTGAAAATGCTGGAAGGGTATCCCGATATCCGTAAAGCGATGAAACGTCCGCTTTGCGATAAGGTGTACGATAAATATTACGCGTTTATGGAAGAAAACCGTATTCCCATCACGATGCACGTGGCGAACCCTGCGGAAAACTGGGATCCTATGTCGGTGAGCGAATATGCGCGAAGCGTAGGGCGGTTTTGCGACCATACCTTCCCTACGAAGGCGCAGCTGCACGACGAAGTGAACACGATTATGAAAAAGTTCCCCCGTCTTCGTTTGGCGTTGGCGCATTACGGGTTTTTGACCTATGATATTAACGATGCAAAGCGTTGGTTGGATAATTATGAAAACACCGTTTTGGATATTACGCCCGGCGGAGAACAGTATTTCCAAATGCTGAAAAACTGGGATACGTGGCACGAGTTTTTCGTGCAATACCAAGACCGTATCGTATACGGCACGGATTTTTACGCGTTTCCCAAGGATGAGAAGTGGGAAGAAAATTACAAGCGCAGAACGAATTTCGTAAGACAGTTTTTTGAAACGGATACCGAGCATTTGTATATTGATAAACCCTTCCGCGGCGTGAAAATCGAAAAGCAAATTCGCGATAAAATTTACTGGGAAAACGCTTCGCGTGAGCTGGGCACGCCTAAAAAAATCGATCTTGCGTATATGCAAAAAACGGCGGAAAAGTTGCTTGAAAAAGGCGAACATAAGGACAAGTTCGCCAAAGAAGATTTGCACTTTATTTTGAAAAATATATAAAAATGCGATAAAAAAGCAGATTGCACAAGGCAATCTGTTTTTTTACGGTTAAAAAACAAAGGGCGAAAAGGTAAAAAAAGGGTAAAAGCGACGCCGATAAATCTATCGCGCGCACGCAAAAGGACAGATAAAAAAGCATAAAGTTTTTGCCGAAAACCTATTGACAAGAAAATGCTTGTGTGCTATAATCAAACGCAATAACATTTGTAAATATACGGCCAAATACACGCTCATTTATGCGCCGTAATACGAAAAAGCAAAGGGGAAAATAAGGATGAAAAGCGCAGTGAAAATTTTTGCGAACCAGCCGGTTGGGGAAATTGCTCCCGAAGTGTACGGGCATTTCGTTGAGCATATCGGCGGCGTCGTTTACGACGGAATATGGGTGGGGAAAAATTCTACTATTCCAAACGTGGACGGGTTTCGTAAGGAATTGGTGGAAAAATTCCGTGCGATTGCGCCGTCCGTCGTGCGTTGGCCCGGCGGTTGCTTTGCCGAAGTGTATAATTGGCGCGACGGTATCGGGGAAAATCGTTCCGTTCGTCCAAGCTGGTGGACGAAGGTGGACGGCAGATACGAAACCAATGAGGTTGGTACGCACGAATTTGTGCGTTTTTGCGAATTGGTCGGAGCAAAGCCGTATTTTGCCGTAAACGTCACTTCTATGACGCCAAACGACGCGCGCGACTGGGTGGATTATTGCACTTCGCCACGCGGTACGACGACGCTTGCAAAAGAGCGTGAAAAGAATGGCAGTGCACAACCGTTCGTTATTCCGTACTGGGGTATCGGCAACGAAAATTGGGGCGGCGGCGGTACGATGACTGCGGAGCAGTACGCTTTGAAATACCGTTATTACGCAACCGTTTTACATAACGTAACGGGGAAAAGCAAGCTGATTGCAGGCGCGTGCAGTGTGCATAGCGAAAGCTGGGCGGAAACGTTTGCAAAGTGTCTGGAAGAAAAGGCAGGTACGCCCGTCCCCGTACACGCTGTTTCCTTGCACCATTATTGCAGCGGCGGCGATGCGTTGCATTTTGACGAAAAGGAGTGGGAAACGCTGCTGAAAAGCGCGCAAAAGATGGAAGAATATATCGCCGGACACCGTGCGATTTTTGCGGCGCACGATAGGAAGGATATTAAGCTGTATATTGACGAGTGGGGCTGTATGCACCCTAAGGGCAGTGAAGTAAGTCAAGAGAAATATTTATACGAACAGCAATCGACGATGCGCGACGCCGTGATTGCCGCGTATAACTTAAACTTATTCAACAATCATTGTGATTTTGTCAAAATGGCGAATATCGCGCAGGTTGCCAACTGCTTACACGCGTTGTTTTTAACAAACGGCGAGAAATTTACCGTTACGCCTACCTATTACGTGTACGATATGTTCAAATCACATCAAGGCGCGGAATGCTTAAAGACGGAAACGAACGATACAAGCTTGTCTGTTTCGGCTTCGCGAAAGGACAACGTGTGGACGGTTACGCTTGCCAACCTTTCTTGCGTAGAAGATAAGCAAATTGAGCTTTCGTTTGCGGCGTTTGGCGGGAAGATTGTTTCCACGGTGCAAACGACGCTGGGCGATGGAAATATGCGCGCGCATAACACCTTTGAAAACCCTGATGCAGTGTTGCCTACAACCAAGCAAGCGGACATTACGCAAGTCGTCGTTTTGCCGAAAGCAAGCGTAGTTTGCTTGCAAATCACGGTTGCGTAAAAGGGTAGAATAAACGAAAAAAAGGAAGACGGTTTCGTCTTCCTTTTTGCTTGCGTGAAATGCGATATTATTTTTTGCGAAATTGCAAGGGGGTAAGCTCCGTATACTGCTTAAAAAGCTTGGAAAAATAATTGTAATCGACGATGCCTACGCTTGCGGCGATTTGATTGACGGGGATATTCGTGGTGGTCAACAGTTGCTTTGCGCGTTCGATGCGCAAGCTGGTGATGTATGCCCCGATGGTTTTTCTAAACGTTTGATGAGAAAGGTGGTACAATTTATTTTTTGAAAGGGAAAATTGCCTACAAAGCTCTTGAACGGACAAAGCTTTATCTAAATTGCTTTCGATATACGCGCGTATTTTCGCCGATAGAGTTTCTTGGTCGATTTTGATATAATCGGAAAGCCACAAATGTCGGGTGGCAAGATCTAAAAGATTTGCCGCCGCAACGATTTTTTGTTGGTCAAAGGTTTGCGTGGAAAGATACGCCCTTGTCAAATGCTCCGCGTTAATTTTCAGCTCTGCGCTTAATTGCTGTAAAAATTGTAAAATTTCCTTCGTTTTCGGCGTTCCGTCGTTGACTTGTCCAAACAGCATGTAGCCCATAATACGGTTTTCAAACTTGATGGGGATAGCCGTGTCTAATAAGCCGGCGTGGCAATAATGCGACACGGGCGTGCCTTGCTCGGCGCATTTCTTACAAAGTTCCCAGTCGCTGTGCGCGCAGCGTTTTTTGCCTTCTTGACTGGATTTGATAAGCCTGCAAAAAGCGCAATATTCCTTGGGATAATAACTAAGCTGGTTGTAATTTTCGTCCCAAATACTGACGGTAAAGCCCGTCAAATCATAAAAATCGCTGAGTAGTTGATTGAGCTTTTCAATGTTGAAATTTGCAATCATTTGTTTTTATCTCCTTGTTTAAAAATTATAACATATTTCCCTCATCGTTTTCAAGTGTATTTTCTTAAAATCGGGAAGATTTTTCTATTTTTAAGGAAAATTATTACTATGCACAAGCGTTTGCGTGTGCTATAATGAAAGAAAAACGATATTAAAAGTAAGGAGTGACGGATATGCAAGGAACAACGTTTGCTTTATTTTTTGGGAATAGGGGCTTTTTCCCTGGGGAATCGATTGCAGACGCGCGCAAGGAGATGATTGCCGCGGTAGAAAAGGCAGGGTTTTCCTACATTTGTATGGATGAAAACGCTACGCGTTACGGAGCGGTGGAAACGATTAAGGAAGGAGAAAAATACGCACAATTTTTGGAAGAAAACCGTGGGAAGTACGACGGGATTATCCTGTGTATGCCTAATTTTAGCGATGAGAACGGCGCTGCGGTGGCGTTCAAAAACGTCAACGTACCCGTTTTGGTGCAGGCGTATGCCGATGAGTTGGATAAAATGGATTTTGCGCATCGCCGCGATGCATTTTGCGGAAAAATTGCGATGTGTAACGTGTTAAGGCAGTTGAAAATTCCCTATACCTTAACGAGCAAAGTTTGCGAGCATCCGTTGAGTGAAGCGTTTATGGAAGATTTACGCTTATTTGCAGGAACTTGCCGCGCGGTGAAAGGATTAAGACAGTTTAATATCGGCGCAATCGGCGCAAGAACGACGGCGTTTAAAACGGTGCGTATCGACGAAATTGCGATGGCAAACCATCGCGTAAACGTGGAAACTATAGACATGAGCGAAGTGTTCCGCAGAATGGATATTGTGGATGCGGAAAAACTGGAAAAGAAAAAAGCGTGCTATGCGGCGTTGGCCGATTTTGGTAAATATCCGCCTGAAAAGCTGGAAAATATTGCGCGTTTGGGTGTAGTTGTGGACGAATTTATAGAAGAATATAACCTGCAAGCCGTGGCAATTCGCTGTTGGGATGAATTGCAAAAACGCTACGGTATTGCGCCTTGCTTAATTTTAGGGGAGCTTAATGAGCGCGGTATCGTTGCAGCTTGTGAGTTGGACGTGAATAACGCCGTGATGATGCGTGCTTTGTATTTGGCGGCGGATTGTCCCGTAATGCTTTTGGACGTCAACAATAACTACGGCGATGCGGAGGATAAATGTATTTTCTTCCATTGCGGTCCTGTGCCCCAAACTTTGATGGCGGAACGCGGTCATATCGAAGAACACCTTATGTTCAAAAAGAGCTACGGCGAAGGTTCGGGCGTGGGGATCAATAAAGGTAAGCTGATTACGGGCGACGTAACGATAGGCAGCTTTAAAACGGAAAACGGGGAAATGTGTTCGTTCGTAGCGGAAGGAGTGCTTACCGACGATTACGTGGGGGACGGGTTCTTCGGGTGCGGAACGGTATTTCAAAAAGACGATGTGGAAGGTATGCTTAAATATATGTGCGAACAGGGATATCGCCACCATGTAGCCATTACCAAAGGCAACTGGGCAATTTCCGTAAAAGAAGCGTTTGAAAAGTATTTACATTATCAAATTGATGTGTTATAATAAAGGAGAAACAGATATGAATCAACTCGGCATTTTTATGAACTTTTGGGAAAAGAACTGGGTAGCCGACCATGCGAAGTATATCAAAAAGGCGGCAAAAATCGGGTTTGATATTTTGGAATTTCAAGCGCAGGCGTTGTTAGAAATGAGCGATGCGCATATCCGTGAGTTGAAAAAAATTGCGGATGGCGAAGGCGTGCGGCTTACGTATAGCCTTGGGCTTGATCCCAACTACGACGTGTCGTCGTTGGACGAAAATAAGCGTCTTGGCGGCGTGAAATACCTGCAAAATATTATCAAGAAAATACAGGTGGGCGGCGGCGATTTGCTGTCGGGGGTAAGCTACGCAGGTTGGGGTACGCCCAACGTTGTGATGAACGATAAAACGCCGTACTGGGCGCAAAGCGTCAAGAGTATGAAAGAAATTATCAAAACGGCGGAGGATTGCGGCGTTACCTATTGCGTGGAAGCGGTAAACCGTTTTGAAACGTGTATCATTAACACGGCGGCGGAAGCGGTGGCGTACGTAAAGGAAATCGAAAGCAAAAATATCGGCGTGCTTTTGGATACGTATCATATGAATATTGAAGAAAACAGTATTGCCGACGCTATCAAGCTGGTGGGTGCGGATTTAATGAAAAATTTTCATACGGGTGAAAATAACCGCACGGCTCCCGGTAGGGGGCATATCAACTGGGACGAAGTGTTTGGTACGCTTGCGCAAATCGGGTATAAAGGACCTATCGTATGCGAACCGTTCGTTATGCAAGGCGGAGAAGTGGGCAGAGATATTCACGTATTCCGTGATTTGATTGACAATCCTTGCGAACAGCGTATTGACGAAGAAGCGGCGTATTTGTTGAGATTTGAGAAAAATATGCTCGTTAAATACGGCATGCAATAAATATAACAAGGTGGAATATGGCAAAGGAGCTTTTATTTGGGGTTTGCGCGGACGTGCATCACACGCAAACGAAAGACGAAACGTGGCGCATTAAAAAATTCGTAGACGAAGCGAATGAACGCAAGGCGGCGTTTATCATTCAGCTTGGGGATTTTATTTTGCCCGACGAATCGGGGGCTGCGCTTTTAGAAGAGTGGAATAAGTTTAACGGCGAAAAATATCACGTGCTTGGTAATCACGATTCCGAGCACGGCGGGAAGCAAGCCGTTATGCGGTTCCAAGGTCAAAAAGCGAAATATTACAGCTTTGACGTTGGCGATTATCATTTTATCGTGCTGGATACCAACTATGCGAAAAACAACGGCGCATATTTCGATTACGACAACGACAATTATCATAAAGATTTTTTTAACTGCTATATTCCCACGGAACAGTTGGAGTGGTTGGCGCGAGATTTAGATGCTACGGATAAGCGTTGCTTTATTTTTACGCACGCCACGCTTGCCGTGGGGAACTGGACCATTTATAATATGCACGAGTTTGAAGACGTCATTTGGCTTGCCAACGAAAAGGCAGGGTTTAACAAGGTTACCATGTGCTTTTCTGGGCACGATCACGCTGACGCGTATTTGTATAAGGGCGGTGTGCATTACGTTGCCGTAAACAGCATGAGCCATAAATACGTGGGCAGGAAATATACGACGGTATCGTCGAAGATCAAAGAAGTGAAAAAGGAATATGGCTGGGCGCGGCAAAATATTCCGTATAAAGACCCGTTGTATATGTTCGTACGCTTGAAAGAAAACGGGCTTGTGCAAATGATAGGCAAACAAAGCGAATATGTGGGGCAAAGCCCGTTGGAAGTGCATTGGGAGCATAATTGTTCGCCGCAAATTTCGTATAGGGAGATTTGGATGAATGGAAAAGGCGAATTATGATTTGCCGTTAGATAGCGGTTGGGAGTTCCATTTGGGGGACTTTCAACGTGCGAAAAGTATGCCTCTTAGCGCGTATCATACGGCATCGCAGGCAGGCGGTATGTTTTGCGGTTTGCTTGGCTTTTTTGACAACGAAAGTTGGCAGGCGATAGACGTTCCGCATGACTGGCTTATGCACCAGGAATACGACGAAACGGCGGATTCTTCCGGCGGTTATAAATTGCGCGGAACAGGCTGGTATAGAAATAAATTTATCTTGCCTGAAACGCCCGTGGAAAGCGCACGAATTGTATTTGACGGTGTGCTGGGGAATACAACCGTCTACGTAAACGGCGTGGTGGCAGGGCGCAATTTTAGCGGTTATAACCGCTTTGCTTTTGAAATCGGGGATTATCTTTTGCATGGCAAAGAAAATATCGTACACGTGTACGTGGACGGGCGCAAGGCGGAAGGGTGGTGGTATGAAGGCAACGGATTATACCGCCCTGTACGTATTCAATTTAGAGAAAACGTGCGCTTGGATGCGCGTATGTGTTTCGTGCGTACAGGTAAGCAAAACGACGAGTGGTTGGTGTTTGCGGATATTGCTGTTTTGGGCGCAGATAACAGCTCGAATTTGTGTGTAAAAGCAACGCTTATTGACGAAAACGGGGAGATGGTTGCCGCTGCGTATTCTACGGCAAAATCGTGCGTGCATATTGCGTTATCCGTTGAAAATGCTAAGCTTTGGTCGCCGGAAACGCCTGCGTTGTATGATTTGCAAGTGCAATTAATAAAAGGCGAACAGTTGTTGGATAGTGCACAATTTAACGTGGGTTTTAGAACGATAGAATGGCGTGCCGGCAAAGGCATGTACTTAAACGGCGTACGCTATCAAATAAAAGGCATTTGTGGGCATCAGGACCATGCAGGGCTTGGGGCGGCGGTAACGCCCGAAGTGATGGAATATCGCCTGCGTGTAATGAAATCGCTTGGGGCAAACGCGTATCGTTGTGCGCACCATGCGGTTACGGACGAATTTTTATCGTTGTGTGATAAGTACGGCATGCTTGTTATGGCGGAAAATAGACAATTTGCGGTGAATGACGACGTGCTGAATCAGCTTGCGGATATGGTGTGCTTATCGCGCAATCATCCAAGCGTGTTCTTATATAGTATGTTCAACGAAGAACCGTGGCAAAAGAATTTCCGCGGTAAACGTATGGCGCAAAAAATGCGCGAACACGTGCTTGTGTTAGATAATACGCGCGCAGTTATGGCGGCGCAAAACGGTGGGATGCTGGAAAAGGATAATGCGTCGGATAGTTTTGATATTATCGGCTTAAATTATAACCTTTCTGCTTATGACGAAGCGTTTGCTCGCACGCCCGATAAAGTAATTTTGGGTACGGAAAATTGTCCTACGTACGCAACGCGCGGCGTGGTAAAAACGGATAAGGAAAAGCAAGTGTTTGCGGATAATGGTAGGGAATATCCCGATTTTTCCGAGTGCTTTGAAGAAACGATGGTGAAGATGCAAAATTCGCCGTTTGCGGCTGGGTGTTTTGTTTGGACGGGTATGGATCACCGTGGAGAACCGCACCCGTACGGCTGGCCGAGTGTTTCATCGCATTGGGGCTTTACCGATTGTTGTGGGTTTGATAAAGAAATTGCCTACTGGCTTCGTGCCTGGAATACCGATGATCTGTTCGTGCACGTTTTGAAGAACTGGAACCACAAAGACGGGGAAGAAATTTGCGTGCATACATTTACCAACGCCGAAACAGCAGAGTTATTCCTAAATGGAAAGTCACTTGGAGAAAAGCAGGTGGTGAATCGTCGGGCGGATTGGATAGTGCCTTTTGAAAAGGGAAAATTACAGGTGGTTGCACGAAAAGGTGGGGCGCAGGTATGCGATGAAACGCAAACTGCGGGGGCACCTGCCCGTATTCTTTTGGAAGATGTAACGCTGAACAATGGCAAAGTTTGCAAAATCATCAATATAAAAATTGTGGATACAAGCGGTATATATGTGCCTAATTTTTGTAAGCAACTGCATTTTACGCTTGATGGGGGCCGGGTGCTTGGTGTCGGCAACGGCAATCCAAATTCCCATCATAAAGACATAGCGGATAGCGTACCTGCGTTTAACGGCTTGGCACAGGTGATTGTAACTGGGCAGACGAAAGCGTTGCAAGTGGATTGCGATGGTTTGCCGGGTGCTTTGATACAATTTTAAAATAGGTTTTCGTATAATAAGGCGTGCAGAAGTGCGCCTTATTTGCGTGTACGCAGGAAAAATACAAAAAAAATATGTATTCGCGTAGATATTTATTAAAAAACTGTTGACAAATGCAAAAAATAAGTATAAAATAGATAGTAGGATATAGCGTATACAGGAAAATGTTTTTTGATACGTTAGAAAGAATATCGAAAAAGCATCATCAATCAAGGAAGGTCAACGAAATGAAAGACAAGAAAGTAATCTACACCGCACCCGAACAACCTATGGAAGCAATTCCCGTAGAAGCGGAAGAACAAAAAAGCTTTGTAATTAACTGCTATAAATGCGGCGCGGCGTTGAACGTATCCAGCGGTAAAACGGCGTATATTTGTCCTGTTTGCAATTCGTTGCTTCGTATGCGTACCGTGACGAGAATTGTAAAAGAAATTCCCGTAAAGGAAAAATACGTGCATATTACGTTGACCGAAAAAGCGGCAAAACATATCTTGCTTGCGGATAGAGCGCATAAGTTGGAAAATGCAAGAAAAAAAGCGTCCCCGTCCTATTCGGATATGCAAGAATACGAAAACGAACGCAAGGCAAAGGTGGCTTTGGAATCCTTGCTTGCAAAGCATATCGCTGTGAATAAGTATGATGAAGGCGACGTGTTGCTCGTTGACGTGGACGATGCCGATTTGTCTATTACGACGGCGAAAAGACCTACGCAAAAATAAGTAAAAAAACAATGAAAAACCGCAACCTGTGAAAAGGTTGCGGTTGATTTTTTTATTTGCGGATTATAACAAGCTTGCTGCGTCTTTATCGCAAATTACCGTTACGAAGGGGTGTAATTGCAATACCGATGCGGGCAGGTTGGGGGTAACTTCGCCTTTGACCATACCGTAAACGGCTTGCGCTTTGTTTTTGCCGGAAACGACCATAACGATGGATTTTGCCTGCATAATGTTTTTGATACCCATAGAAAGTGCTTGCGTGGGCACTTCGTCGATGGAATTGAACAGGCGGGAGTTGTCTTTGATGGTGCTTTCCGCAAGTTCGACAAGGTGGGTTACGGAGTGCAACGGCGTGCCCGGTTCGTTGAAGCCGATGTGGCCGTTAGAGCCAAGCCCAAGAACTTGTACGTCTTGTTGCATAGTTTCCAACAATTTGTTGTATCTGTCGCATTCCGCTTGCGCGTCAGGCGCGCTGCCGCAGGGCAGGTTGGTGTTTGCTTGGTCGATGTCGATATGGTCGAACAAGTTGGTGCGCATAAAGTAGGCATAGCTTTGGTCGTGGTCGGCGGTTAAGCCCACGTATTCGTCCAAGTTAACCGTTTGCACTTGCTTGTAGGACGTGCCGTTTTCCTTATGGTCTTTAATCATATTTTGATAAGTACCGATAGGACTGGAGCCGGTGGCAAGGCCTAAAATTGCCTTGGGATTGTTTTTTACAAGGTCAATTAAAATTTCCGCTGCCTTTTTGCTCATTTCTTGATAATTTTCGGTGATAATAACTTTCATATACAAACCTCGATAAAGATATTTTTATTTGTTGGCTATATTATAGAACATTTTTGCGTTTTGGTCAAGTATTTGAGAAAATAAAACGGGGGAATAATTGCAATTTTTTGCAAAGAGAGCACAGAAAAACAAAAAAGGGAAATAATTTTTATGTTTTTACGCCAAAAATCTTTGACAAGCCGTGAAAAATGTGGTATAGTTATATAGCTTTTATCAAAGTTGTTATCGTTGAGCCATGCAGAAGTACCCAAGAGGCTCAAGGGGCTCCCCTGCTAAGGGAGTAGCATCAGTAATGGTGGCACGAGTTCAAATCTCGTCTTCTGCGCCATAAACCCCAAGGTTTCCTTGGGGTTTTTGTTATGGCGCACGAAAGTTGAACTCGTGCCGCACGGAAAATGCTTGCATTTTCTTTGGCGAAGCCAAGCCTCAAATCTCGTCTTCTGCGCCATAAACCCCAAGGTCTCCTTGGGGTTTTTGTTATGGCGCACGAACGTTGAACTCTTGCCGCACGGAAAATGCTTGCATTTTCTTTGGAACAGAAGATAAGTTGCTTGAAAGTGTGGGATTGCGAAAAAAAAGCATGCAACTTTATATCGAAAAAGTCTTGAAAAAATTGCGGTCTTGTGATATAATCATATAAAATAAGCATTTGACGGAGAAACTCAAAAAAATGAACGCATTGTTTAAGCTTAACGGGGTAACCATTGAAACGCAAAGATTGCTGTTGCGCCCCTTTCAACAAACGGATTTGCAGGATTTTTACGACTATGCGCGCGTAGACGGCGTAGGGGAAATGGCTGGCTGGAAACACCACGAAAGCATAGAAAAATCGCAGGAGATTTTGAACGGTTTTATCGAAGAAGACAAGACGTTTGCTATCGTACTTAAAGAAAACAACAAAGTGATCGGTTCGCTGGGCGTGGAGAAATACGGTATGGAAGAGCGCTTGACGGAATTTGACGGCTATCAAGGCAGGGAAATCGGGTACGTGCTGTCAAAAGCGTACTGGGGCAAAGGGCTTATGCCGGAAGCCGTGCGCGCGGTGATTGCGTATTTGTTCAACGATTTACAGCTGGATTTTTTGCTTTGCGGATATTACGATTTTAATGCACAATCGAAAAGAGTGCAAGAAAAGTGCGGTTTTCAGCCCTATCGAAAGCTTGTAATGCAAACGCGGTTGGGAACGGACGAGCCCGGTGTGTTGAATTTGCTTATTAATCCTAACAAAAATATTACGTTTGTTTTCTCGCACCCCGAAACGCTGATTTACGGGAAGAAATAATTTCACGGCGATAGAAAAAAATTGTATTTTAACCTTTGAAAAGCTTGCAAAAAGCAAAAAAAGCGTATATAATATCTTGCATAAGGAGTACGTTATGAATATTTGGCATGATATTTCCGCGGAACGCATTACGCGAAAGAAATTTGAAGCGTTTATCGAAATTTCCAAGGGGAGCAAAACGAAATACGAATTAGATAAAGAAACGGGGCTGTTGCGGTTGGACAGAGTGCTGTATACGTCGACCGTGTATCCTGCGAACTATGGGTTTATTCCGCGTACGTTTGCGGATGACGGCGATCCGCTGGACGTGTTGGTGCTGTGCGGAGAAGCGATTTTGCCGTCTACGCTGGTTTCCTGCTATCCCATCGGCGTAATCAAGATGGTGGACGGCGGTTCTTTGGATGAAAAGATTATCGCCATTCCGTTTGGAGATCCTACCTATAACGGATATTACGATATTCAAGAATTGCCCAAACACGTTTTCGATGAAATGATGCACTTTTTCGAAGTGTACAAAAGCTTGGAGCACAAGCAAACGACGGTCAAGGAAATATGCCATAGGGACGAAGCGATGGACATCATCGACAAGTGTTTGGCTCGCTATCAAAAACAATTTGAAAAATAAGAGAAAAAAGACGAAAAAAAACGGCAATTTTTTTTCGTTTTTTTGTTTTTATATCGCTTAGGATATTGACAATTACAAAAAAAAGTTATATAATAGATATGATAAAATAGAATTGGGCGTAAAATGCCCAGTTGGGAGGAAATTATGGTTTATCAATCTAGAACGAGTGCAACGGCAAAACGTTACACGGCAGCGAAACAACGCATTAGAAAAGGGCAAAAACGCGCAAAGCGTATCGGCTTTTTATATTTGCTTGCAACGCTTGCTTTAACGGCGCTTGCTTGCTTGCCCTTGATGCAAGTGAACGATGGCCTTTCTACGCACGATATGGGCGTTATGGGCTTCTTTGGCGTATTCACGCAGTTGAGCAGCGGCCCTAAGGGTAAAGAAATTGCTTTGCTTATCGCGGGTTTGTATTCGTTGATGCTTGTAACGATTGTACTTAGCGCATTGAAAACGTTTGGCAAAATTCGTTGGTTGCGCAAAAAGAAAGCAAGCAGAACGTACGGCTTCAACCGTCCTATGTACGCAATGGACGATTTGTCCAGAATTTTCACGCGTGTGTTTGCTTGTATCGTAAGCACGCATTTTGCTATTGCTTGCATCGCGCAAAGCGTAACGTTCAGCGTTTTGGCATACGTTACCGTGGGCGTTGGTGTGGCAGTGCATTTGCTTTGCGGCATCGCAACCATGAAAGTGGGGCTCTTCGATATGGAAGACGGTTTCCTTGAACAAAAACGCTCCTATCGTAAATTTGGCGGTTTGTTCCGTAACCTTGTACAAATTGCAGCTTGCGGCGCAATGGCTTGGGCGTTCTTTAAGGCAGGCACGCTTTCCAAATCTATTTTGGATATCGCAAACAACTTTAACGCATACCTTGCAGATATGATGCAATTCGTCGTTCCCAGTTTGTTTATCGCTGGTTTCATCTTCTGGATGGGTATGGTAAAGTATGCTGTATCCGACGTGGAATTCGACATTGACGGTCGTAAAGCGGCTGGACGTAAGGGCTTCTTTGTGCTTGCACTTCTTGCAGCGGCTTGCTTGGGCGGCGCTGTATTGGTTGCCGACATGGTTATGGGCGCGGCGGTAAGCGTGGAAACTGCTTTGATTGGTGATATCGCAGTTGCGGCTCTCGCTGCGGAAATCTTGTTGTGCTGGATGCCCAGAAAGGTAAAAGACAAGAAGAAAATCCAACAAAAGAAAGCAGAGAAGAGAGCGAAGAAAGCACAAAAAGCGAAAAAGAAGAAATCTACGGAAGAAATCGATCCGCAAGCATTCCTTCAAGAAGCGTATCGTTATCCCCAAGCTCCCACAGCGCTTGACGACGAAGACGAAGAATAAGGATAAATAGCGGTAAAGCTTACAGTATTTGAAAAGGAGCAAAGAAACTATGGGCAGTACGTATTCCCAAGCAAAATTATTAAAGCGCCGTGTAAGACAAGTGCAAAACAGGGCAAAGGCCGCAGGTATCGTGTATACGCTGGGGACGGCTATGCTGTTGCTTTGCGCGGCGTGCATTTTGGGCGTTACAGGTACTTGTTTACATACGAACAATTCGGGCGGTATTGTATTGCCCGTTTTGACGTTTTATTTACCTGTCTGGGAAATCGTCAGCGGTAAGAGAGCGTGGACGGTGCAAGCGGTTTTGGATTGTGCCGTAATCGCGGTTTATGCGTTGACGCTGCTTATTATCGCCGTTAGTTTGTTGTATTGTTTATCGAAAGTCAACTGGCTTTTCAAGCGTCGTGCAAGCTATGTAAACGGGTTTAACCGTAATATGTATGCAATGGACGCGATGGCGAAATGTTATTCGCTGTCCTTGATTACGACCGTGCTTTGTTTGTTCTTGGTTGTTTTGGCATCTAACGGGACGGCGGCTAACGTCAATATGTACGGCTATGCTGTGTTGGGTGCTGGGATCGGCGTGCATTTCGTCGGCGGTATTATCGGCGGAAACGTAACGCTGTTTACAATGGGTAAGCGTATCCAAGAAGAAGACCGTCCTAACGGTTTGGGTATGCACCTTATCCGCAACGTTTTACAAATCGGCGCGGCAGCGTGGACGGCATATTTGCTTATGGGGCAAAACAGACTGTACACCGCGGCGACGTCGGTGCTCGGTATACCGTTCGGTGCGGCAAGCGTGTCTTCGTTCGACTGGATGAGCTTGTTGCCTGCAGCAGTAGAGCTTGTTGCGTGGGTAGGCCTTGCTTTGATGATTGTGTACGCATGCTCGGCAAAGGAATATAACCGCGAAGGTATGTGTGCGTTTGGCATACAAAGATTTACGGCTTTTGCCATCGTAACGTTCGCGGCGTTGCTTGCAATGCTTAACTGGCCTGCGGCTGACGCTACGGCGGTACAAACGTTAAATCAAGACCACGTATTAGCGGCGGCGGTGACGGGAATTGCGTGCTTATTGAACTGGATTCTTCGCGTGCCTGCAAACGGCAAGGACGAAGAAGTGGACACGAAAACGCTCATTGAAGAAAGTCAAGACGATTAACAATATATAAGGATGATACGCAAGACTTCGCATTTATACATGCGCGGTATTTGCATATAGAAGCGGTGGTGAAAATTGCCGCAAAAACGGGCGGTTTGCCCGATGTGCTATAACGGTGTAGGCCGTTAAGTGAAAGAGAAGGAGTTTGCAATGAAAGCATACGAATCAGCAAGTGCGGTTGCAGCAAGAAAAAGAGTTAAAAAAGTACACGCGAAAGCAAGATTTGTAGGTGTGTTATACACCTTGGGCGCGCTGGCGCTTTTGGTGTTTACGTTCCTGCCTATTTTGGCACATAGCACGCCGATTATGGATACGGTAACGCTGGGGTTTGGCGTGTACGTTTCTAACGCCATAGGGTTTCTTAAAGGTGGCGCGTCGTTGGCGGAATTTATCGTTGGCGTGCTGTATATCATTTTATTGTTGACAACGTTCTTCAACTTCTTCCGTTGTTTGTTTAAGCTTGGTTGGCTTTCTAACCGAAGCTCGAGATACGTCAACGGCTACAATAAAAATATGCGCGCGATGGAGCAAATGGGCGAAAGATTTGCTCATTCCTTTGCAAGATTTGTTAACTTCCACATAGTTACTTACATATTGTACAACAAGGCAATCGGTCCAGTTTACATTCAAACGATGGCGTATGCAGCGCTTGCGGTTGGTTTGATTATACATTTGATTGCCGGTGCAACGAGCGGTAAAGTTAGCCGTTTCAACGTACAAGGCGTTGGCGGTGTCGTAGAAGAACTCAAAAGAGAATGCGGCTTGTTCGTGTATTTCTTCCGTAATCTTGTGCAAATTGCCGCTATCGGCGCTATCTTATATATGTTCGCGCCTGTATCGGTTTTGGGCAGTGTGCTGAACGGTTTGTTGGACGGTACGTCGAGTCTTGGGGTGCCCGAGATTATGCAAGCGTTGTTATTGTTGGCGTTGGTGGTGATGGTAAGACACGCAACTGCCGACACTGAATTTAACCGTTTGGGTATTGACGGTAAGGGTATGAAGGTATTTCCCATTGCAGCGTTGCTTGCGGCTGTGTTTGCAGGCGTAGCCGGCGTTCTTGGGGAAACAATGGATATGGGCTATATTTATATGGCGGCGATTGCGCTTGGCGCGTTCCTTATTCATTGTATCTTCAAAACCAGAGTAAAAGCGGATAAAGCGATGGAGCAACCTATGATGTGGGGCGCTCCGCAAATGAGCAAGAAGCAAAGAAAACGCGAAGAAAAGCGCAGGAAACAACAACAAAATACAATGATGAATATGCCGCCTATGCAAGCGGATATGGCGCCTCCTGCTATGATGACGCCCGCGCAACAAAGACCTGTGGTGATTTATCAACAAGCGCCTACGCAAACGGTATGTTGCCCGAAAGCGGCGTGCTGTGCGGCGCAACAACCTATGCCTATGGCACAACCTATGCCTGTGCAACAATCTTCTATGCCTATGAGTAAAAAACAAGCAAGAAAAATGGAAAAAACAAAACTTAAAGAAGCGAAAACGGCGAAATATGCGGCAGCACCGCAACAAGCAATGGCAACGCAACAACCTGCAAACGCAGTGCCTCCTGTCAATGCGAATTTTGGTATGATAAATTCTGCGGTTTCGCCCGTGAACGCGAACATGGGTATGCCGAATGCGGCTGGAATGCCTATGGGTATGCCACCCGTAATGCCGATGCCCGTGCCTGTGCCCGTACCTGTTCCTATGGCAAACGGTATGCCGATGCCTAACGGTGTACCGATGGTAAATCCTATGCAACAGCTTGGGGCCGTTGCTCCTGCGGCGCAACCTGAAAAGAAGACAGAAAGCAAAGAAGAGAACAAAGAAGAAAATAAACCCGAAGAAAAGAAAGAAGCGAAGCCTTTGACGAAGAAGCAAGCGAAGAAAAAACGCAAGCAAGCGAAAAAGGATAAAAAGGCGGCGAAAAAGAAAGCAAAGAAAGACAAAAAGGCTGCAAAGAAAAATTTGAAACGCGAAAACAAAAAGGCAAAGGCGAAAGCGAAAGAAGACGATAAAATCGCAAAGCAATTACTCAAACAAGAAAACCAAAAAGCAAAAGCGGAAAAGAAGGAGAATAAAGCAGTGAAGAAAGCGGAAAAACGTGCCGCAAAAGGCAAGAAAGGCGGTGTTGCTGCAACGTCGGCGACGGCTGCGATTATGGCACAAAAGCCTGCTCCGTCTCCTTCGCCCAGAGCAAGAAAGGAAGAAGGTATCTTTGAATCGGAAGAAGGCGTAAATCCCAAAAAGGTATTCCAAGTGAGATGTCCTCAATGCGGTAAAACGTTGAGCGTTCGCGAAACGTCGCCGTATCACCGTTGTCCTGCTTGCAGCAAGGTGTTCTCGTTGCGTAAGTTTGAAAAGTACACGATTAAGAAATAATTAAATAGTAAAACACAACTACCGCGCAGATGTTTTGAGAAAAATGACTGCGCGGTGCTATATAAAGGAGATAGCCAAAATGGCAAAAGAAAATCAATTTGTTGAACAAATTGCGGATATTGACGGCAATTTTCCGCAGTGGTATACAGACGTAGTGTTAAAAACTAAGCTTGTCGATTACGGGCCTGTAAAGGGAACGATGGTTATTCGTCCCTACGGGTATGCGATTTGGGAAAATATTCAAAATGAAATGAACGCGCGTTTTAAAAAACGCGGTGTGGAAAACGCATACTTTCCGCTTCTCATTCCTATGAGCTATTTCACAAAAGAAGCGGAACACGTGGAAGGTTTTGCGCCTGAAGTTGCGGTTGTAACGGTAGGCGGTGGTGAAGAACTTGCCGAACCTTTGGCAATTCGTCCGACTTCGGAAACGATTATCGGTTCAATGTGTTCTAAGTGGATACAATCGTATCGTGATCTTCCGTTCAAAGTAAATCAATGGTGTAACGTTATGCGTTGGGAAAAGACGACGCGTCCTTTCCTTAGAACGAGTGAGTTTTTATG
>JAZSHX010000027.1:0-6753 GCA_045533485.1 Candidatus Scatosoma sp. | reverse complement strand
GAACGCTTGGAAGGCTCGTCCGTTTGCCAACCTACGATTTTTTCAAGGTCTTTATCCAAATAGCCCGCGCCGTGCGAGGTCAGCGTGGATACGATCTTCGTGTCCGCGTTGAGTACACCGCCGGCTTCGCGTTCTTTCTTAGAAAGCTCGCAAACGATTTCCCAAAGCTTTTTCGTTGCTTCCGTTGCAGGAGCAAGGAATTTCGCGTCGCCTTCGTACGGCGTGTAGTTACGTTGGATGAAATCACGTACGTCTACTTCGTCGTTGCACCATTTCCCGGGAACAAATCCTTCCCAACCTTTGTATTGCATCATATCAGTTCTCCTAATAATATAAATTTTTCTTATTTTCAAAAACCCTTGCGGATTTTAATTACCGTTTTTGTGTTCTTCGATTTTCGCATCCAACCAAATTTCCAAAATTTCTTCCGGTTGAAAGCCCGCGCAACGGGCGAAGATTTCCCCGTCGTCCATAAGCAAAATGGTAGGCACGCGCGTTACGTCTAATTCTTCCATCAAATCGGTCGTGGAATAGTCCGCTTCGATATGCACCAGCTTGATATCGCTTCGCGCAGAGATAAGCTCTTGCAAAATAGGCATAAGCGTAAGACAATTCGCGCACGATTCGCCGCTGATTTCCACGCAGCACAAGCCCTTTAATTGTTCTTTGAGTTCTTGTTTCATGGTTGCAAAATCTTCCTTGCTTTTTCAATCGATTGCTTGTCCGGCGCTTCCACGCCTGCAAGCGGATAATCCATTCCTAAATTTTTATATTTGACGACGCCCATCGTGTGATAAGGCAACACTTCCACCTTTTCCACCGTTTTAAGCGTATCAAGGAACGCGCGTGTACGCATAAGCGATTGTTCGTTGTCGGTAATGTTCGGCACAAGCACTTGACGAATCCACATCTTCGCGCCGTTGTCGCTTAAAAACTTTGCAAACGCCAGCGTATTCTTGTTAGATTGCCCCGTCAACGTTTTACAAGCTTCGTCGTCGATATGCTTGATATCCACCATAAACAAATCGGTGACGCTTAAAAGCTTTTTGTGCTTTTCCACGCTCTCCTGCGAATTTGCATTAAATGTAATTCCCGACGTATCCACGCAGGTATGAATCCCCTGCTTTTTCAAAAGCGTAAACAGTTCGTAGACGAAATCCATTTGCAACAAGGGTTCGCCGCCCGATACGGTAACGCCGCCTTTATCGCCGAAATAATTTTTATATCTAAGCACCTTTTGCGCAATTTGTTCCGCCGTATATTCTTCGCCGCCGCCTACGTTCCACGTGTCGGGGTTGTGGCAATATTGACAGCGCAACGGACACCCTTGCAGGAATACTACCGAACGAATACCCGGTCCGTCCACCGTACCAAACGATTCAAATGAGTGTACGCGCCCGATCATCGCTTTTTCTCCTTTCCCCAAAAAAAGGCGCACGCGTCCTTACGCGCCGCCCTTGTGTCTTTCACGATATTATTATAACAAACGCGGCGCTGTTTGTCAAGCCTTTCCGTGAAAATTTTTCTCTCTTTTTCGCGCTTTTTTCACGCGCAAATACAGGAGCTTTTTTCCACTATTTTATTATACACCCATTTTTGGAAAATTTCAACACTTTGCACGCAAAAAAATGTTTTTTTATGTATTTTTTAACAAAATTCGGTTTTTTCCATATATAGTAAACCACGGATAAGCAAAAGCAAACCCGTGGCGTATTTTTTATACCGTCGGCGTATAACCGAATAAGTCTTGAATAATATAGAAAATATCCGTGTTTTTAATACGGTATTTATCGTTAAAGGACGAATATTCTTCAAAGTTAATATCCGCGCCGTTAACAAAACAATACACGTCCGTGGGGGTATGTCCGGTCGTAGTCCAAGAATAGTACAGACTTTCCTTGACGGATTTGTCATCGTATATAGCCCTTATAATGTCGGTAGTAATGCCGTCGGCAAGCTGTAAACCGCCCGTTTCGTGGTCGGCTGTGACGATAACGACCGTGTCGTTGCGCTCGTCCGCCCACGCCAAGGCCGTTTCCACGGCTAAGTCAAACGCCAAAAGCTCGTCCAACATATACCGTATATCGTTATCGTGGCCGCCGTGGTCGATATGCGAACCTTCCGCCATCAAGAAAAATCCGTCTTCGTCTTGCGACAAATATTCTAACGCTTCATACACCAAACGGTCAAAGCCCACGTGCGCAGCTTCCGCCGACATAGGGGTCGCTTTTGCGTCGATTAAATACGTGCCGAACGCTTTATCCGCCGCACAATCGGAAATGGCGTCTACGTCCGCAATTTTCGTATATCCTGCGTCTTCGATAATATCTTGATAGGCAAACTGCATGGTATAGCTTGCGAAAAGGTTGACATTACTGGTCGTTGCCGCCGTTTGCAACAAATCCTTTTTGAAATTACGGCTTTCCGCGTGCGATGCAAAGCCCATCGGCGTTGCGCCCGTCAATTCTTCCGTGGCGATAATGCCCGTGCGCTTGCCCATGCTACTGGCGATGTCGATAATCGTCGTCAATTCTTCTAAATCCGCCGTCAAACCAACGTATTTATTAAGCGTACGCGTACCCGTAGCCATCGCCGTAGAAGCCGCCGCGGAATCGGTTAATTCGCCCAACGCATTGTTGGTTTCCACCATCGTTTGATAGGGGAATTTTTCTATGCAAAGATCTTGTCCTTTGTATAAGTTCCCTGCCTTGATTTGGTTAGGCCCCATACCGTCGCCGATGAATAAAATTACATTTTTCGCCTGCGTAACGTTTTGCAAAATGATAGGTTGCGGCGGTAACGGTTTCGAAGAACTTGATAAAACAGACGAACTTGAAAACAAATTGCAAGCGCCTGCGCAAACGGTCAAAAGCGAAGCCGTTGTAAAAATACAAATTTTTTGAAAAAGCTTTTTCATACGTATCCCTTATCCTTTATTTATTGAAAATCAATTTCTTTCTGCCGATATAGTTACAAACAAGCACCACCAGCGTTACGATACATTTTGCCAGCCATTTCTTCCACGGCATTTTCAAAAATTGCGTACTGTGAAAAAGCGTGATTTCGGGTAACAGCCAAACCAGCAACAGCATACCAAGTTCGTTGAGAATTAAGCCGAACACGCCGATTACGGTAAAGATTAAAAACTCTTTTTTCGATTGTACGGTAACTTCCTTGCCCGTTTCACGGAACACGAAGCATACGGACAGCACCCAGTTAATAATCAGCCCCACGCAAAACCCCAGCGCTACCGACAAGATTAAGGCAAGCGTTGTAAAAAACGCGGTTTGGGGGAATATCGCAGGGAAAATGAGCGTGTCAAACAGCCAGAACACGCAATAATCCACCGCCGTTGCCAAGCCGCCGACGATTAAAAAACGGAAAATCTCCGCAAATAATTGTTTTTTCGTTTGTTGCACTTTTTCTTCCATATATACAGTATACTATATATCTTCTTTTTTGTCAAGGTATAATATGAAGAACGCGCCGCCTGCCTTGGCAAGCGACGCGCTTTTTTGTTTTTTTACTGCGGTTTTTGATTATTCCGCGGTTTCTTCCGCCGTTTCTTCGGTGACTGCTTCTTTTGCTACGTTGTAGTTACCGATATATTGCGGCGTTACCGTTTTGTAAGCTTTTGTACCCGTACCAGCAGGAATCAGCTTACCGATGATAACGTTTTCTTTCAAGCCGACAAGATAGTCGCGTTTGGTGCGGATAGCCGCTTCCGTGAGCACTCTCGACGTTTCTTGGAAGGACGCTGCAGACAAGAAGCTGTCCGTTGCAAGCGCCGCTTTCGTGATGGACAAAAGCACGCGTTTTGCAAGTGCGGGTCTGCCGCCGTTTTGCATTGCTTTCGCGCTTTCGTCTTGGAACGTTACCATATCCACAAGTTCGCCCGGCAACAAGTTGGTGTCGCCTGCGTTTTCTACGCGGACTTTCTTGAGCATTTGACGAACGATAATTTCAATGTGCTTATCGTTGATTTCAACGCCTTGCGAACGGTAAACGGATTGTACTTGTTCAAGGATATAATCTTGCACGCCCTTAACACCTTGAATACGCAAAATGTCTTGGGGATATACGCTACCTGCGTTCAAAAGTTCGCCGGGAGCAACCTTGTCGCCGTCTTTCACCTTGATTTCCGCGTTGAACGGTAACGTGTATTCCGCCTTCAATTCGCCCGTCTTTTCGTCCACGACTTTGATATGCTTAGAACCGTCGGACGTATCCAACGAAACGATACCTTCCACTTCGCAAATGGTTGCGCAGCCCTTGGGTTTTCTCACTTCAAAGAGTTCTTCTACACGCGGCAAACCTTGCGTGATGTCGCCCGTAGACGCGATACCGCCCGTGTGGAACGTACGCATGGTAAGCTGTGTACCGGGTTCACCGATAGATTGCGCTGCAATCGTACCAACTGCTTCGCCCACTTGTACAGGGAGCGTGGTTGCCATGTTCTTACCGTAGCACTTCGCGCATACGCCGTATCTGGACGAACATGCAAAGATGGAACGGATAGCCACTTCTTCGTAGCCCGCATCGCAAATTGCCGCAGCTTCCTTTTCATCGATAAAGCCGTTCATAGGCACGATAATTTCGCCCGTTGCAGGATTTACGATGTCTTCCGCTGCAAATCTACCCAAAATTCTCGATTTCAAACCTTCGATTTCTTTGCCTACCGTATCGTAGATAGCGCGCACCTTTTGACCTTGCGGCTTTCTGCCTGCGCAGCAATCTTCTTCACGAACGATAATTTCGTGGGATACATCGACAAGACGACGGGTAAGATAACCGGAGTCTGCCGTCTTCAATGCCGTGTCGGTCAAACCTTTACGGCCGCCGTGCGACGAAATGAAGTATTCCAAAACGGACAAGCCGTTTCTAAAGCACGATTTTACGGGAACTTCAATCTTTTTACCTTGAGGGTTCACCATTAGACCACGCATACCGGCAAGCTGTTTGATTTGGTCGATGGAACCACGGGCGCCGGAGTCAGCCATCATCCAGATAGGATTGAACTTATCCACTTCGCCTTGCTTTTTCAAAAGCCCTGCCACCTTATCGGTAGCTGCGTCCCATTGCGCGATAACGGCGCTGTATCTTTCTTCTTCATTCAACAAACCGCGCGCATACTTGGTTGCGATTTTGCCCACTTCTTTTTCCGCATTGTTGATGATTTCTTCCTTTTCTTCGGGAATCTTCATATCGAATACGGACGTCGTCAAAGCGGCAAGCGTCGAATATTTATAACCGCGTTCTTTCATTGCGTCCAAAACGTACGACGCCTTAGGCGCTTTACCCGTTCTAAACGATTCTTGAACGATCAAGGACAAGTGCTTTTTGCCGATTGCACGCGCTTTACCGATAAATTCGGTGTCAAGCTCCAAACGCAAGTACGATTCGGGTGTATTTCTCTTAACGAAATCCAAATCTTGGGGCAACCCTTCGTTGTAAATCAAACGGCCGATGGTCGTTTTGATAACGCCGCTTACTTCCAACTTGCCCGTCTTTTCGTTGCGACGAACGGTCGCGTGTTTGATAGGCGTTTCCCCTGCCTTGTTTTCCACGGGGCAGGTATAAGGAAGTTCCAAACCTTCAAACTTACCTTCGGGAAGCTCTACAACGCGCTTGAGATACATTTCGTCTTGTTCGTGCGCAATCTTGTTTTGGTAAGCCAAAATCGCTTCGTTTTCCGACGCATAGAACGGAATCCAGTCACATTCAGTCCCGTCGGGCAATTTGCATTCGCTCATCAATGCAGCCGCTTCTTCTTGAGAAAGGTCGCCTGCCTGTTCTTTGAACATTTCCGCGTACTTTTCTTGGGAAATATACAATTTACCCGTTTGAGAAGGTCTGCCTTGTGCATCGTATTTATTGCCTTCTTCACGGCGCTTAATGGTCAAGCAGTAAGCACCGATGATCATATCTTGCGTAGGCGACATAACCGATTTACCGTCGGCAAGCTTCAAAATGTTGTTTGCCGAAAGCATCAAGAATCTTGCTTCCGCTTGCGCTTCTACGGACAAGGGAAGGTGTACTGCCATTTGGTCACCGTCGAAGTCGGCGTTGAAAGGTCCGCAGACAAGGGGAGAAATTTTAATTGCTCTACCTTCAATGAGTACGGGCTCGAACGCTTGAATAGACAAACGGTGCAACGTGGGAGCCCGGTTCAAAAGTACGGGATGGTCTTTGATAACGTCTTCCAACACGTTCCATACCATATCTTTTGCTTTTTCCACTGCGCGTTTTGCCGTTTTGATGTTGTGGCATTGACCGCTTTCCACCAAACGCTTCATAATGAAGGGCTTGAAAAGCTCGATTGCCATTTCCTTGGGCAAACCGCATTGATAAATTTTAAGTTCAGGACCAACGACGATAACCGAACGGCCGGAATAGTCTACACGTTTACCCAAAAGGTTTTGACGGAAACGGCCTTGCTTACCGCGGAGCATTGCGGAAAGCGATTTCAAATCGCGGTTGGAAGGGCCGGACAACGCCTTACCCCTTCTGCCGTTGTCGATAAGCGCGTCCACCGCTTCTTGCAACATACGCTTTTCGTTTTTGATGATCATTTCGGGCGCGCCGATTTCCATCATCTTCTTCAAACGGTTGTTTCTGTTGATAACACGGCGGTACAAATCGTTCAAGTCGGACGTAGCAAATCTGCCGCCGTCAAGCTGTACCATGGGCCTGATATCGGGGGGAATAACGGGAAGAACGGTGAGAATCATCCATTCGGGACGATTGCCGCTC
>JAZSHX010000042.1:0-7247 GCA_045533485.1 Candidatus Scatosoma sp. | reverse complement strand
AAAATTGACGGGGCAGGTCCGTATAGAGAACTTGTTTCTATCATTATCCCGTGTATTTGGCCGACTCTTGCTACGTTGATTTTGTTAAGTTCGACGGGTATTTTCACGGCAAGCGGTCCGTTATTGTTGTTCGACCAAGGTACTTGCGGTACGATGTCCATTAGTTACTATATTTATGACGTTGTGCAAGGCGGTGGGGATAATACCAGTGTGGAATTGGCTGCGGCAGTAGGGGTAACCTTTACTGTATTGGCGCTTCCTATCGTAATGCTTGTTAAGAAAATTACAAAGGTTGCGGAGGAATAAGCCATGGAAAAAATAAAAAGAACAAAAGGCGAACGTATACTATATGCCATCGTATTTTCGGTATTGGTAGTTTACGCACTGTTTATATTGTATCATTTCTATTATCTTTTACAACTTGCAACCAAAACGATAGACGACTATGGCGATGGGATAACGAAGAACGCGCTTGTTGGTTGGAGTAAAAACTTTTCTCTTGTCAATTTTGGGAAAGCATTTACGCAATTGGACCTTGGTAACGGAAACACGTTCCTTGTTATGACGTGGAATTCCATTTGGTTTTCGGTGGGCAGTATGGTTATCTCGCTGTTTTTTGAAAGCGCGGTAACGTATATCGTATGCAAATACAAATTCCCTGGTAGAAACCTTTTGTATAATTTGGTTATCTTCCGTTTAATGTTGCCTATCGTAGGATCCTTGCCTTCCGCTTACCGCGCGTATAAAGCGTTTGGGTTGTTAAATTCTCCCCTTATCCTCATTACGGCAATGGATGCTTTAACAGGGGCAAACTTCCTTATTATGTATTCTTTCTACAAAGGAATTTCTTGGGAATATGCGGAAGCGGCTTTTATCGACGGTGCAAACCATTTCGACGTATATTTTAGAATTATGTTCCCTATGGTAATGCCTGCGGTTAGCGTATTGTTTATCACGGGCTTTATCGGGCGTTGGAACGAATATATGAACGTTAGTATATTTATGGACGAAATGCCTACGCTTGCATACGGGTTGTACCTGTTTGAAGAACGTTGTATTTACGGGGATATGGGCGTCGTATATTACGCAGGGGTAGCGATAGCTGCTGTGCCTTGTATTTTGATATTTATTCTTTTCCAAAATACCATTATGCAAACCGTACATATCGGTGGTATAAAGGGTTAGTTATTTTTAATAATAGGTAATTTTTAATGGCTGAAAAAATAATTCAAGCAACGGGTATTCCGTTTTGGTCTTGGAACGACAAGCTTGATGCGGATAAACTGGTAAAACAAGTAAACGAAATGAAAGTCAACGGCTACGGGGGCTTCATTATGCACGCGCGTTCGGGCTTAAAAACGGAATACTTAAAGCAAGAGTGGTTTAATTGTGTTCGCGCTTGTAGCGAAGAAGCAAAAAAATTGGGTATGCAAGCGTGGGCGTATGACGAATACGGTTGGCCTAGTGGTTTTGTGGGCGGTAAATTGTTGGAAACGAAAGAATATCGCTTGCATTATATTTCATTTACTAAGGGCGCATACGACGAAACGGCTACTTTTCATTATCGCGTAGAACACAGCGTGTTGAAACGTGTGGAAGAGAAAACGGATGGGGAATTTATCAACATTTTCGATAACGAATCCGTTTCGATGGTGGATGTATTAAGCGACGACGTGGTGGACGCATTTATCCGCGAAACGCACGAAAAATACAAGCAAGAGTTGGACGATATTCAAAAGGATATCGTCGGTTTCTTCACGGACGAGCCACAATATAGCGGTTTGTTGGGTTTTCCGTTTTCTAAAAAGGTTTTGGCGTATTATCAAGAAACATACGGTGAAGACCCGTTGGATAAATTGGGCTTGTTATTTGCAAAAAAGAAAGGTTACGAGCAATTCCGTTATCGTTATTTTAAGTGCTGTCAAGAACTTTTCTTGAAAAATTTTGCCGAGAAATTATACAATTGGCACGAAGAAAACGGCTTGAAAATAACTGGGCATTACGTAGAAGAACGCACGTTGTTTACGCAAATGCTAAACAACGCAGGCATTATGCCTTATTACGAATTTATGCATATGCCGGGGATTGACTGGTTGTGTCGTAGATATCTTCGCGTTTCTACGATAAGACAGTTGACTAGCGTTACGGCGCAATTACAAAAAAAGTATGCCCTTACCGAATCGTTTGCGATGACGGGTTGGGACGTTACGCCCAAGGAATTAAAAAGTATTGCCGATTATCAATATAACTACGGCGTAAATATTATGTGCCAACACCTTTTACCGTACTCAGAACGGGGTGAGCGCAAAAATGATTTTCCTACGCATTTTACTCCGTTTAATGCGTGGTATAAACGTGGTATTAAAGAGTTTAACCGTTATTTAGACGCTTTAGGACAATGGATACGCGATAGCAAAGAAGAAGTTAAAGTGGGTGTATTTTGCCCTGTGCGTAGCGCGTATTTGCAATACGATTATACCGATTGGGGAAGCGTGGAAGACATTGATATTAGTTATATTGACGACGCTTGTGAGAATTTGGCTAACCACCACGTTGCGTTCCATATTTTGGACGAAACGATACTTGCTCGGCACGGTAGCGTTGCAGATGGTAAATTGGTTGTAGGCGCGTGCGCTTACGAAACGATAGTTATTCCCAAAACACATATCATAGATAAAACGACGGACGAACTGTTGCGCGCGTTTGTAGAACAAGGCGGTAAAGTGCTTCTTATCGACGAAAAACCGACGATGTTGGAAGGGTTTGTTAGCGATTTTTCGTATTTGCAAAGCAATACGTCGTGGCAAGAAATTTATACGAACAATCCGTACGTGGTATCGTCGTCTTCCAATCGTTTACACACGTCTTTGCGTGAAGTAAACGGTAAAGCGTATATTTTTGCGGTAAACGTTGGGGACGAAGAAATTATTACCAGTTTTTCTCTTGGAGAAATGCGGTTTAACGCCGTTTACGACGTGGTAACGGACGAAGTAAACTACGTGGGAAATCACTTTGTTATTCCGCCCAAAGAATCTGTTATTGTATGCAAATATGACGGTGAACAACCATTGATTCCGTCCTATGAAACGATAGAAATTGGTTCGGGCGAATATTCGGTAATGGATTATAGTTCTAACTATTTGCCGTTAGATTTTGCATGTCTTTCCTTTGACGGCGTGCATTTTGAAGCACCTATGCCAGTGGCAGGGATTTTTAGAAAACTTATTGAAAAGCGGTATTGCGGAGATATTACGTTAAAATTTGTATTTGACGTGAACGACGTGCCCGAAACGGTTTCGCTCTTATTGGAAGACGCAGACAAAGTACAAGCCGTATTAAATGGAAAAACGATTTTCTTTGACAGCGTTTCTAAGTTGGACGAAATATACAAAACTGCAAATCTTGCGGGGAAAATAGTGCAAGGTAGAAACGAATTGCTTGTTAAGTATAATTTCTATCAAAACGAAAACGTATATTATGCGTTGTTTGGGGAAGGCGTATCGGAAGGATTACGCAACTGTATGACGTATGATACGATGTTGACAACGCCTTTCCTTTCGGGTGTATTTGGGGTATATTCTAACAATTTCCGCCAAGGCGATACGGTTATGACGTTGCATGCGGATAACTTTTATATCGGCAACTCGCCTAGGATGGTAAGCAATTTTGTGCAAGACGGGTTCCCGTTCTTTGCGGGTAACGTTACCATTAACACAACGTTCCACGCCAATTTTGACAACGTAAAATTAAAACTTAACGGACGTTTCCATTATGCGGAAGTTACGGTCAATAGCCAACGAGTAGGAACGCTAATGTTTACGGATATTATCAACGTATCACCGTACGTAGTTAAGGGTGAAAATCGTTTGGAAATTAAACTGTATTCGGGCAATAGAAACCTTTTAGGACCGCACCATATTATCGGTGGGGATATGGATACCGAAGTGGTGCCGTCTTCTTTCGATTTTTCGGAAAGTTGGTCGGGGGATAGCAGTCCCGAATTTACTTCCCGTTATTCCTTTGCAAAGTTTGGGTTGTTTGATAAATAAGGTGGAGAGAGATTTTATGATAAAAAAACCTTACGACAAAGCGCAGCAATTGTGTACGTACGGGCATTTTAACACCGACGTACACGCTGGATATACGCTTACGAACGGAGAAAAATTGCACTCACCTTGGTATTACGTTTACCAAAACAGAAAGATACTTTTATACGTAGACCAAAACGGCCCTGTAAAAATTCAACACGCTCCGCCGTCGGGTATTTTCGTGTGTAAAAGGGAGCTGGGTGAAACGCAAAGTAAGTGGCAGGTATGGGTACAAGCAGAAGAATTAAACGGTGGTGTACCCGTTAGCAACTTCAATTCCCCCAAACTTCGTTACGACGGTGAAACCCCTATTTTCACGGTAGATTGGGCGCCCGAAAAGGCGGTGTATAAATCGCAATACAAAAACGTGGATATTATCAGCGAAATTTTCGTACCGCGTGATAAGGCAACCGTTTGTATGAAAACGACGCTGGTCAATAAGACGGATAAGGATATCGCATTTACCGTTTCGCCTACCGTATTTCCGTACGTAAACGTACCGCAAATGGTGGCTTGGGATTTGCCTGAGTGGTATCTCTCTTCGAAATCAGTGCAAAACGGCGACGTATTTTGTATATACGGGCAAATGAAAGACCCGTCTATGGATTTGACGAAATATCGTGCCGTTACGTTTAATGCGGATTTTGACGGAGAAGCGGAATTTGAATTGAATATGAACAAGTACCACGGCTCGGGCAATTTCTTTGCACCCGAAAAAGTGCGGTGTAACTTGCCGTTCTCTAATAAAATGTCGAACGCAAATGAAACGAGTGTACACGCGGAAACGCAAGCGGTGTGGGCGTTAAAATACAAGACGGTAATAAAAGCAGGTGAAGAAAAGACGTTTACCCAAGCGCTTACCGTACAAGAAGCCACCGTTTACGATAGCAAGGAAAACGAATTAGAACGTAGATACTTTGACGAACAATCGTATCTTGCTTGTGTGGAAGAAGCAAAAGCGTTTTACGAAAGTATTTTCGCAAAGCGTAAAATAAAAACGGAAAACCCGTTATACGATAGTTTTATCAATTATTTCACCCCTTTACAAATGTATTGGGTTGGCTCTTTGGATAGGGGCTGGCCGTCGTCTATGCGCGGTACGCGCGATGCCAGTCAAGATTTTGTGGGTATCACGCCTATCGACCCCGATTGGACGAAAAAGACCATTTTGCAACTGCTTTCTCACCAACGTAAAGACGGTTGGTTCCCTAGACAAATTAGCACCATTTCTCGTCAAGCACCTCACGATATGCGTGATTTTGCGGACGGTGGCGCATTTTTCTTGGAGCTTTTATACGAATATTTAGCGTTTACGCGCGATGCGGATTTGCTTTGGGAAAAGACGTGGTGGTTAGACACCGACGAACAAAGCACGGTTTTGGAACACGTAATTCGCGCCGTGGATTATTATATCCGCCCCGAAAATATTGGGGAACACGGTTTGTGCAAGGCGTGGCACGGCGACTGGTGGGATATTATGGATAAAATTGGTTCGAAAGGTCGTGGCGAATCAGTTACCGTTACCGCGCAAATGGTACTCGGTTTGAAGTATATGTTGCAAATTTTGGACTGGTTGCGTGGATTAGGGCAATTGGACGAAAGTTACGACACGTACGCAACGTTATATGCGGAAAAGAGAGAAGGGTTTATTGCTTCGTTAAAAACGTACGCGTATAACGAAAAGGGCTTTTTCAACGGCTATTTCAATGACGATGGGAAATGGTTGCTTTCCAATAGCGACCCCGACGGCGAAAGTAGACTGTACCTTGTTAGCAACGCTTGGGCTATTATCAGCGGTGTGGCGGATAAGGAAATGAAAAAGCGTATTTTAGAAAATATCGAAAAATACAGTTTCGGTAGAATGGGGTACAATACGGGCAGTAGTAATTTTAAGCATCCCGTCTCTTGCGCAGGTAGGATAGGCACGCTTGCTTTTTCTATGGCTTCTCCGTATAATCACGCGCAAAGTTTCTTGGTACGCGCAAGTTGTATAGCAGGGGACAAAGATACGGCTTATAAAGCAACCCGTTATATTTTGCCTATTGAAGAAGCGTATGCGCCCGTGGAAAAGACGCTTGCGCCCCCGTATGCCATAGCCAACTCGTATAGCAACAGCGATGCGAACTTGCATAGGGTAGAGTTACAATTCCTTTCGGGTACGGTTTCTTACGTATTGCGGAACGTATATTCTTATTTCTTTGGCATTACGTACGGCTTAGATGGTTTAAGCGTACAAGGTTGTATGCCAGAAGAATTTGGCAATTGCTCAGCGGAATTTAGTTATTTGGATAAGAAATTTACTTTGCATTATAACAAGGTAAATAAAGCGGAAAAAGAAGTACGTTTTAACGGTAAAAAATGGACGAAAACGGCATATTGCGAAGAAAGAGAAGGCTATTATCCCTTCTTTGCGGATGCGGATATGCAAGACGAAAATTGTATTGAAATAGAGTATTGATATATGGAAAAGAAGGTAGAAATTTATCAATTTGCGCCCCTTTCGGGTATGTTGATGGAAGGGTATCTTATCAAAACGCCCAATGATAAACTAATTGTAATAGACGGCGGTAGCGGTGAAATGTATTTAGAAAAAGCATTTATGCCGTCTGCAATTCGTGCTATTTTAGGGTTGAACGAAGGAGAATATTTTGAAATAGAAGCGTGGTTTCTTTCGCATGGACACACCGACCATTACGGCGAAATGCTTATGATGTTTAGAGAATACGACGAACGTTCTAATTACAAAATTAACAACATTTATTTTGATTTTCCCGATTTTGTTTCTTCGCATTTTGACGAAAGCGATTACACGTTAAAATCGTTGGAAGAACTCAAACAAGGCTTTGATAAATACGCTAAGGTAAACGGTATTGATTGCGTACATGGGTACTATGATTATCTTAACGGCAGAGTGGTAAACGCAGACACGGTGGCTAAGGGTTTGACCATTACGATAGACGGGGTGCATTTTGAAATTTTGCAAACGCAAAGCCCTGAGGACGACCAAGTAAACGGCAACTCGATGGTAATTCGCGTAGTGCCTACTTATGAAAACGCAAAGACGTGTATATTCTTAAACGATACCAGCGTTTGGAGTGGCGCAAAATTATTAAAGACGTACGGTGAAAAATTGAAAAGCGATGTCGTGCAAATGGCGCA
>JAZSHX010000032.1:0-15089 GCA_045533485.1 Candidatus Scatosoma sp. | reverse complement strand
AAATTCCGCCGACGAAATTCGCGATTATATACAATTATATCGGTAGGACTATCTGCCTCCCATTTTATTTCACAAAAAGAATATGAAGAATCTGTTTGGTTTTGTAAATAATTACCAATTGTCGATTTTCCACTTCCATTTGGTCCATAGAAAAAATTTATTTTAGAACAGTTAGCTATTGTTGCGCCTTCCCCTGAATATGTTGCACAACTTTTCATTACGATAGACTTTATCATTTTACCCTCGTATACTTATCATTTGTTATATTTCCACTTTTTAACATTATATCATAAATTTTTGCAATTTGCAAGTACTTGAAATTGAACGAGGAGAAAGTGTTTTTCCGTATTCATTTTTAGCGTTTTAAGTAAAACTCATCTCAAATAATATTCTAAGGCGGCTATCCTTTGTGGATAACCGCCGTTTCTTTATGATTGCGCATTGGGGATAACAAAAGTAAATCCGAACCATTCACCTGTTACGATTAAGTGGTTCGGATTATACGTCTTTGGTGGGCAGAGGTGGATTCGAACCACCGAAGTCGAAGACGTCAGATTTACAGTCTGATCCATTTGGCCGCTCTGGAATCTGCCCATATATAAAGTGTAGCTTATTGTTTGTGGTGGAGCCGGTGATTGGACTCGAACCCACAACCTGCTGATTACAAATCAGCTGCTCTGCCAATTGAGCTACACCGGCGTGTGGTGCCTTGAGGTGGAATCGAACCATCGACAGACAGATTTTCAGTCTGTTGCTCTACCAACTGAGCTATCAAGGCATGTTTGGCGACCCAAAACGGGCTCGAACCGTCGACCTCCAGCGTGACAGGCTGGCGCTCTAACCAACTGAGCTATTGGGCCACAAGTCGCTATCAAACAGTGCCTATATATAATAATCTATTTCACGATATTTGTCAAACGTTTTTCTATTGTTTTTCTCATTTTTTTTAACTTTTTTTATTTTTCTTTTTTTAAGGCAGAGTACGCATTGAAAAAAATTAATTTTTCTGTATTCAACGCATACCTGCCCCCTACCTTTCCCTATTTCATATACAGTTTTGCCAAACCGCCTTCTGCCGTTTCACGGTAAGAGTGATGCAAATCTTTCCCCGTTTCGTACATAGTTTGTATCACTAAATCGAAGGAAATCTTTCTGCTGTCCGACAAAAAATATGCCAAGGACGATGCGTTAATCGCGCGTACTGCCGCCACCGCGTTGCGCTCAATACAAGGTATTTGAACAAGCCCACAAACGGGATCGCACGTCAATCCCAAATGGTGCTCCATCGCAATTTCTGACGCATATTCAATTTGCCCAAGCGACATTTCTCTAAGCTCACTCAAAGCTGCAGTAGCCATGCAGCACGCGCTGCCGATTTCCGCTTGACAACCGCATTCCGCCCCAGAGATAGACGCATTCGTTTTAATTAAATTACCGATAAGCCCAGCCGTTGCCAAAGCGCAAACGATTTGTTCGTCCGTATAGCCCTGTCGTTCCTGCGCATATTTCAATACCGCAGGCAAAACGCCGCATGCGCCGCAGGTCGGTGCTGTAACAATCGTGCCCCCTGCCGCGTTTTCTTCACTCACCGCAAAAGCATACGCACATACCAAACGGTGCTCTCTTGTTTCCGCCGTTTCTTCCGGCGCTTGGTTATTATATAATACTTTCGCGCGCCTTTCCACTTGCAAACCGCCCGGTAAAATTCCTTCAGCCTTCACACCACGGTCAATCGCCGCCTTCATCGTCGCCCAAACTTCGGATAAATACGCGCGAATCTCTTCCCCTTCGCACGCAAAAACATAATCGTATAACCGCATATTCCGCTCTTCGCAATATACGCGAATATCCGCCAAGCGATTGAGTGGATACACTTCGCGCCCTTCCGCGTCCGTTCTGCCTTCCACCTGAATGGCACCGCCCCCAATGCTGTAAACGCGCATAGAGCCCATTTTTGCGCCGTTTTTAAGCGCAATAAGCTCCATAGTGTTTGGGTGCGACATTTGCGTTTTTTCATCGTATTTTACGCATACAGGTCGCAATACACTACGAATCACCTCTTCCGTGCCGTGCCCTACTCCCGTTTTCGCCAGCGAGCCAAATAAAGTTACTTCAAACGCATCAGCGTCGGAGTTTTCCGATAAAAACAGCTTGCAAGCGCGTTCGGGCCCTATGGTATGCGACGACGACGGACCTTTGCCTATTCTGTATAATTCTTTTAACGATTTCATAACATTTTCCTTTATTTATGCGCATACGCACACGTGCACACTTTTCCCTATTATTATAGCACAATCGTAAGCATTTGTAAACAATTTATTCTTGCCTTTTTTCTTAGTCGCTCGCCCCCTACCCGCAAACAAAACACGAACGTGACCGCTTTTACATGTTTTTTGAATGTTTTTACATATTTTTATTTCTATCTTTATATTGACAAAGGGGAAAATTAGTGATAAAATAATTATGTAGTGCTCCCCTCATGAATGGTGGGATGCTAAGGAAAATATAGTATGCAAATTACAATCAATCTCGACAAGAAGATAGGCAAAATTAAAAACATGAACGCGACGGGTCAAGCCCCCACAAGCGGACAAGGCTACAAAGCGTACGAGCCCTTTCACTACTTATCCGACGTGTCCGTTCCCTACGTGCGCTTGCACGACGTAGGCGGCCTGTTCGGCGGAAATAGGTACGTGGATATTCCTAATATTTTCCGCGATTTCGAAGCGGATGAAAACGACCCGAAAAATTACGACTTCGCCTTTACCGACGCTTATATTACCGCGCTTTATCAACACGGCATAAAAGCTTATTATCGTTTGGGCGTTACCATTGAAAACCATTCGGAAATTAAGTCTTACCGCATTGATTGTCCAAAGGACGCCGCAAAATGGGCAAGAATTTGCGAACGCATCGTCGCGCACTACAACGACGGCTGGGCAAACGGTTTCCACTACGATATCGAATACTGGGAAATTTGGAACGAGCCCGACGATGCCGCCACTTTACGCGTTTCACAAATGTGGAATGGTACGGCGGAAGAATATTACAATTTATACGACGTAACGGCAAAGTACCTGAAAGCAAAACACCCGAATATCAAAGTAGGCGGGTATAGCTCTATGGGCTTCCAAGCGATTACTGATACGGCGGAAGAACTCGCGGCGAAACCTGCCCATCAATACCAGCTCGATTTTTTCCACGGCTTTATGAAATACGTCAAGGAACACGGTGCCCCCATTGATTTCTTCTCGTGGCATTGCTATAACAGCATGGATAACTTATTAAAGCATTGTAGCTGGGTGCGCGAACAGCTTGACTCGTACGGTTTCACCAGCACGGAAAGCCACTTAAACGAGTGGAACCCCGCACGCGATCGTAGGCATACCGCGGAACAAAGCGCGTTCGTTGCAAAAGCAATGATCGGCGCGCAGAACTTGCCTTTGGATATGTTGATGATTTACGATGCGAGAATGGACGGCTCGCTCTATTCCGCGTTCGCTACACCTTCGCACAAGCTCGTGCCGTCGCACACCTATTACGTGTATGCCGCATTTGCACACTTGTACCGACTTGGTACGCAAGTGGAACTTACTTGCGATACGCAAAACGTATACGCACTCGCGGCGGGCGATGGGGAAAAACACGCGTTGATGATTACAAACCTCACCGACAAAGCGCAAGAGTTAAATATCTCGGGCGTGGACTTATCAAACGCAAGGTGGCATATCATCGACGACGAACACCGCTTATCGTGGTCGGTGGCACGCAAAACCATCCAGCCGTATATGACGATTTTGGTTGAATTTTAACATATTTATAACGACTTTTACCAAAAGCTAAAAAACAAAGCGAATATCACCACTTCTCAACCAAGCATAGGCGAAGTGACGGAGTTCTGGCGTCAGATTTTGAAAGAGTATGATCAAGCGGTCGAATTTCTCCTGCCGCAGCGGCAATAGGCTCTCTCTTAAAGCTCCGTCCCGTACTGCTGTTAAACAATGGACACCTGGATAAATTCGCTGTTCCAAGAACCATGCAAAAAGCCAAGGAAGCCGTAAAAATTGCCGTACAGCAAAAGCTTGAACAAGAATATAAGGAAGCATTAGAAAAAGGTGAAGTTCGCCTTGTCGTCGCTTATAATGAAGGAAGAGAAGATGCGCTTCAATACGAGAGCGAATTAAAAACGATATTCCCAAATATCCCTTTCCTTTCTTGCGACGGCATGTCGTTAAGCATCGCGTGCCATACAGGCCCTGATGCTTTGGCGTTTGGCATCATTCGCGTTATCCCTGACTAATGAAAAAATCACGGCGTTGCATATTTCGTAACGCCGTCTTCTTTTTGTCTATATAATCCTTATTATGCCCCCATGAAACAGATATTTTTTTCGTTGCAAAAGCATTTATTAAAATCTTTACAGATAAAAAAAGCACCCATGACTTTGTACATGGGTGCTTGCTTCTTATTTTAGCAATTAAACCAATTCAATGATTGCTTTTTCTGCTGCGTCACCGCGACGTTCGCCGAGAAGGTAAATTCTCGTGTAACCGCCACCTTGACCAAGTTCTTCTTTACGAGCCGCATATTTAGGCGCGATTTCATTGAAGAGCTTATCCATCAAGGGATGTTGAATATCAGCCGTTCTTGCTTTGAAGTCACCTTTCTTTTCGTGGAAAGCTTTTACTTCTTGCAAATCATACGTTTTCGCCATAATAGCGCGACGTGCCGCAAGTTTCTTTGCGCCGTCTTTCACGTTGGTAACGGTAATTTCTTTACCCTTGCTGTCTTTTTTGGTTACTTCAAATTCGATATTATCATCGTACGTATTCACTGCTTTCGTGATAAGCTTTTCAACGTAAGGTCTAAGTTGTTTTGCTTTTGCAGCGGTCGTTTCGATTTTACCATACCAAAGAAGTTGCGACGCCAAACCTCTCAAAAGTGCGTTTCTTTCTTTGGAAGGTCTTCCCAATTTACCGGGCATAATTTAATCCTCCTGTTGTTTTAATGAAAGGCCGTAAGATTCCAACTTATGAATAACTTCGTCCAAAGACTTTCTACCAAGGTTTCTCACCTTCAACATATCGTCTTCCGTCTTCTTCGTCAAATCTTCAACCGTGTGAATGTTCGCTCTCTTCAAGCAATTATACGAACGAACCGAGAAGTCCATTTCTTCGATTGCCATCTTGAGAATTTGTTGTTGCTTGTCGTCTTCCGTTTTCACAAGGATATCCATGCCCCTGATCGTTTCACTCAAATTCACGAACAAGGAGATATGATCTTGCATAATCTTCGCCGCCAAGGAAATGATTTCTTTACCAGAGAACGTACCGTCCGTCCAAACTTCCAGCGTGAGCTTGTCGTAGTCGACTGCTTGCCCAACGCGCGTAGGTTCAACCGTGTAGTTCACTCTTTGTACGGGCGTGTAGATGGAGTCCACTGCAATATAATCCAAAACAGGTTTCTTGTTGTCTTTTGCAGGAACGTAACCTCTACCTCTGCCGATGGTAATTTCCACGTCGAAGGTTGCGCCTTCGTCAATCGTACAAATGTATTGATCTCCGTTAATCACTTCAAGTTCCGCATCTACGTTAAGATCTTTACCGGTAAGCACCGCAGGACCTTCTTTTACGATGTGCAAAACTTTTTCATAATCCTTGTCGAGTAATTTCGTTTTGATTGCAAGCGTTTTCAAGTTAAGAACGATTTCCGTAACGTCTTCTTTAATGCCTGCAACCGCGGAAAACTCATGTTTCACGCTGCCATCAAGAAACTTAATACCTTTAACTGCCGCACCGGGCAAAGCAGAAAGGAGAATTCTTCTAAGGCAGTTGCCAATGGTAAGACCGAAACCTTTCTCTAAAGGCTCACAAACAACTTTCGCATAGAAATCGTCGTTTTCAAGCACTTCGAGTTTGGGCATATCCATTTCGATCATTATGTTACCTCCTATAGTTCAATTATTTGGAGTACAATTCGACAATCATATGCTCTGCAATCTGGCTGTCGATATCTTCTCTCGTGGGAAGAGCTAATACCTTTCCTTCAAGTTTTTCTCTGTCAAACTCAACCCATTTCACAAGGCTGTTGTTTGCTTTCGTTTCTTTAAGTGCAGTAAAATAATTATTGCCCTTTCTGTTTTCTTTAACAACGATAACGTCGCCAGCTTTTACGATATACGAAGGAATCGTAACCGTTTTGCCGTTTACGGACAAATGCGCGTGGCTAACGATTTGACGTGCAAGCGTTCTGGAAGGAGCAATACCCATTCTAAACACAACGTTGTCCAAACGTCTTTCCAAAAGGGAAAGCATGTTTTCACCGGTAACGCCTTTCATGCGGTCAGCCATTTCATAATATTTACGGAATTGACCTTCTTGTACGCCATAAATTCTCTTGGTCTTTTGCTTTTCACGAAGCTGCAAACCGTATTCGGAAACCTTCTTTCTTGCCGCGCCGTGTTGACCGGGAGCAACCGGACGTTTATTGAACGGGCATTTTTCCATATAGCACTTGTCGCCTTTAAGGAACAACTTAGCGCCTTCTCTTCTGCAAAGCTTACATTTTGCTTCTCTGTATCTTGCCATTTCTTTTTTGCCTCCTGATTAAACTCTACGACGTTTCGGGGGTCTGCATCCGTTGTGGGGGATGGGCGATACGTCGGAAATCAACGTGATTTCAAGTTCGCACGCAGCCAAAGCACGGATAGCGGATTCTCTACCGGCACCAGGGCCCTTCACGTATACTTCAACCGATCTAAGACCGTGTTCTTTACCAACTTTTGCAGCCGTTTCAGCAGCCATTTGCGCTGCGAAAGGAGTACCCTTTCTGCTACCCTTGTAACCAAGCGCGCCTGCGCTCGATTGTGCGATTGCATTACCATTCATATCGGTAACGGTTACGATCGTGTTGTTGAAAGTAGATTGAATGTGAACTTGTCCCTTGTCTACTTTCTTAATTTCTTTGCGCTTACGAGAAGCGACTCTTTTCTTAACTTCTGCCATTTTTTATCGCCTCCCTAATTATTTCTTCTTACCTGCGATTGCGCGCGCAGGACCTTTACGCGTACGAGCATTTCTCTTCGTGCTTTGTCCGCGTACGGGCAAGCCCTTTCTGTGACGGATGCCGCGATAGCAACCGATTTCCATAAGGCGCTTAATGTTCAAGGAAACTTCACTGCGAAGTTCACCTTCTACTCTCATGTTTTGGTCGATATATTCTCTCAATTTAGAAACGTCAGTCTCGTCGAGATCTTTCACTCTCGTTTCGGGATTGTTACCACATTCCGCGAGAATCTTTTTGGAACTCGTCAAGCCGATACCATAGATGTAGGTAAGGCCGATTGCCACTCTCTTTTCTCTGAGAAAATCTACACCGGCAACACGTGCCATTGATTTCTATCCTCCGTTTTTTTAAATAATCTTTTTTCTTTTTATCTATCTTCAACGAACGTCTACGCTTAGGCAGTGGAAAATGCCCTTACGTCAACGTTGTATTGTTTTCTAAGACAGCGCTCACGTGTATACGCGCACGCGCGACAACACGCAACAAAACTGAGTTCCCGTAAAATTACGGAAAATCAGCTTAGTTCGTATCTTTTTTTATCAAATTACCGCATTTGCACATATATCCCCAAACTACGGCACTGTATATTATACCATACCCAGCAAGGTGTGTCAAGCAAATTTTGGCAATATTTTCAAATAAAATTAGCCTTGTCTTTGTTTATGGCTCTTGTTTTTAGAACAAATCACCATAACTCTACCGTTTCTCTTGATAACTTTGCACTTATCGCACATAGGTTTTACAGAAGGTCTTACTTTCATTGTTTTTTCTCCTTTTGATTAAACTCTGTTCTCGTCGCAAACGATTACGACTTGCTACGCCACGTGATTCTACCTTTCGTCAAATCGTACGGGCTCATTTCCAATTTCACCGTATCGCCTTCGATGATTCTAATATAGTTCATACGAAGCTTACCGGAAATATACGCCGTGATAATGTGACCGTTAGAAAGTTGCACCTTGAACGTTGCGTTAGGCAACGCTTCCACTATCTTTCCTTCCGCTTCAATTACGTCGTCTTTGGACACAGGAATTTCCTCCGATTTTTTATTTTATAGCGTCAAAATTTCAACGCCGTCTTCGCGCACCACCAAAGTGTTTTCATAATGCGCAGCTAATTTACCGTCTACCGTTTTCGCACCCCATCCGTCGTCCAGCAACTTCACCTGCCATTTTCCCATCGTAATCATGGGTTCAACGCAGATAACCGTACCTGCTTTCAAACGCACGCCTGTTCCTAAACGGCCATAGTTGGGCACGTTTGGATCTTCATGCATCTCCTTGCCGATACCGTGTCCCGTATACGAACGAATAACGCCGTAACCGTGTGATTCCGCATACTTTTGGATTTTATAACCGATATCAAACACGGGAGTGCCTGCACGTAAACCTTCAATCCCCTTGAAAAAGCATTCTTCCGTCACCTTGACAAGCTTTTCCGCTTCCGCACTCACTTTACCGATTTTGAACGTTCGGCAAGCGTCGCTGTGGAAACCGTTTTTGTACGCGCATAAGTCAACGCTGACAATGTCGCCTTCTTTCAAGATTTCTTCGTGCGTAGGAATACCGTGCACGACCATATCATTGACAGAAATACACGCCGACGCAGGAAATCCGCCGTAACCTAAACAGGAAGGATACGCCCCGGCCGCGCGAATAAATTTTTCAACGAGTTCGTCTACTTCTTTGGTGCTCATCCCCGCTTGAATACGAGAACCGACGAATGCAAGCGTATCTTTGACAACCTTGCCCGATTCGCGCATAGCGTCAATTTGTTTTTCATTTTTTACGTGAATCATCTTACACCTGCATTATTTACAACATTGATCGAGCTTTGTCGATACCAGCGCAAACGTTTTATCGGGCGTTTCTTGGCTGATTACCGTAAACAACACGCCTTTTTCTTTGTAATATGCAATCAAGGGCGCTGTTTGCTTGGTATACACTTCCAAGCGACTTTTCACCGTTTCGGGATTGTCGTCTTTTCTTTGATACAATTCGCCGCCGCAACGCGAACACGTCGTCAAACCGTTCAACGTGGACAAGTGATAGCTTTCGCCGCAATCTTTGCAAACGCGACGACCGCACAAACGTTGCATAACGTCGTCAAAATCTACGTCAATGTTGATTACCAAATCTACGTTGGTAATTTTATCAAGCATTTCCGCTTGTGCAATTGTACGGGGGAAACCGTCCAACATAAACCCATCTTTGCAGTCGGGACGTTGAATACGTTCTTCTACGATCTTGCAAGTTACGTCGTCGGGCACAAGTTGACCTTTATCGATAAACGATTTGGCGAGCACACCTACGGGTGTTTGATTTTTAATATTTTCTCTGAAAATGTCACCGGTGGAGATATGCACCAGTCCGTAATTATCGGAGATTTTTGTCGCTTGTGTACCCTTTCCGGCGCCGGGCGCTCCGAGTAAAATAATATGCATACGACTCTCCCATATTAAATTTCAAAGGAAATGATACGTTCGTTTTGCCGCGCCGCAAGACGCGGCAAAAGTTTTACGTCTTATTTCAAAAATCCTTTATAGTTCTTCATCATCATTTGCGCTTGCAATTGTTTTTCAAATTCCATTGCGCAGGAAACGACGATTAAGATACCCGTCGTGGAGAATACGTTTACCAAGTCAAGCGAAGCCCAAGCAAAGGCAACGGACGGAACGAACGCCACGAGCGAAAGATAAATTGCACCGAACAACGTGATGCGGTTGGAGATTTTCTTCAAGTAAGCTTCCGTCGCTTTACCGGGACGAATACCTTGAATGAAACCACCGTTTTGTTGAATATTTTTGGATACGTCTTCGGGGTTGAATTGCATTTGCGCATAGAAGAAGGAGAACGCGAAGATAAGCACGCACAATACAAGCGTGTATACCACTGCGCCCCAGCCCTGTGCCGAAGCCGACATCCAGTTTGCCCACCAAGTTGCAAAACCGCCTTCGGGAGCAACCAAGCTACCGATCATTTGCGGGAAGCTCAAAATGGAAAAGGAGAAAATCAAGGGCATAACGCCGCCGCCGCTAATTCTAATGGGAATAGCCGACGATTGACCGCCATACATTTTTCTGCCTTTAATTTGTTTTGCGTATTGAACGGGCACTTTTCTTTCGGAAAGGTCCACGTATACGATTGCAAAGAAGATGATTGCACTTACAAGAGCAAATGCAAGCAATTCCCAAATTGCGCTCAATTCACCGCCGAACAAAACGCCGAATTTTGCAACGATCAAATTGCCTGCCGTTGCCAAAATACCGGTGAAAATGATCATCGATTGACCGTTACCTACACCGTAATCGGTAATTCTTTCACCGATCCACATAACGATCAAAGCACCTGCCGTGTATACGATTGCCATAAACACGCCTGCAAGCCAAAGCTGACCGCCGAAAATTGCCGTGTTGATTGCACCTTCCGAGCTACCGAAACCGATAATGATACCAACCGATTGCACGATTGCAAGAACGATTGCCGCATAACGCGTATATTGCGCGATTTTCTTGCGGCCTTCTTCGCCTTGCTTGGACAATCTTTCAAGCGCAGGAATACCTACGCTTAAAAGCTGCATAATAATCGAAGCGTTGATGTACGGACCGATACCCAAAGCAAAAATCGTACCTTGCGACAACGCGCCGCCCGTGATACTGCTCATGAGCGTCAAGAAGTCGTTACCGGCTACTGCGCTTGCAAAGGTGTCTCTAATAAGCCCCGGAACGGGAATGAAACAGCCAAGGCGGAATACCAACAACAGCAAGAGCATCATAAACACCTTGCGGCGGATATCCTTCACCTTAAAAGCATTGATAAGAGTTTGTAACATTTTGTTTCTCCGTTAATAGTTTTTCATACGCTTTTGCGTAAGGGGAGAAATAACGCGAACTACGGAAAACCGCTATATGGCGATTTTCCGTATTACGGTTGTATCCATTAAAGGGTCTCCGCCGTTCCCTTTGCCGCCTCGATGGCTTCTTTTGCGGATGCAGAGAATTTCGCCGCTTTTACGGTGAGCGCTACGTTGAGTTCGCCGTTGCCGAGAACTTTAAGTCCGCAATTATTCTTCACTGCTTTTGCAAGTCCGTTTTCCATAACGAAGCCGTAGTCTACAACCGTATTTGCGGGAAGATCTTTCAAATCTTCTACGTTCACGATTACGTAAACCTTCTTGCCGTTATGATTAAAGCCTCTCTTGGGCACACGACGAGCGATAGGCATTTGACCGCCTTCAAAACCGGGACGTACGCCGCCGCCGGAACGAGCCCATTGACCTTTGTGGCCCTTACCGGACGTTTTACCCGTACCGGAACCGATACCACGACCAAGTCTCTTCGTCGATTTTGTTGATCCCTCTGCGGGAGAAAGAGTATCTATTCTCATAATAACTCTCCTTACACGTTTTCTACTTTAACAAGATGCTTCACTTTCGCAATCATACCTTGCGTTGCGGGAGTATCTTCAAGTTCTTTAAAAGAACGGATTTTCTTCAAACCAAGCGCCTTAACGGTTGCTTTTACAGGTTCGATTTGACCGATAGTGCTCTTTACAAGCGTAACTTTAATTTTAGCCATTTTTCGTCCCTCCGTCCTTAGCTGAGAATGTCTTCTACGGACTTGCCGCGAAGCGCTGCAACTTGTTCAACGGATTTAAGTTCTTTCAAACCTTCAATCGCTGCTTTTACACAGTTACCAGCGTTTTGGCTGCCGTGAGATTTCGTTCTAATGTTTTTGATACCTACTGCTTCCATTACCGCACGAACGGGACCGCCTGCAATAACACCGGTACCTTCGGATGCGGGCATCATAAGCACTCTACCGCGGCCGAATACGCCGATAACTTGATGAGGAATGGTGCCATCTACGATGGAAACAGAAACCATGTTTTTCTTTGCTCTCAAAGTAGCTTTTTCGATTGCTTCGGGAACTTCTTTCGCTTTACCCGTAGCAACACCGATCTTGCCTTTGCCGTCGCCTACGATAACGAGCGCAGCAAAACGCATGTTTTTACCGCCCTTTACAACCTTCGTTACGCGGTTAACTTCAATGAGCTTTTTAACAAGACCGTCGTCTTCAGCTTGTCTTCTTTGAGGTCTTCTTTCTCTTTTTTCGTCTGCCATGTCTGCCACTCCTTAGAATTTAAGTCCGGCTTCTCTTGCGCCGTCTGCAACTGCCTTAACACGTCCCGTGTAAAGATAGCCGCCTCTGTCGAATACCACTGCTTGCACGCCTTTTGCCATTGCTCTTTCCGCTGCAATTTGACCAACAACTTTCGCTGCGTCCGTCTTGGAAAGACCTGCAATTTTTTCCTTCACCGCTTTATCCATCGTGGATGCTGCTGCAAGCGTAACGCCGCCCTTTGCATCGCCCGCTCTGTCGTCGATGATTTGCACGTAGATGTGGTTAAGACTTCTGTAAACGTTCAAACGGGGCGTTTCTGCCGTACCCGTAATCGTCTTTCTAACGCGTGCGTGGCGTCTCTGTCTGACTGCATTTTTATCAATTTTCGTAATCATACTTTAACGCTCCTTATTTCTTACCTTTACCGGAAGTCTTACCTTCCTTATGTTCAACGTATTCACCCTTATAGCGAATACCGTATCCGTGATAAGGTTCGGGTTTTCTTACTTTGCGGATGTTTGCTGCAACTTGACCAACAAGTTCCTTGTTGATACCGGAAACGTTTACTTCCGTAATCGTAGGGCATTCAAACGTGATGCCTTCGGGTGCAACAAATTCTACAGGGTGAGAGAAACCAACGTTCAATACAAGCTTGTTGCCTTGAACAGCCGCTTTCCAACCTACACCTTTCACTTCCAACGACTTCACGAAACCTGCGGAAACACCCGTAACCATACCGTTTACAAGCGCTCTGTACAAGCCGTGTTTCGCGTTCGTGTCTGCTTTATCGTCCATAGCTTTGAGCACAAGGTTCGTGCCTTCCATTTCCATGGAGATGTTACCAACGACTTCTCTGGTCAACGTGCCTTTAGGGCCTTTTACCGTTACGACGCCGTCTTTGAAATCTACCGTTACGCCAGCAGGGATAGCGATAGGCATTTTACCGATTCTCGACATATTGCACTACCTCCCTTACCAAACGTAGCAAAGAACTTCGCCGCCTACGTTGGCTGCCTTTGCATTCTTACCCGTCATAATACCCTTGTTGGTGGAAAGGATAACCGTTCCAAAACCGCCAAGGACGCGGGGCATGTTCGCAACGCCTGCATACGTGCGCAAACCGGGTTTGGACACTCTTTGCAAACCGCTGATAACCGATTTCTTATCATTGTATTTAAGCGTGATCGCAATCTTGCCGTTGTAGCCGTCTTCCACGATCTTCACGTCTTTAACCCAACCTTCTTGCAACAAAATTTCAGCGATTGCTTTCTTTTCGTTGGATGCGGGGATTTCAACGCCTTCGTGTTTTGCCGTGATTGCGTTTCTAATTCTAGTAAGCATATCTGCGATAGGATCCGTCATTTCTTTTACCTCCTATTACCAGCTCGACTTCTTAACGCCGGGAATTTCTCCCTTGTAAGCAAGGTTACGGAAGCAGATACGGCATACACCGTACTTTCTCAAAACCGCGTGGGGTCTTCCGCAAATCGTGCATCTCGTATAAGCTCTCGTAGAGAACTTAGGCGTTTTTTGCTGTTTATTAATCATTGACTTCTTTGCCATAGCTCGTTTCTCCTTACTTCTTGAAAGGCATACCGAGTGCTCTCAAAAGCTCTCTTGCCTCTTCGTCCGTCTTCGCGGTGGTTACGATTGCAACGTCCATACCTCTAATCTTTTCTACTTGATCGTAGGTGATTTCGGGGAAGATGAGTTGTTCTTTCAAACCAACCGAATAGTTGCCGCGTCCGTCAAACGCTTTGTCAGGTACACCGCGGAAGTCGCGAAGTCTGGGAAGCGCGATAGATACGAACTTGTCATAGAAATTATACATTCTTTCGCCGCGAAGGGTAACCTTGATACCAACGGTTTGACCTTCTCTTACTTTGAAGTTTGCAACGGACTTTTACGCTTTCGTCAAAATGGGGTGTTGCCCGCAAATGAGTTTAATTTCGTTTTCCGTCATTTGAATCGACTTTGCGTTGTCCTTGATGTCGCCAAGACCCGTGTTGATAACAATCTTAACGAGTCTGGGGCATTCCATTACGGATTTGTATCCGAACTTCTTCATAAGGAAAGGTACTACTTCTTTTTCATACTTTTCTTTAACTCTGTTTTTATAAACTTTTTCTGCCATTTTCACTTACCTCGTTAGTTGTTTTCCGTTTCAACGGGTGCTTCAACGGGAGCTTCTGCCTTAGGCGCGCGCTTTCTCGTTCTCTTCTTCGGCGCTTCTTCTTGCGCAGCAGCTTTCGCTTTCTTCGCAAATGCCTTATCAAGAACTGCGCCGCAAGCGCATACTCTTACTTTTTTACCGTCTACAACTGCATGTTTAACACGCACTGCTTTGCCACAGGTAGGGCATACAACTTTTACGTTGGATGCGTCGATAGGACCGGGAACTTCTACGATTTTGCTCGTTTCGTTTGCCTTTCTTGCTTTTTCGTGCTTCTTTTGTACACGAACGCCTTCTACCGTCACCGTATTCGTCTTAGGGGACGTGGCAAGGACTTTTCCCTGTACGCCTTTATCTTTACCGGCAATTACAAGTACGTTATCATTTACTTTTACGTTCATTGTTTTAGTCCTCCTGACAAATTACAGAACTTCGGGAGCAAGGGAGATAATCTTCATGTAATCCTTATCTCTCAATTCTCTCGCGATCGGCCCAAAGATACGCGTACCCTTGGGTTGCTTTTGTGGGTGGATGATTACGGCTGCGTTTTCGTCAAATCTAACGAACGTACCGTCTGCTCTTCTAATACCTTTTACACTTCTTACGATAACTGCCTTCACAACGTCGCCTTTTTTCACTGCGCCGCCGGGTGCTGCCGCTTTAACGGAAGCCACGATAACGTCACCGATGTTACCGCTCTTACGGAAGGAGCCACCTAATACTCTAATA
>JAZSHX010000038.1:0-8196 GCA_045533485.1 Candidatus Scatosoma sp. | reverse complement strand
TTGGAAATCGTGTGTACGCCTGAAACGTACCGGAGGTTCAAATCCTCTTCTCTGCGCCAAGAAAAAAGATATGCCGTTGAGCATATCTTTTTTTTGTTCCCACGAATTTTGAAGAGGATTTGAGGGTGGGAGCCGTTTTGCGGAAGCAAAACGCTTTGCCTCATTTATGCTGGATAACATATAAGTTCTTAGGCAAAGGACGCCATTGATAATGGCGGAGCGGGGCGCGCCGCTAAAGGCGAAAATCCTCTTCTCTGCGCCAAGAAAAAAGATATGCCGTTGAGCATATCTTTTTTTTGTTCCCACGAATTTTGAAGAGGATTTGTGGGACGAGTTACCCGTTAAGCAAGGCATTGATAATGTCTTGTAGGGACGAGATAAGCGAACGCCGATAGGTAAGCGAGAGCGTGACCGAGCACAAAGAACAGCTTTGTGCGAGAAAAGCCGTTTTGCAAATCATGAAAATTGCTATAAATACGGGGCAGGTGTGCGTTCAACGCGTACCTGCCCCTTTCATTTTTTATTTTTACTTATGCCGTTTGCAAATTTTGCTCGTTTTCAAATTGCATTTTACCAAGCTCGTTACAACGATCCAATAGAGCCTTTGCTACTTGTTCGCGCGTTTCGCCGTTTGCGCTCAACTGCGAATATAATACGGGTTTATCTACGATATATTGCTTTTCCTTTTTCTTAAAATAAGTAACGTAAATAGGCAAATCTATACCGCGGCGCTTGCATATTTCCGCCAAAACGACAAATCCACCGAAAAAGCCCTCAAGCTCTGGCAAATATCCGTTTTTGGAATCTTCGGGGAACACTACGATGCTTTCCCCTTTTTTAATTGCTTGTATACTTTCACGAATCGTTTTCATAAAACGCGAATCTTTGTACGTCGAAATTAAACCTAATCCACTATAAAATAAATAGGTGAGCGGACTTGCTATCAAGCAAAACAAACGTGCCAAATGCAAGTTCCAGTGCTTCTTTTTATGATAATAAACGCGCGTTTGATAACGATACAGCTTGATAAGCCCCGAATTCATTTCGTGCGCTCCCCACATAGTTACGTTTTTATCCAAGTACATTTCCAGCGATAACGGAGCGTCCGTGCCTTCATGATTACTGATAATCAAGCTTCCGTCTTGCACTTCTTCTCCCAAATAGATAAATTGCGGCTTAGGATACCGCTTTTTCATAAGCTTTAACAACAACCGAAAATACCATTTACGGCGCGACTTTTGTCTTTTCTCTTTTTTTGCCATTTTTTTACAATCACTTCATTTTGTTAATACCTACACAATATTATCATATATTTATATGACAAGTCAAGAGTTTTTACCACATTTGTAATAAATTTTCGTGACAATATTTTACTTGAAATGCGAACATTTGTTTGACTTTTGTTTTTTTGGGGTGTATAATGAAAATATGATAAGCATAGAGAAATTGAAAATTTTAACGGAAAGCGCAAAATACGACGTGTCGTGTTCGTCGTCGGGGAGCGCACGCAAAAACGCAGGCGGGATCGGGAACGGATATTTGGCCGGTTGCTGCCATTCATTCACGCCCGACGGGCGGTGCATCTCTCTTTTGAAAATTTTACTTAGCAACGACTGTATATACGATTGCAAATACTGCCCTAACCGTTGCAGCGCCGACGTGCCGCGCGCCAGCGCTACGCCCGAAGAAATTTGCGAGCTGACCATGGATTTTTACAAGCGCAATTATATCGAAGGGCTGTTTTTATCTTCCGCCGTACATATCAACCCCAACTACACGATGGAACGGTTATTGCTGGTCGTAAAAAAATTACGGACGGAATACGGCTTTCACGGGTACATACATTTGAAGGGTATTCCGCGCGCGGACGCATCGTTAAACAGTCAAGCGGCAAAATATGCGGATAGGATGAGTTACAACGTGGAATTACCGTCTGAACAAAGCTTGAAATTGCTTGCGCCGCAAAAGAGCAAGCAAAGTTTGCTTATGCCTATGCGTGCCCTGCAAACGGAGAAAATACAGTTTGCGGAAGAGAAACGCAAGGGGCAGGTACGCGGTTATTTTCTTCCTGCGGGGCAAACGACGCAAATGATCGTGGGTGCATCTCCTGAAAAAGACGGTCAAATTTTGCGACTTAGCCAAGCGTTATATCGCAACATGCAGTTGAAGCGCGTTTACTATTCTTCTTACATACCCGTCGTACGCGACGCACTTTTGCCAAACGAAAGCGCAGGACAGCTCAAAGAGCACCGCTTATATCAAGCCGACTGGTTGTTGCGGTTTTACGGATTTTCCGTGGAAGAGCTTTTGGAAGAAAATGAAAACCTGTCCTTGGAATTAGACCCCAAATGCGCGTGGGCGTTGCGCAATTTACATCTTTTCCCCGTGGAAATCAACAAAGCGCCTTTGGAAACGCTGCTGCGCGTGCCGGGGATAGGCGGTAAAAACGCGCACAAGATTTTGCAGGCGCGCGCGTACACGAAGCTGACCTTTGAAGATTTAATCAAAATGCGCGTTGCCTTAAAGCGAGCAAAGCACTTTATCACCTGCAACGGAAAATTTTTCGGCACAAAACGGGAAAGCGACGTGCGTGGCTTACTTATACAAACGGAAACGCAAGAGAGCGCAACGCAGCTGGATATGTTCGCGATGCTATCTAACCGCGAAAACGCATTGATGGCGTTGACGGGACAGCTATAAATCATAAAATAAAGGGGGCAGGTATGCGATGATTTACTTTTTCGACGGTACAATCGACGGGTTTTTGACGGCGTTTGTTTGCGCTTTTCACGATGAAAACGCACGGCTTGCCCACGAAAAAACACAACTGCTTTTAGGACAAGAACCGATACACGTGCAAACGGATACGGCGAAAGCCGCGCGTGCGCGCGCACGGTTATTATCTTTTGATACGCGCGTGATGCGCGATATTTCCTATCTTTTACGCTCAGGAGAAAGCGACAGCGCGCAAACGGCTTTTGCCTACGTGCGCCGTTTGGCACAAGCGAAAAGGCCCGTGAGAGAAGCCCTTGCTTTCGACGACGTGTTCGACGCGGTACAACGCATCAAGCGCGTAGGCTTGGAAATACACCGCTTTCACGGATTTATCCGCTTTACCGAAAGCGCAAACGGCGTGTTATACGCGCCCTTTTCCCCCGACCACGATATTTGCGATTTGCTTGTTCCGCATTTTCGTGCGCGCTTAGGAAAAACTCCGTTTGTACTACACGATATTAAACGCAAAAAAGCCGCTGTTTACGACGGGGAGCGCTGCGCCGTGCTACCGCTTGCAAACGCTGACGTTTTTTTGAGTGACGATGAACAGGCGTGGCAGGCGCTTTGGAAAACATACTACGCCGCCGTGAATATCCCTTCGCGCGAGCGCACCAAGCAAATGCGCGGATATATGCCCGTTCGGTATCATAATTTTTTGACGGAATTACAACCGTAACGTTATTTCATAAAAACACGGTTTTTTGCGAAAATTGAAAAAAGGGTGTTAAAAACGCGTAAAAACGCAAAAAAACACCCTAAAAAATGAAAAAAGGGTGTTAAAAATTTTTTAACGCGTTGCAAACCGTTGACAAGGATATGCAAAATACAGTATAATAAACGTATATTTTACGTATGGCAATTTACGCATACAAAGGAGAACGTTACATATGAAATGCGTATCTGAATATTTTGGTTGTATGGTCTTTGACGACAAGGCGATGAAAGCGCGCTTGACCCCCGACACCTATAAGGCGTTGGAACGCACGATTGCGCACGGACGCAGTTTGGATTTGTCTGTCGCAAACGAAGTGGCTGCCGCAATGAAGGACTGGGCTGTGGAAAACGGCGCGACGCATTATACGCACTGGTTCCAACCCATGACGGGGATTACGGCGGAAAAGCACGACAGCTTTATCTCCCCCGACAAGAACGGCGGCGTGATGATGGAATTCTCGGGCAAAGAGCTGGTACGCGGCGAGCCCGACGCATCGTCTTTCCCGTCCGGCGGTTTGCGCGCTACGTTTGAAGCGCGCGGTTACACGGCTTGGGACGCGACTTCCTACGCGTTTATCAAGGACGGCGTTTTGTGTATCCCCACTGCGTTTTGTTCTTATTCAGGCGACGCGCTTGACCAAAAAACACCGCTTTTGCGGTCGATGGAAGCCATCAACCGTCAAGCGATGCGTATTTTGAAACTGTTTGGCAACGAAGACGTGACTTCGGTCAAGACGACGGTTGGACCTGAGCAGGAATATTTTTTGGTAGATAAGGATATTTTCAATAAGCGTAAGGATTTGCTGTTCACAGGGCGCACTTTGTTTGGTGCAAAACCGCCCAAGGGACAGGAAATGGAAGACCACTATTTCGGCGTTTTGAAGCCGCGTGTGCAAGCGTTTATGCGCGATTTGGACGAAGAATTGTGGCGACTTGGCGTACTTGCGAAAACCGAACACAACGAAGCTGCGCCCGCGCAACATGAGCTTGCGCCCGTGTTTACGACGACGAACATCGCGGCGGACCATAACCAGCTGACGATGGAAATTATGCAACGGCTTGCCAAACAGCATAATTTGGTGTGTTTGTTACACGAAAAACCGTTTGACGGCGTGAACGGCAGCGGTAAGCACAACAACTGGTCTATGTCGACGAATACCGGTTTAAACCTGTTAGAACCGGGGGAAACGCCCTATCAAAACGCACAATTTTTGCTGTTCCTTTGCGCGGTGATTAAGGCCGTGGACGAATACCAAGATTTGCTTCGCGTGTCCGTTGCGTCTGCAGGGAACGACCACCGTTTGGGCGCGCACGAAGCGCCCCCTGCCGTTGTTTCCATTTTCCTTGGCGACGAGCTGACGGAAATTTTGGAAGCCATTGAAAACGATAAACCGTACGGCGCAAAGGAAAAGGAACTCCTGCGCGTCGGCGTACATACTATGCCCAAATTCCCCAAGGATACGACAGACAGAAACCGCACTTCGCCGTTTGCGTTTACGGGGAATAAGTTTGAATTCCGTATGCTTGGTTCGTCGGCGTCCGTGTCGATGTCGAACACCGTTTTGAACACGGCGGTCGCGGAAGAGTTGCGCTTGTTTGCCGATGAGCTGGAAAACGCAGGCGATTTTGAAACGGCTTTGCATGAGCTTATCAAGCGCGTGATCGCCAACCACAAACGCATTATTTTCAACGGAAACGGGTATGATTATAAGTGGCTGATGGAAGCGGACAAACGCGGACTTTTGAACTTGAAAACGACACCCGATGCCCTGCCCTATCTCATCAAGGAAAAGAGCGTGTCGCTGTTTACTACGCATAAGGTTTTCACGAAGCGTGAGCTTTTGTCGCGTTATGAAATTTTGATGCAAAGCTACTGCAAGCTGATACACATTGAAGGTCGCACGATGGTGGATATGGCGATGAAGGATATTTTGCCTGCCGCAAGTGCGTACAGCCGTGCTTTGGCGGAAAGCTTGACCGCGAAAAAGGCGGTTGTTGCTACTATCGATTGCTTATACGAAGAAGAAACGTTGGCGAAAATTTGCGAATGGACGCGCGAAGCGTACGCACAAGCACAACGGTTGGATAAGGCGCTTTGCAGTATGGAAAAAATCAGCGACGTGACCAAGCTTGGCAATTATTATAAGAAAAAGGTGTTGCCCTGCATGAAAAAGTTGCGCATCGCCGCCGACGAAATGGAGCTTTTGGTGTCTGCGGAATACTGGCCGATGCCAACCTACGGCGATTTATTGTTTGGGGTGTAATTATGTTTGACGTGAAAATTGTTACGGAAAACCTTGTTAAATGGATACAGGACTGGTTTGAAGAAAACGGAAATGGTTGCAACGCTGTAATCGGGATTTCAGGCGGAAAGGATTCGAGCGTGGTCGCCGCTTTATGCGTGAAAGCGCTTGGAAAAGAGCGTGTTATCGGGGTTTTGATGCCCAACGGAGAGCAAAGCGATATTGACTGTTCCAAACAACTCGTCGCATACCTGGGTATACCGTTTTACGTTTGCAACGTGAAAAATGCGGTAGACGGCGTAATGGAAAGCATGAAAAATGCGGGCGTAGAAATGAGCCGTCAAGCCATCGTCAATTTGCCGCCGAGAATTCGTATGTCTACTTTGTACGCACTTTCGCAATCTATGAACGGACGCGTGGCAAATACCTGCAATTTGTCGGAAGACTGGGTGGGATATTCTACGCGTTACGGCGATGCAGCAGGCGATTTTTCACCGCTTGGAAAATTGACCGTACAGGAAGTAAAAGCAATCGGGCATTATTTGGGGCTGCCTGCAAATTTAGTAGAAAAAGTGCCGTCCGACGGACTTTCGGGGAAAACGGATGAAGATAATCTTGGGTTTACGTACGCTGATTTGGATAGATATATCCGCGATGGTGTGTATGAAAGCGACGAATGGAAGCAAAAAATCGACCGCTTGCATGCGCGCAACGAGTTCAAGCTGAAACCTATCCCCTGCTTTGAATTTGAGTCGTAAATCAAAAGAACTCTCCAAGATTGGAGAGTTCTTTTGGCTTTGATATAAGCTTATTTTTCGTTGGTTAAATTCCACGTGGGATACAACTCACGCCACATATCGGTATGTGCTTCGCAATCAAGCAGGTGCGCAAACGTTTGCAAAAATGCTACCGCCTGCTCTTCGTTTTCCGCCTTACCCGGGTTGCATATTGCATTCACATAACGCGCCTTATTTTGCTCGACAAACGCACGCCAGCCTTGTCGCCATTCGCCGTTTCTCAACTCTTCGTTGCGCTTTTCAAACGCCGACATCAGCTCTTCGTAGCGTGCACCCTTTACCAAAGAAATGGTTGCGCCCTTTGCCTCAAAGGGATAGAACTTGATATCCACTTTGTCCGTGATATGCAACTCAACCGCAAACCCCGTATTCCATTTGTCGTCCGCGTTTTCGCGCGCAAAATGGAAATTGCCCTGACCATGGAGAATGTGTGCACCTTGATATTGTTCATAGCAACCGATACAGTGACTGTGCTGTGTCAAAACAACGTCCGCACCGTTGTGCACCATTTCGCGGCAGGCATTAACAAGACGGGGCGACGGGTAGCGGCATTGCTCCTTGCCGCCATGGTATAAAACAATGACAACGTCGGCGTTTTTCTTCGCCTCGCGAATGTCCGCCATCGTCAGGAACGGATCAAACGGGTTCGTTCCCATTCTATCGGGAAGCGCGTACGTATACTCATGCTCGCAAACGTTGACAACGGCAATTATTTTACCGCATTTTTTTATGTAATGGACTTTTCTGCTGTCTGTATCGTTTGCTCCGATACCCATGTAAGCAAGCCCGACTTCTTCGAGTGCTTTGACAGTATCTTCCAGTCCTTTTTTGCCGTAATCAAATACATGGTTGTTGGAAAGAGCACAATCGGTGATCCCCGCTTTCTTTAAGCTCAAAGCACATTTAGGCGATGCTTTTAAGTTAGGACCTATCTTTTTGATGGGTACATTTGTATCCGTGAGCGCGCATTCGAGATTGACAATCGTCACGTCCGCACCCTGCATTAACGGCAAAACATCGGAAAATAATTGCTCAATGTTCCCGTCGATAAACGCCTGCTCGCTGACAGCGTTGGGGGTTAAAGAATTTGCACTTGTAGGAACCAAATCCGCACCGATAAAAATTTTCATAATGCGTTCTCCTTGCGGTATCGTTTAGATGCTTATATTATAACACAACCAAGTTTTGCTTGTCAATGTTTTCAAAAAGAAAAATGGTTATTGGGGACGCTGATGTTTTGAAATGAAATGGAAGAAATTATGCCTGCGGAATTTTATTTTTGGAAAATCGCAGAAATGGCGGTGAAAAAGATTTGACAATTTGCATTGCTTTTGTTATAATATCGTTTGTAATTGAAAATCGAGGCGTAGCGCAGCTGGTAGCGCGTATGGTTCGGGACACCGCCACCGGTCTTGAAGCAGTGATTTTTGAAAATCGCTGAACCCCTTGAAAAACCTGACAATTCGGGCGGTATACTTTTCCACAAAACGTTCGAAATAAGTGGCTTGACCACATGTTTGACCACTTACGAAAATAGATAAAAAACTGAAAAATCGAGGCGTAGCGCAGCTGGTAGCGCGTCGCGTTCGGGACGCGAAGGTCGTGGGTTCAAATCCCGTCGCCTCGACCAAAAACCCGTGAAAATCGTTTGATTTTCACGGGTTTTT